>JBHIXO010000201.1:0-7923 GCA_041984725.1 Acidimicrobiales bacterium | reverse complement strand
GTGACCCCAGGGTTCGCCCTTCTCGATCGTCACGGCGCCGACCCGCCCGTGGGATCGAGGTCGGGATCGGGATCGAGGTCCGGGTCGGGGTCGACCGTGGCCGCGACGACGCCCCGCTCCAGCGCCCCGACGGCCTGGCGGGCGACGGTCCGGGTGACGGGGTCGGGGGCGATCTGGGCGAGCTGGCGGACGAGGTCGAGCAGCTGGCGCACGACCCGGACGAAATCGCCGCCGGTGACCTCGACGCCGGGGTCGTCGAGCACGCCGGCGAGCCCGACCCCACGGCACCACGCGTGGGCGATGGCGGCGAAGCCGGCGTCGGCGCCCCGGCTCCACGGCAGCCCGGCGCGCTCCTCGGCGGCGTTGACCCGCCGGACGATGCCGGCGATCCGCCCGCAGCGCTCCCGGACCTCGGCCGTCGGGTAGGTCGGCGGGGGCGGCGGGCCGGGTGCCCGGTGCTCGTAGACGAGCGAACTGGCGACGGCGGCGAGCTCGGGCGCGGTCAGCCCGTCGAAGCACCCGGCGGCGATCGCCTCGGCGACGACGAGGTCGGACTCGTGGTAGATGGCGGCCAGCAGGCGACCGCGGTCGGTGAGCGCCCAACCGTCGACGTGCTCGAACGCGTCGAGGACCTCGAGGACGCGCTCGAACTCGCGGGCGAGCGTGCTCGTGCGCCGGTCGATGCGGCCGGCGAGGTCGTCGACCTCCCGCTGGAGACGTTCGGCGCGGTCGAGGGCGCGCACGTGCCGCGTCGCGTCGGGGCACGCTGCGACGGGGTGCTCGGCCGCGGCCCCGACGGGCGCGCGTCCGCCGCCGGACTGGTTGCGGGGACGGCGCACCCGGATGCGGGCGAGCCGCCCGACGAGCTCGGCTCGGAAGGCGGCGTCGTCGGGTTGGTACGGCGTCGGCAGCTCGACGGCGGCCACCCGCTCGGGGGCGCCGTCGAGGTCGTCGGGCTCGACCAGGCGCACCTCGTGGTCGGGCGTCACCGCCTTCATCCGCACGCCGCCGCCCCGGAAGGCGACGGACAGCACGGCGGCCCGCTCGCCGTCGAGGAGGATCACGTCGCCCGGGGAAAGGGCGGCCAGCGCGGCGGCGACGTCGTCGCCCTCGGCGCTCGGGCCGCCGCCCCGGGTCCGCAGCAGCGTCCGGTAGGCGGCGACGTCGCCCCGCTCGCACCGGGCGGCGTCCTGGGCCTCGGCGTGGGCGCGCCGCCGCTTCGTGAGCCGGCGTTCGAGGACCACGACGTCGCGGTCGGCCTGGTACTGGGCGAGGGAGAGGTTGAGCAGGCGGCGGGCCTCGTCGGGCTCGTGGCGCCGGATGAGGTTGACCGCCATGTTGTAGGTGGGCCGGAACGACGAGCGCAGGACGAAGCTGCGGCTGCCGGCGAGCCCGGCCACCGTCCCGAAGGACACGAACGGCGACCAGAGCACGACCGCCGTGCCGTGGTCGTCGATCCCCCGCCGGCCGGCCCGCCCGGTGAGCTGGGTGTACTGGGCCGGGGTGAGCTGCTCGCGGCGCTCGCCGTTGAACTTGGTCAGGCGCTCGATGACGACGGCGCGGGCAGGCATGTTGATGCCGAGGGCGAGGGTCTCGGTGGCGAACACGACCTTGACGAGCCCCTCGACGAAGCACGCCTCGACGGCCTCCTTGAACGGCGGCACGTGGCCGGCGTGGTGCGCGGCGAACCCGGCGTCGAGGCCGGCCTGCCAGCGCTCGGCGCGGAGGGCCCGCAGGTCGGCGGCGTCGAGCACGGCGAGGTGCTCGTCGACGATCTCGCGGATGCGCGTCCGCTCCTCGGCCGTGGTGAGGCGGATGCCGGCGTCGAGGCAGTCGCGCACGGCGTCGTCGCACGCCGCCCGGCTGAAGATGAACACGATCGCGGGCAGGAGGTCGTGGTCGCCGAGGTGGTCGACGACCTCGAGGCGCTGCGGCGTGTACCAGCGCCGGGCAGGGCGACCGCGCCCCCGTCCGCCCCGGCCGCCCCGTCCCCCGCGGCCCCCCGCCGAGCGGTCGGTGTCGAAGCGCTGGCCCTCGGGATTGGGGTCGCCGTCGACGAGGGCGTCGATCCAGTGGACCCGTTCCGCGGACCGGTCGCCGACGAGGTACGTGTTGGCGAGCTCGACCGGGCGGCGCGACTCGACGACCACGTCGGTCGGGCCCCGCACCGTGGAGAGCCACGCCCCGATGTCGTCGGCGTTCGAGACCGTGGCGGAGAGGCACACCAGCTGCACGTGCTCGGGCAGGTGGACGATCACCTCCTCCCACACGGGCCCCCGGAACGAGTCCTGCAGGTAGTGGACCTCGTCGAGGACGACGACGGCGAGGTCGTCGAGGGGCCGGGCCGCGTAGATCATGTTCCGCAGCACCTCGGTGGTCATGACCACGATCGGGGCATCGCCGTCGATCGTGTTGTCGCCGGTGAGGAGCCCGACGGTGCCGGCGCCGTAGCGGTCGCGGAGGTCGCCGAACTTCTGGTTCGACAGCGCCTTGATCGGGGTCGTGTAGAAGGCACGCAGGCCGCGATCGAGCGCGTCGGCGACGGCGTCGTCGGCCACGACCGTCTTGCCCGAGCCGGTGGGGGCCGCGACCAGCACGGACCGGCCGGCGTCGAGCGACCGGGCCGCCGCCTCCTGGAAGTCGTCGAGGGCGAACCCGTAGGACGCCCGCAGCGCCAGCCGGTGCGGACCCAGTGGCGGGCCGGACGGGGGCGACGGGGTCACCGCGCCGCCCGCTCCTCCGAGCCCTTCCGGCGGGTGAGCAGCGTGCCGATGACGATCGAGCCCTCGTAGAAGATGTACATCGGGATCGAGAGGATGGCGAGGGTGTAGGGGTCGCCCGACGGGGTGATGACGGCCACGAGGGCGAGGATCCCGACGAGCGCGAAGCGCCGCACGTTGCGCAGCGTCTGGGCCTCGACGATGCCGGCCAACTGCAGGAACAGCAGCACGATCGGGAACTGGAAGCCCACCCCGAACGCCAGCATCATGTAGGTGATCAGCTCGAAGTACGGGGCCGGACGGAAGGCCTGGGTGAGCCCGTCGCCGCCGACGTCGACGAGGAACTCGAGGGCCGGGGTCAGCGAGTAGAAGGCCAGGCCGGCGCCGAGCGCGAACAGCACCAGGGCCGAGCCGACGAAGGGGTAGGCCCACTTCTTCTCGTGGGCGTACAGGCCCGGGGTCACGAACTGCCAGACCTGCCAGAGCAGGACCGGCATGGCGAGGGCGATACCGCCGTAGCCCGCGATCTTGAGGCGGAGCGAGAACGCCTCGAGCGGCTCGGTCTGCAGCAGGCGGCAGTCGTCGAGGCCGACGCCCTGGAGGTCGCAGTACGGGTCGACGAGGACGTCGAAGATCTGCGGGTAGAGGAACCAGGCGATGACGGCGCCGATCGCGATGGCGGCCGCGCACTTCACGATGCGGTCGCGCAGCTCGGCGAGGTGCTCGAGCATGCTCATCCGCCCGGAGTCGAGCGTGTTCTCGTTCGTGGTCATGGCAGGGAGGTCACGGTCGCGGCGCGCGTCGCCGGAGACGGATCAGTCGTCGGTCTCGGGGCGGGTGGGGCTGCGGAGCGGCTCGCGCCGCCGCCGGGTCGTCGTGGGTGCCACACGGGGGGATTCGGTGCGGTCGGCCCGCCCGGATGGCCCGGGGCGGGGCTCGGTGGCACGCGGTTCGGGGGCCGGGGACGGCTCGCGGGCCTCGATGGCGTCGAGCTCGCGGCGGGCCGCCTCCATGGCCGCCTTCGGGTCCGGGGCACCGGGCGCCTGGGCCGGCGCGGCGGCGGTCGCCGCCGCCGCGGCGCGTTTCTCGGACTCGGCCTGACGCTCGGCGTCGTCGAGGGCGGACTGCAGATCGGTCCGGAAGCCCTGCGAGATGCGCCGCACCTCTCCGATGACCGAGCCCATCTGGCGGAGCGCGCCGGGCAGCTTGTCGGGCCCGAGGACGACGAGGGCGACCAGGCCGATCACGACCAGTTCCATGCCGCCGACGTTGAACATCGCCGGGCAGTGTACCGACGGCCTCCGCCGGTCCTGCCCTCGGGTCGAGCGGCGCCGGTGCGTTCAGACCCGGTTCAGGTCGTGCTCAGGCCGTGCCGTCGGTGGAGCCGAGCAGCGACTCGATCCACTCCTCGTTGTCGAGGAGGTGGTGGAAGTCGAGCAGGTCGTCGTGGGTGAAGGCGGGACCGTTGCGCCGTTCCCGCAGCTCGGCGGGCAGCGACCAGTGCGTGAGCTCGACGCCGGAGGCGACCAACAGGTCGACGACCCGGGGCTCGGCCTCCTTCACCACCGCCATCGTGCAGCGGGGGCACCGGAACACGTAGGTGCCGGCGTTGTCGTCCTCGCACACGCGAACGTGAACGTCGTCGACGCGGAGCTCGACGTCGCCGCAGTCACCACAGCTCGCCCGGATGCGTGTTGCCACAATCGTCCTCCCGGATCCCTCTCCGTGCAACGTCTTCCATCGGCGGGCGGGTGGGGGCACTTGAGGGATTCCTGCGAATTCCTCCGGGGCTGCTTGGCTGGCCCCATGGCCGATCCGACCTCGGGCCGCCGTCCCCAGAGTCCCCGGATGCGGATCCCACCCATCGGGTTCGCCCATCGCGGGGCCCGGG
Source organism: Acidimicrobiales bacterium (assembly GCA_041984725.1). Taxonomy (GTDB): domain Bacteria; phylum Actinomycetota; class Acidimicrobiia; order Acidimicrobiales; family Salinilacustritrichaceae; genus Salinilacustrithrix. The sequence goes on along the minus strand of JBHIXO010000201.1, from coordinate 3,312 downwards.
CCCACGCCCCCGAGAACACCCTGGAGGCCTTCGAACTGGCCGTCCGGCTCGGGGCGACCGGCCTGGAGAGCGACGTGTGGGTCACCGCCGACGGCGTCGCCGTGCTCGACCACGACGGTGTCGTGCGCACCGGACTGCGTCGCCGGGCCATCGGCGACCTGCCCCGGTCGGCGCTCCCCACCCACATCCCGTCGCTCGCCGAGCTCTACGACCGGTGCGGCACGGCGCTGCCCCTGTCGCTCGACGTCAAGGACGCCGCCGCCTTCGAGGCGACGCTGGGCGCGGCCCGGGACGCCGGCGCCGTCGAGCAGCTCTGGCTGTGCCACCCCGACTGGGAGGTGGTCGCGGGCTGGCGGACGGCCGACGAGGCGGTCCGGCTCGTCGACTCGACCCGACTGGCCAAGCTGAAGCAGGGCCCCGAGCGGCGGGCGATGGACCTGCGCAGCGCGGGCATCGACGCCCTGAACATGCACCGCTCGGACTGGACCGCGGGCCTGGCGACGCTGGTGCACCGCTTCGGCGTCGAGTGCTTCGGGTGGGACGCGCAACTCCCTCGCGAGCTCGACCAGCTGCTGGCCGCCGGGGTCGACGCCGTCTACTCCGACCACGTCGACCGCATGGTCGACGCGATCACCCGGGCGGGCTGATCGCGGCCGGTAGGGGTTCGGCGTGCACGACGACGAGCCGCCGGGTCGGGCGGCTCAACGCCACGAACAGCGCCCGGGCGCCGGCCGGCTCGGCCCGCACGATCGCCGCCGGCTCGACCACGACGACGACGTCGAACTCCAGGCCCTTGACCTCGAGCGGCGTGAGGACGGGACCGGTGCCGGCGGCCTCGCCCAGGGCGCCGACCAGGGATGCCGGTGCGACGACGGCGAGGGTGCCGGGCCGTCCGGCCTCCTCGTCGACCACGGCGCGGACCGCAGCCGCGACCTCGTCGGGACCGGCCACCGCCCGCAACTCGGGCTCCTCGCCGGTCTCGCGGATGGAGCGGGCCGGGGTGACGTCGGGGGCGGCGTCGGGCAACAGCCGGTTGGCGAGGTCGAGGATCGGGGCGGGCGTGCGGTAGCCGACGGTGAGTTCCTCGTAGCGGTGGTGGCCGATCCCGAGCGCGCCGACCACGTCGTCCCAGGACCGCTGGCTCCAGGCCGTGGTCGCCTGGGCGAGGTCGCCGACGACGGTCGCCGACCCGTCCTCGGCCCGCCGGCCCAGCATCCGCAGCGCCAGCGCCGACAGGTCCTGGGCCTCGTCGACGATGACGTGGCCGTACGTCGTGCGGGTGCCCTGGATCCGCTGCTCGGCCTCGTCGAGCAGCGGGATCTCGCTCGGGTGCCAGCGCACGTCGGCGACCTTGCCGGGCACGTCCCTCGCCAGCAGGTCGAGCTCGGTCGCGTCGAGCACGCCGGCCCCGGCGCGGCGCGCCGCCCGGCTGCGCAGCAGGCGCTGGACGAGCGCCGGCGCCGATGCGGTCGGCCAGATGCGGTCGAGCACCGCCCGCACGCCGGCGTCGGCCCGGGCGGCGGCGAGGAAGTTCGCCTTCAGTGCCGGGGTCTCGGCCGACTGTTCGTGCAGCTCGTAGGCCCGGTGCAGGAGCTGGTTGCGCAGCGCCTCCTTGCCGACCTTGTGCGGTACGCCACGGGCGTGGATGTCGTCGACCGCGGCGGCGACCTCGTCGGGCCGGATCCGCACGACGCCCCAGGCGGTGCTGACGGCGGCCTCCTCGGTCGGGATCCGGACCGTGGCCCGCACCGCGGCGTCGATCACGGCGACCATGCGCAGGTCGCCGAGCAGCGACCCCCGGGCCGGGTCGACGGCGGCGCCCTCGTCGAGGCGCACCGACGGCGGGCGCAGCCCCTCGATCGTGGTCTGGCGCACGGCGGTCTCGCCGAGGCTCGGCAGCACGTCGGCCACGTAGCGCAGGAATCGCTGGTTGGGGCCCACGACGAGCACGCCGCGTTCGAGGAGGCGGAGCCGGTGTTCGAACAGCAGGTACGCGGCTCGGTGGAGCGCGACCGCGGTCTTGCCGGTGCCCGGGCCGCCCTGCACGATCAGGAGCCGGCCCAGCGGCGCCCGGATGATCTCGTCCTGCTCGGCGGCGATCGTCGCAACGATGTCGCGCATCGACCCGGTGCGGGCCCGCTCGAGCTCGGCGAGGAGGGGGTCGGGCACACCGCCGGAGACGAGGGCGCCGTCGGGATCGGCGAAGTCCTCCTCGAGGATGTCGACGATCGCCGGACCCTCGGCGAGGAAGCGCCGGCGCCGGTCGAGCCCGAGCGGGTCGTGGGCGGTCGCCCGGTAGAAGGGGATCGACACCGGTGCCCGCCAGTCGACGACCAGCGGGTCGCCGGCGTCGTCCTCGACGTGACGGCGGCCGACGTACCAGCGGTCGGCGGCCTCGTCGATGCGCCCGAACGCGAGGACGGCGTCGCCGGCGTCGAGGGACTCGAGGCGCCGGCGCAGGTGGAAGCGGGCGACCTCGCTGTCGGCCTCGGTCGCGGCCGACTCGACACCGGCCAGCGCCCGTCCGGTGCGCCCGGCCATGTCGGTGAGGGCACGCACGGCGCGATCGAGGTGCTCCTGCTCGCGCGCGACATCGGGATGCGCCATGTCGACCCTGCCTCCTCCCCCGCCCCGGAACCGCCGGCGCCCCGGTCGACGAGGGGTCGTGCACCGTAGTGTCCGGGCGTGGCGCGCACCGGGGTGTTTCCGGGGTCCTTCGACCCGCTGACGGTCGCCCACCTCGCCATCGCCGACGCCGCGGTCGTCGAGTGCGGCCTCGACGTCCTCGACCTGGTCGTGTCGGCGACGCCGCTGGCCAAGGAGGACCGCCGCCAGGCCCCCGTCGCCGACCGACTGGCCGCCATCGAGGCCCGCGCCGCCACGCGGCCGTGGCTGGGCGCCCGCCAGACCTCCGCCCAGCTCCTCGCCGACATCGCGGCCGGCTACGACGTGCTCGTGATGGGCGCCGACAAGTGGCACCAGCTCCACGACGACCGCTTCTACGGGTCGGTCGCCGCCCGCGACGAGGCGCTCGCGTCACTGCCCGAGGTCGTCGTGGTCCTGCGCCCCGGACACGGCGTCCCGGCGGGCGGGGCGACGATCGTCGAACTCCCGGTCCACCTCCGAGCCGTGAGCTCCACGGGCGTCCGCGAGGGGCGGTCGGAGTGGCGGGCCTGACCCGCCGCCGGCCTCAGAGCGTGCCGAGTTGCGACAGCGGCCAGATGACGACGAAGGCCCGCCCGACGACGTCCTCGAGGGGCACGGCCTTGAAGCGGCGGGAGTCGTCGGAGGCGCCGCGGTTGTCGCCCATGA
>JBHIXO010000200.1:0-7930 GCA_041984725.1 Acidimicrobiales bacterium | reverse complement strand
CTGACGGATGGACAGAACGTACCCAAGGACATCTTTCCGGCGGATCCGGAGAGGGTTGTCGACTTCATAGTGAACAAGCAGAAGGCATGAGCCCGCAATATCCAGAAGACCAGGCCGCCGGACTCCGGACCGGAAAACGGATACGACGGTCCTGCAATCGTGGAACTCTCGCCGACCCCCGACCAGCAGGACTTCTTCTTCGAGGACAACCTCTGGGCACGCTTCGAGTCGGCTCCGGACAGCGCGCACCTGACACTGCTCGACGCAGACGGCGCCGAGGTGAGCGCCCAGGGCGGCGACGTCGACGGCGCCGCCGGCCGAGAAGCGGACCCGCCCCCCGGTCTCGCCGCGGAGCTCGTCGAGCGTGCCGGTCCCGACGACGCGCCCGCGGTCGATGATGACGACCCGGTCGGCGAGCTTCTCGGCCTCGTCGAGCTCGTGGGTGCACAGCACCACGGCGCAGCCCCGGTCGGCGAGGTCGCGCACGATCCGGCGGATGACCTGGCGGCCGCGCACGTCGACCCCGGCGGTCGGCTCGTCGAGGAAGGCGACGTCGGGCCGGCCGATCAGGGCGAGGGCGAGCGACAGGCGCTGCTGCTCGCCGCCCGAGAGCTGGCGCCACGTGACGGATCGCCGGTCGTCGAGGCCGACGAGGACGAGCAGTTCGTCGGGGTCGAGCGGGTCGTCGTAGAGCGCGGCGAACAGCCGCAGCATCTCGGGTGGTCGGATGCCGGGGTACACGCCGCCGTCCTGGAGCATCACGCCGATGCGGGCGACGACGGCCGACCGCTCCGACCACGGGTCGTGCCCGAGCACCCGCACGGTTCCGGCCACCGGGCGGGCGTAGCCCTCGAGCACCTCGACGGTCGACGTCTTGCCCGCACCGTTGGGGCCGAGGAGGGCGAGCACCTCCCCGGCCGCGGCCGTGAAGCCGACACCGTCGACCGCGGTGAGGTCACCGTGTCGCACGACGAGACCGTCGACGACGACGGCGGGCACGCCTGTCGACTCGCCGGGGTCGCCCGACGGTTCCGCGGACGGCATCAGGGCTGGATCGAGCCCTGGGCGCGGCCGATCTCCACCATGAGGCGGTAGATGCCGAGCACCTTGCGGTCGTAGTTGGGGTCGGTCGCCCACACCCCGGTGAGAGCGGTCCACGTCGGGCAGCAGCCGCGCACGCCGACCCGCTCGGGTGCGACCCGCCGGTCGGGGGGCGCGGCGAGCTGGGCGGAGGTGAGCCCCGGGTCGGCGTAGGCGCGGAGCAGGTGGAGGTGGGCGCGGACCCCGTCCTCGAGGTTCGGGAACCGGAACCCGCAGCCCGGCGAGCACGAGTCGTAGGCGCCGATGCCGGCGAAGTTGAAGTTGCGGGCGTGCTGGGACGTGAACCCACCCGTCTCGAGGATCGCCTGCGCGAACGCGATGTCGCCGGCCACGCCCTCCTCCTCGCCGACGCGCAGGTAGGTGTCGATCAGGTCGGCGATCGGCGCCGTGGGCGGGTCGGCGGCGTAGTAGGTGCGGTACCAGGCGACGAGGGCGTCGGCGCCGAGCACGGCCCGCCCGAGGATGGCCGGTCCGAGCTGGCGGCGGGCGGCGCGGGCCTGGGCGACGGCCTCGTCGAGCGCGGTGCGGCGTTCGAGGACCAGGGCCTCGGCCTGGTGGCGGCGGCGCACGGCGACGGCGAGGTCGTCGGCAGCCGCGGCCTCGGCGTCGTACGCGAACTCCATCGCGGCCACGGCCAGGTCGAGTTCGACCTCGACGTGGGCGGCGGTGACGTCGCGCAGGGTCTCGTCCCGCAGCCGTCCGAGGTCGGGGCCGCCGAGGTCGGGTTCGAGACCGGCGAGGTCGCCGTACATCAGCGCGTTGACCGCCATCGACTGGAGCAGGCCCTTGGCGGCGACGGCCTGCTCGGCGGCGATGACGCGGGCGACGACGGCCCGGTCGAGTCGGTCGCTGGCCTCGTCCACTGCGGTGCGGGCCGCGACGAGCCCGGGCAGCACCTCGGCGACCGCGGCCTCGGCGTGGCCCACGTCGATGGCGGCCAGCGCGGCGTTCAGCCCGGGCGTCGGGTCGGGGAGCATCACGACGGGGAGCTCCTCGGGGATCTCGAGGGTCTCGTCCGACGGCGGGGGCAGCGGTGGCGCGTCGATCCCGGGAGCGGCCGGATCGGCGGGCGCGGCCGGATCGGCAGGCGGGGCGGGCTCCTCGGGCCCACCGGGACCGGGCGGCGCCGTGCCGCCGGGTGGGATGACGCCGATGTCACCGCCGTCGAGGACCACCGTGCTCGGCGGCGCCGTCGACGTGGTGGTCTCCGGGGCGGCGGGCGGCGCGTCGGGCGGCGGCTCCGCGCCCGGCTCCTGCGACGCGACCGGGCCCGCCGCCGTCACGAGGACGGCGACCGCGCACAGCACGGCGGCGGCGAAGCGGGCACGCACGGGCGACAACGCTACGACCCCACCGGCCCGTGCACGCAGCGGAGCGCACCCGGCATGCTGGTGCCCGATGGACGACCCCACGCCCGACCCGGCGACGTTCCTCGCCGACGCCGCCGCCTACGCCCGGGTCGTCCACAGCGGCGACGTCCGCAAGGGCAGCGGGTTGCCGTACTTCGAGGGCCATCTCGCCCCGGTCGCCGCCATCGTGGCCCGGGACGGCGGCGACCTCGTCCAGGTCGCCGCGGCCTACCTGCACGACACCGCCGAGGACCACGGCGGGCAGGCCCGGCTCGACGAGATCCGGCGCCGGTTCGGGGACGACGTCGCCGACATCGTCCGCGACCTGTCCGACTCGCTGGTCGACACCGACGCCGGCGAGGTCAAGGAGGACTGGCGACCCCGCAAGGAGCGCTACCTGGCCGCGCTGGCCGGCAAGCCCGACCGATCGCTCGAGGTCGCCGCCGCCGACAAGCTGCACAACGCCTCGTCGATCGTCGCCGACCTCGACGAGCTCGGCGACGGCCTGTGGGACCGGTTCACCACCCGCAGCGGCGCCGACCAGCGCTGGTACTACGAGCACCTCGCGGCCACGCTCCACGACCGTCTGCCCGACCACCCCACCGTGCAGGCGCTGCAGACGACGGTGGCCCAGATCGGTCGCTGGCTCGACGCCTGAGACCCCAGCCGCACCGCCGGCACGAGGTTGGGTTCTGGGCCCCGGATCTGAGCGCGGGTGCTCAGATCGTGGACCCAGAACGGGGGATGGGACGAGGGGTGGTCAGGGTGGCGGGGGGTCGTCCGGGCCCTGGCCGGCGCGCCACGACCGGGCCTGGCAGGCGAAGACCGCGATGGCGGCTCGGTCGGCCTCGGGGTCGTCGAGATCCGGCCAGTCGCGGCCCTCGGGCGCGTCGAAGGGGGCGTCGAGGCGGCAGTCGAGGTCGTTGACCACGACGCCGGCGGTGATGCCGACGTGCAGGCGACCCGAGGTGGCCCGGTCGACGACGTCGGGTTCGGCGACGGTGATCGACACGAACGCGAGCGACAGCTGGGCGACCACGACGGCGCCGACGAGCCGGTTGGACGTCTCGGGGTTGCGGGCGAGCAGGACGGCGACGCACACGATCATCGGCAGCAGATGCACGGGCTTCCACGGGAAGCGCAGGAACAGCATCTCGGAGCCGATCGCAGCCAGCACGGCGAAGCGCACGAGCAGGTCGCTCCGGAAACGGCGCAGCGCCGCCAGCACGACCGGCGACCGCACGACGAGCACGATCATCGTGAGCACGCCGAAGAAGGCGATGTTCTTCACGCCCCAGCGCGCCACCTGGACGACGATGCCCTGCGTGCGCAGCTCGTTGTCGAGGAAGCGGGCGGTGCGACCCACCGAGAGCCACGGCGGGACGAACCACAGGACGGCGACGAGGCCGCTCCACGCCGCGGTGATGGCGGCGCTGCGCATCCGGGTCCGCTGGTCGCGGTCGCCCAGGAGTTCGGCGAGCAGGTACGCCCCGACGAGCACCACGGACCCCGACCGGAACCCGACGGCGGTGCCGAACGCCAGACCGGCGAGCACTCGCCGCTCGGCGCTCGCCGCGCCGACGCCCAGCAGGAGCAGGCCGAGGGCGAACACGTAGTCGCCGAGTGAGGTGGCCGCCACCCAGAACCAGGGTTGGGTCGCGACCACGACGATCGCGATGCGGCCGGCGCGGTCGCCGGCCCGGTCCGACACCAGTCGCCCGAGGCACACGAGCACCACGACCGCCATCGCGACCGATGCGAGGTTGACGAGCACCGAACCCCCGACCCGGTCGAGCACACCGACGAGCGCCTCGTAGGGGAGCGCCCCGGGCGGCCGGGCGTAGCGGTAGTCACCGTCGAGCAGCGACTCGCCCGAGCGCAGGATGTTCGTGATGTCGATGTCGGTCCCGTAGCCGAACACCGTGAAGGGGACGTACAGGACCGCGGCGAGCAGGGCCAGCGTGGTCGGGCGCAGCCGGGTCACCGACGCAACGTACCGACGGCACCGGCGCCGCCCCGCCATCCCGGGCTAGGTTCTTGACCGGCCGGTCAAGTGGCCGGGCGCCGACGCACCTCCCGGGGGGAACCATGGACCAGTTCGCAGGACGCATCGCCGTCGTCACCGGCGGCGGCACGGGCATGGGCCGCGAGCTCGTGCGCCAGCTCGCCGCCGAAGGCTGCCACGTGTCGATGTGCGACGTGTCGGCCGACGCCATGGCCGAGACCGAGAAGCTCGCGGTCGAGGGCGCGCCCGCCGGCACCCGGGTCACGGGCTTCGTGGCCGACGTCGCCGACGAGTCCCAGCTGCTCGCGTTCCGCGACCACGTCCGGGCCGAGCACGACACCGACCACGTCCACCTCGTGTTCAACAACGCGGGGATCGGCGGTGCGGGCAGCTTCCTGAACGACGAGCGCGACTCCTGGGAGCGCACCTTCGGCATCTGCTGGGGCGGCGTCTACCTGGGCTGTCGGACCTTCCTGCCCCTCCTCGTCGCCGCCGACGAGGGCGCCATCGTCAACACGTCGAGCGTCAACGGCCTGTGGGCGTCGATCGGTCCGTTCACGCCGCACACCGCCTACAGCTCGGCCAAGTTCGCGGTGCGTGGCCTGACCGAGGCGCTCATCACCGACCTGCGCATCAACGCGCCGCACGTCAGCGCCCACCTCGTCTGCCCCGGCCACATCGGCACGTCCATCGTCCTCAACTCGGCCGAGATCCACGGCCACCGCCCCGAGGACATGACCGCCGAGGAGCTCGGCCAGATGCGCGACGCCGCCGGTCGGGCCGGCATGGACCTGAGCGGCGTCTCCGACGACCAGCTCCGTGAGTTCGTCCAGATGCGGGGCGAGAACTTCCGCGACAACGCCCCGACCACGGCCGCCGAGGCCGCCACCGTCATCCTCGACGGCGTGCGCGCCGGGCAGTGGCGGATCCTGGTCGGCGACGACGCCCACGTCCTCGACGAGCGGGTGCGCGCCGACCCCGAGCACGCCTACGAGCTCGAGTTCTTCCAGGGGATGATCGGGGCCGGCGGCCTCAACCTCGCCCTGTAGGACCGTCGCCCGTCCCGAGCAGCGCTCGGACCCGTTCGGCCGCGTGGTCGAGCTGGGACCGGTACCGCGACCCGCCGAGGCTCACCCGGCGGACGGTTTCATGCGCCGGTAACACTTTGTGCAGGAGTTCACGAGCGCGCGGCGAACGTTGTCGGAAACGTCTCTTCTGACACTGCCGGGGGTTCGGACATGAGTGAGATCACCTACGACGACCGCATGAGCACGAGCGATGCCGTGCTCTGGAACGTGGAGCGCGACCCGATGTTGCGCTCGACGATCCTGTCGGTCTGGGTCATGAGCGGGGAGCCCGACGAGGTTCGCTTCCTCAACACGCTGCACGGGGCGACGCACAAGATCCCCCGGCTGCGCCAGCGGGCGGTTGCCGACCCGTACGGCATCGCCCCGCCGAAGTGGGTCGACGACCCGTTCTTCGACCCGAGCTACCACATCCGCCGCACCCGCTGCCCCGGCGAGGGCACGGTCCGCGACCTGCTGGACTACGCCGCGCCGGTCGGCATGACCGCCTTCGACCGCGACCGCCCCCTGTGGGAGCTGCACATCGTCGAGGGCATGGCCGAGGGCAAGGTCGGCGCCGTCCTGAAGCTGCACCACTCCGTCGGCGACGGCATGGGCCTCGTCAAGATGACCGAGTCGATGGTCGAGACCAACGACCACCACGAGCGCAAGACCTACGAGCCGTGGAGGACCGACCGGCCCCTCCCCACCCGCCGCGAGCTCGTCACCGAGGCCATCCGCCATCGTGCGGGCGAGGCCCGGGCCAACACGTCCGGCCTCCTGCGTGCGCTGGGCTCGACCGCCACCGAGGTGCTCACCGCGCCCACGGCGACGGTGCGCCGCCTCGGAGCGGTCGCCGGTTCGGTCGGCCGCATGATGGCGCCGGCCGCGGAGTCGTCGAGCACCGCCCTGGCCAACAAGGGCATGACCAACCACCTCGACGTCGTCGCCGTCCCGCTCGACGACCTGCGCGCCGCCGGCAAGGCGACGGGGGGCACGCTCAACGACGCCTTCGTCGCCGCCGTCGCCAGCGGGCTCGCCGGCTACCTGCACGCCATCGGCGACCTCGACGTCGAGTCGGTCTCCATGAACATGCCGATCAACATCCGGGACGAGCACAACGCCGGGCACGCCAGCAACCACTTCGTGCCCGCCCGCTTCGACGTGCCCCTCGACGTCGACGACCCGGCCGACCGGATGCGCGTCATCCACGAGCTCGTCGACGGCATGCGCAACGAGCCGGCGATGCCGCTCGCCGACGTCATCAACACCGTGATCTCCCGGCTCGGCGTCGACCTGTCGGTGTCGCTCGCCGGCGGGATGATGAAGTCGCTCGACATCGTGACGTCGAACGTGCCGGGCCCGCCCTTCCGCGTGTACTCGTCGGGGGCGGCCATCGAGCAGATGTTCCCGTTCGGGCCCCTCGGGGGCGCGGCCGTGAACTTCACGCTCTTCTCCTACGACGGCACCTGCTACATCGGCATCAACAGCGACCGCCGGGCCGTGACCGACCCGACGCTGCTCACGCAGTTCGTCGAGAAGGGCTTCGCCGAAGTCGCGGCGGTGGGCTGACGTCGACGATCCGCCGGAACGGCCGGCCCGCGACGTCGCTCAGGCGGCGGCGCGGTCGGCCGGTGGCGACGGCTGCACGATGATCGCCGCCAGTCGCGGCCGCAGCGACGGGGGCACACCGATGGTGCGCCAGGCATCGACCGCCGGGGGGTCGACCTGCATCCGGTCGGCCACGCCGAGCACGCCACCGCCCGTGTGGCAGGCGGCATCGACGAACCAACGGTCGACGACGGCCCGGACCGGGCGCGGCACGAACAGGTCGGACGCCTCCGAGGCGACCACGGACATGCGGTGGACGAGGTCGTTGGTGCTGTGTTGCAGTGCCATGGGTGGCCTCCGGGGGGGTCATGGGCGCCCGCCAGCGCCCGGGGCCAAAATACCGGCGGTCGCTACCCAGCACGGTGACGATTCGCACGTGACATCCGGCTCGTCGCCCGATGTTCACCCTCCGTTCAGCTGAGCTTGCCGATCTCGCCGGCTTCGCGGGGATCGACGTCGGTCCCGAGGAACGCCTCGAGCAGCTCGGGCACCAGCGGCTCGCTCGTGAGCCGGAGGCCCAGGGCGAGCACGTTGGCGTCGTTCCAGCGCCTCGCCCCCCGGGCGGTCTCGGCGTCGGTGCACAGCGCGGCCCGGACGCCCGGGACCTTGTTGGCCGCGATCGACACGCCGGTCCCCGTCCAGCAGCACACGACGCCGCGCTCGGCGTCGCCCGCGGCCACGGTGCGTCCGACCGCCGCGCCCACGTCGGGCCACGGCCCGCCCCGCTCGGCAGCGAGCACGACCTCGTGGCCGCGGTCGCGCAACCACGCCTCGATCGCGTCGGTGACGGTCGTGTGCTC
>JBHIXO010000199.1:0-7949 GCA_041984725.1 Acidimicrobiales bacterium | reverse complement strand
GCCGGCATCCTCGGACTGCTCGGCTACCTCGGTCTGCTCGGCGCCATGGCCCACGCCACACGGCGGGCCCTGCGGGCCGCCCGCACCCCCGAGGACCACGCGCTGGCCTCGGCCGCCGCGGCCTGCCTGGCAGCCTTCGTGGTCCTGAGCGCCACCGCCAACGTGATCTCCCAGGTCATCGTGCTCTGGCACGGCTTCGCCATCATGGCCGTCGGGGTCATGGGCGTGGCCGCCCGCAACCGGTCCGGTCGGGGTGACACGTCGCCCGTGCCGGACCCCGACACCGCTGGCGGGGTCGTCCACGCGTGAGGATCCTGCACGTCAACAAGTTCCTGTACCGACGCGGCGGTGCCGAGTCCTACATGGAGGACGTCGCCGCCCTGCAGGAAGCCGCCGGCCACGACGTGGCGTTCTTCGGGATGGATCACCCCGAGAACACCCACACGGAGTATCGGGACCACTTTCCGTCGCAGGTCGAACTGGACGATCCACCATCCGGTGCGCTCGCGCAGGCGAAGATCGCCGGGCGCATGGTGTGGTCACGCTCGGCGAGCACGGGCATCGCCGCCGTGGTCGACGACTTCCGCCCCGACGTCGTCCACCACCACAACATCTACCACCAGCTGTCTCCGTCGGTGCTGCGGCCGCTGCGCAAGCGCGGCATCCCGTCGGTGATGACGCTGCACGACTACAAGCTGGCCTGTCCCAACTACCAGTTGCTCGCCGGCGGCGAGGTCTGTGACGCCTGCATCCCCCGGAAGTTCTGGAACGCACCCCGGAAGCGGTGCAAGGGCGGCAGCCTCGCCTCGAGCGCGCTCGTCGGCGCCGAGCTCGGCATCCACACGCTCTTCGGTGCCTACGACCCGATCGGGGTCTTCATCTGCCCGAGCGAGTTCATGGCCCGCACCATGCGCCGGACCGGCATCGACGACCAACGCCTGGCCGTGCTGCGCCATCCCATCGACGGCGACAGCTTCGGTGCACCCAAGGCCACGCCCGGCGGTCCGTTCGCCTACGTGGGCCGGCTCGGCCACGAGAAGGGCCTGCCGACGCTGCTCGAGGCGCTCGCCCTCGTCCCCGAGGCGGAGTTGGTCGTCGCCGGTGACGGAGCGGAGCGAGACAAGCTCGAAGCGCGCGCGAACCGACCCGATCTGGCCGGTCGCGTCCGATTCCTCGGACGGGTCGACCGTTCGGCGGTCGGGGAGCTGCTCCGATCGTCCACCGCCGCCGTCCTCGCCGCGGAGTGGCACGAGAACCAGCCGATGTCGATCCTCGAGGCGCACGCGATCGGGGTACCGATGGTGGTCACGTCGCTCGGCGGGTTGCGCGAACTGGTCGACCACGAGACCACCGGAATGGTCGTGGAGCCCGGAAATCCGGCCGATCTGGCCGCCGCGCTGCGCCGTCTGCACGGCGACCCCGCCTTCGCGTTCGACCTCGGCCGGGCGGCCCGCGAGCGGGTCCGGCGCGACTTCTCGATCGAGGCGCACCTCGCCGGACTCGACGAGCTCTACGCCCGCGCCGCTGCCTGAACCGCCGGTTCCTCCGGCTTCGCCCTGCCTTGACACCCCTCCGGGGCCGCTCCTTCACTGAGGAGCGAACAGTTCCGGGCGGCGAGCCCGGCGGACGAGCCGGCGGAGGCACCGTGTCCCGAGTTTCCACCCGACCACTGGCCCTGGCGGTCGCGGCCGTCCTGGTGGCGGTCGCCACCACGATCGTCGGCAGCTCGACCGGCGCCGGTGCCATCGGGGCGACCTGGGTGGCTCCGACGTTCGATCGCATGATCTCCGGGCCGTCCAAGCCGGGCATCGCGGCGTGGGGGCTCGTGTACAACCCGGTGACCGACGAGTTCGTCGTCGGCGACTACATCAGCAACCAGATCCGCCGGTTCGACCGCGACGGTCGCTACCTCGGCGACTTCACGAACCCCAGCGACCAGACCGACAGCATCATCTCGGCGGTCGCCGTCGACCCCAACACGGGTGCCGTGTACGCGGCGGCGACGAGCCTCACGTCGCCGATGGACATCCGCAAGTACGACAGCAGCGGCAACTTCCTCTTCGGGTTCGACGTCCCGGGCCGGGTCGCCTGGCTGACCGTCGACGACGACGGCCATGTGTGGTTCCCGCAGGCCTACGGCAGCTTCACGCTCTACCAGTTCGCGGTGAACGACGCGACCCAGACCGCCACCCAGCTCACGCTGACCGGGACGAAGGGCAACGGGGTCGGCCAGTCGCAGTTCCACAACGGCGTCGACGCCGCCGCCAACGGTGACATCTACATCGTCGACGGCGTCCTGCAGAAGGTCTTGGTGTTCGGCCAGACCGGCGCCTTCAAGTTCGAGTTCACCCACCCCTCGATCTCCGGTGACCTCCGCGGCATCGCCGTCGACGACGTCAACGGCCTCGTCTACGTGTCCGACGCCCGCGGCGCCGACATCGAGGTCTTCACCCTCGCCGGCGCCCACGTGCGCACGATCGCCGAGGAGGGCGAGGAACTCGGGCAGTTCGCCTCGGGTGCCCGCCAGCTGACGACCACGCCCGACGGCATGGTGTGGGGCGCCGACTACAGCGCGTTCCGCGTGCAGGGCTTCCTGCCCGACGGCACCTTCGCCAACTCGTTCCCGTCGCCGGGGATGGACCCCGATCCGCAGGGGCTCGTCGAGCCGTGGGGCGTCGGCATCGACCCCGCCGACGGCGACGTCGTCGTCGCCGACCACTGGGGCCAGCGCATCAACCGCTTCACGGCGACCGGCGAGCTCGAGTCGATCTTCGGTCGTCGCGGCCGGAAGCCCGAGTCGGGCCTGAACTACCCGCGCAGCGTCGCCGTCGATCCCGACACCGGCAACGTCTGGGTGATGAACGCCGAGGGCCAGCCGTGGCTCGTCGTGTACACGCCCGATTGGGTGCCGGTGCTCCAGATCCCCACGTTCGACCTGTCGACCGGGCTCGAGCTGCGCAACGGCGAGGCCTACGTCGCCTACCGCGGCAAGGGCATCGAGGTCTTCGACATGGAGACCGGCGTCAAGAAGCGCGGCTGGGGCCAGGTCGGCCCCGACGGGTACCAGGGCATCGGCGTCGACCCCGTGACCGGCAACATGTGGGTGCCGATCCGGGACAAGGCGAAGGTGCTCGTCCTGCGGCCCAACGGCACGCAGCTCGCGACCGTCACGGTCGGGAACTCGCCGACCGACGTCGCCTTCCGCGCCGGCGTCGCCTACGTGACCGACACCGGCGCCAACCGGATCTACGCCGTCGACGCCGCCACGCGTGCCGCGCTCGGCTCGTTCGGCACCAACGGCATCGGCCCGGGCCAGATCTCGGGTCCGAAGGGCATCGACGTCGGCCCCGACGGCAAGCTCTACGTCGTCGAGGTGCGCAACGCCCGCGTGCAGGTCTTCGACTTCGACGGGCCGGGCGCGGCCGAGACGAACAAGCCCAGCCTGACGCTCGACAGCCCCGCGAACGGCGCCGCCACCGCGACGACGCCGGTCGAGGTCACCGGCATGGTCGGCGACGACAGCGGCGTCGCGAGCGTCGAGATCCAGGTGCGCAACGTCACCCGCGACCGGTACTGGAACGCGAAGCTCACGACCTGGGTCAGCTACGGCACGTTCAACCCCGCCATCTTCGAGGGCGACCAGGCGGCCGGGACCTGGTCGTTCACGATCGTCCCCGCCCAGTACGACGAGCAGTACGAGGTGAAGGTCCGGGCCTACGACGTGCACGGCAACGTCCGGTACGTCAACGGCACGTTCACCGTCGACGACGAGGTCGCGCCCGAGGTCACCGTCACCGCGCCGGCGGCCGGAGCCACGGTGCCGCCGTCCAGCCTCGCGGTCAGCGGTTCGGTCGCCGACGACGGGTTGATCACCGGCGTCGAGTTCGGGCTCGTGAACGGCCTCGGCGAGTGGTGGGACCCCGCCACCGGCTGGACCACCGAGACCTGGTTCCCGGCGTCGACCTCGGGCACGACGTCGCCCGTCTCCTTCTCCGGCGGTCTGGCCATCGGCGCCCTCGCCGACAGCGGGCCGTACGAACTGCGGGTCCGGGCGACCGACTCGACCGGCAACACCGGCTCGGTCGCCGTCGCCGGCATCGTCGTCGGTCCCGACACGGTCGAACCCGATTCCCAGATCGCCGTGCCGACGAAGGATCAGCAGCTGTCGACCCCGGCGGTGCTGTCCGGCACCGCCACCGACGGCAGCGGCGTCGCCCGGCTCGAGGGCGCGGTCATGAACCGGGCCACGGGGCAGTGGTGGAACGCCACCACCGCCACGTGGGGTGCCTTCGTCTGGAACGACGTGCCGATCACGACGGCCGGGGGCACCGAGGTCACGTGGTCGTGGACCCCGAACACCGGGCCCGGCGACTTCTTCCTGCAGACCCGGGCGATCGACGTCGCCGGCAACGTGGAGTCGTCGCGGGCCACGAGCCGGTACAGCGTGGTGGCGGGCGTCGTCGACAGCGCCGACCCGGACACGATGCTGCACCAGCCGAGCGGCGACGTGGTGCTGTCCACACCGGTGCAGATCTTCGGCGGTGCGACCGACGACGTCGGCGTCGCCGCGGTCGAGGTCGCCGTCAAGGACCGGGCGACCAACCTGTGGTGGAACCAGTCGACGATGTCGTGGGGCGCCTTCCACGGGAACACGACGGTGCTGGGCTCGCCGGGCGCGACGTCGACGTTCTGGGGTTGGGAGCCGAGCTTCGGGCCGGGCGACTACTACGTGCAGGCCCGGGCCGTCGACACCGCCGGCAAGGTCGACGCGTCCC
Organism: Acidimicrobiales bacterium; assembly: GCA_041984725.1. Lineage (GTDB taxonomy): Bacteria > Actinomycetota > Acidimicrobiia > Acidimicrobiales > Salinilacustritrichaceae > Salinilacustrithrix. The sequence goes on along the minus strand of JBHIXO010000199.1, from coordinate 3,174 downwards.
GGGCGGCGACCCGGTTCAGCGTCGCCTGAGGTCGCTCAGGCGTAGCCCCAGGCCCGCAGCTGCGGGCCGCACACCCGGTCGAGCACGGCGAGGTGGTCCGGACCCAGGTCGTCCTCGAACGCCCGGAGCCGCGACGTCGAGAAGTCGTAGCTCGCCAGTCGCTCCCGGAACACCGGGTCGGTCGCGTCGAGGTCGTAGAAGGCGAGGATGCGGGCGAAGGCCGTGCCGGGGTCCTCGACGAGCTCCTCGAAGCACACGTCGAGCCACCGGTTGGCGGCGATCGACGCCCGGGCCTGCTCGAACGCGTCCATCAGCACGTTCCAGCCCAGGCCGGCGAGGGCGACGAACGAGCGGTCCTCGGACTCCCAGATCGTGTGGAGCTCGGGCGGGAGTGGCCCCCAGAGCCACTGGTCGGGGCCGCGGTGGCCGTCGAACCACTCCATCTGGAGCCACGAGTTGGCCACGGCGCGCCCGTCGCGGACGACGTGGACGAAACGGGCCTCGGGGAAGGCGGCGCCGAGCAGGCCCGACCGGGGCCACCCGGTGAACTTGTGGAGGAACGTCGCGCAGCCCTGGGCGTCGGCCCGGCCGCGGAAGAACCGCTCGAGCCGGGTCGCCAGCCACGGGGTGAGGTCGGCCGCCGTCAGGTCCCGCATCGGGTCGACCAGCATCGGCGACACCTCGCGCGTGAGCACGTCGTAGGCCTCCGATGGCGCGAACCGGGCCCGGCCCTTGCGGGTGAGCGCGTTCGGCACGGCGTCGTAGATGGTGCGGTTGTACCGGCCGATACGGGCCAGGGGTCCGAAGCGGTCCTCGAGGTTCGACACGAACCCGACGGCCGGGTGCCGGCACAGGACCTCGTGGACCAGCGTCGAGCCCGACCGCCCCGAGCCCAGCACGAACGAGACGGGCACGGGTCCGCTCACGAGTCGTAGCCCCGACGGGCGAGTTCGTCGGCCTGGAGCGCGACGATGCGGTCCTGGACCTCCGGGTCGAGCGACTCCCGCCAGCCCCGGTTGCGGTCGGGCACCTCGAGGTGGACGAGGGCCTCGTCCCAGCGCGGGTCGGCGGGGAGGCCGGCGAAGTCGGCGATGGTGCGCAGCGCGGGGGTGGTGTCGGCGACGATGTCCTCGAAGCGGACCTGGAGCCACCGGTCGTCGGGGACGAGCTCGGCGCCGGCGTCGATGGCCCGGACCTCCTCGACCCAGTGGCGGGCGCAGGCCTCCCACGGATCGCCGCCCTCCGCCTCCCAGCGGGCCGGGGTGTCGCCGTACCAGAACAGGTGTGAGTCGGCCCACCAGTCGACCTTGCGCAGCGACGCCGCGACCGCCCGGCCGTCGCGCAGCACGTGCACGAACCGGCAGCCGGGGAACGCCTCGAGCAGCAGCGGGACCCGGCGGTTGTTCGCCACCCGCTTGACGACGAGGACGTCGCCACCGCCCCAGCGCCGGACCTGTCCGAACGACGCGGCGAGGCGCCGCTGCTGGGCGGGGGTGCCCTCGTACTGCCCGGCGGGCTCGTCGGGGACGCCGGCCCGGGCGAAGAGCGGTTCGCCCTCGATCGGCTGGGGGAACCATCGCTCCCACGGCGCCCGCCGCCGGTTGTAGGCGTAGGCGTTGCGGCCGTCGCTGCCGAACCAGACCCGGTTGCGGGTCGTGCGGGCGGTGGTGGCGAGCCGGTTGAACGCCGCCAACTGCGGCAGGGCCGGCGCGCGCCGGACCCAGTTCGACGGGTAGGCCGCGCTCGGGTGCGCGCAGAGCGCGCGATAGACGAGCGTCGTCCCCGACCGCGGCGCGCCGAGGATCACCAAGGTCGGTTCCGTCGGTGTCTGGGCGCGGGTCGCCGCCGCCCGGTCCCGTTCTCCGCCGTGTTGCACGGCGCCAAGGCTGGCAGATCGCGCGCCCTGCCATCCAGGCCTGCGTACGATCTGCGGGAGGAAACGGCGCGATGTGGGTCGGAACGCCCGATGGTGGCCCCCGGCCTCGGGCCGGGCCGTCGGCGACGAGACTTGCCCTCTGTCTGGAACCTTGCGGCCGGCGACTGCGAGAATGAGGCGCGCAGGGCGCCGGCGGCGCCCGAGGACCGCGCGCGATGCGTGCACGGCACCTGTGCATCATCCCATTTCCGAAAGGACGCAGATGAGCCTCGGCTCGATGCTGAAGCGACGAGCGAAGCTGCTCGTCCTCGTGATGGTGGTCGCGGCGCTGGTCGCCGTGGCGGCCGGTGTGCTCACGGCCAGCGGCGGCGACCGCTTCGAGGCCGAGGCCCGCGTGTTCGTCCCCTCCCTCAACCCGGCCTCACCGGCCTCCCAGTCACTGGCCGTCGACCGCTTCCAGGAGGCCGCGGAGTCCCGCGCCACGGCCAGTGCCGTGGCCGACGCCCTCGACGGTGCGGTCAGCGAGCGCGACGTCCGCAACGGCGTCCGTGTCCGCACCCGGGCGTCGTCCGGTCTCGTCAGCGTGATCCACGAGAGCGACGAGCGCCTCGCCCCCCAGCAGGTGCTCACCACCCTGGTCGAGACCGCCCTCAGCCGCACCTTCGCCAGCGAGTTCGCCCGCCTCAACGCCGAGGTCGACCTGGCGACCGAGCGCCGCGACGCCACGGTCGAGCAGATCGAGTCCCTCGTCGAGGGCGGTCTGACCCCGCCCGACGAGGCGTCGCTGCTGCTGGCCGAGATCACGTCGCTGCAGAGCGCCCAGGCCCAGGCCCGCTCGGCCGGCGACGGCGCCACCGCCGAGGCGCTCGGGGCCGAGCTGGCCACCAAGCGCGAGGAGCTCAGCGCCCTCCAGGACGACGTCCGCGACTACCAGGACCTGACGGTCGAGCTCGAGCAGGCGGTGCGCGAGGAGGCCTCCGCCGTCGCCGAGCTCGAGTCGTCGCGCCGGGTCCTGATCGACGAGCCGTTGAGCTCGCTGGCGATCAGCGAGACCTCGAAGATCTCGCCGCTGCAGTCGATCTCGCGCGCCGCCGTCTCGGCCGCCGGTGTGGCGCTCGTCGTCGGCCTGCTGCTCATCGTCCTGCTCGAGTTCGTCCAGGCCGAGCGCAGCGACGAGGAGGACGGGGTCGAGGGCCCGGTCCTCGCGCCGGCCGGTGCCGCCACCGCCGCACCCGCCCCGGCGCCCACCGCCGAACCGGCGGCGCCCGCCGCTCCTGCAACGCCTCCGGCCGAGGCGA
>JBHIXO010000198.1:0-8002 GCA_041984725.1 Acidimicrobiales bacterium | reverse complement strand
GGCGAGGAGCATGGTCTGCAACTGCGCCTTCGCCTCGGGGGCCGCGGACGCCCACACGCCGGGGGCGACGACGTCGAGCGCCTCGCCGACCAGGGCGTCGACGTCGTCGGGATGCTCGGCCTGCAGCCGGTCGAGCAGGCCGGGCAGGTCGAGCCGGGCGACGAGGTCGGCGGGGCTCAGCACCTGGCTCGTCGTCTTGGCGATCTCCCCGGCGAACTTCTCGCCCATCCGGTAGACGATCCCCTGCCACTTGAGCGGGCCGATCCCGAACGGCTCGGCGGGGTGGAACATCATCTTCACGGCGGCCCAGTTGGTGCTGTAGCCGATGAACGCGGTGATCAGCGGCACGCTGATCCACAGGACGAGTTGGTCGCTCATGTCAATCCTCTGCTCGTGCTTCGGCCCGCCGGCGGCGACGGGCGCGACATCCTGTCAGAACGGGTCGAGCGCGATCCGCAGCGCTTCGGCGACGACGTCGGTCGCCTCGGCGATGGTCAGGCCGCGCGCCCGGCGCAGGAGGTCGATGGCGTCGAGCTGACTCATCAGGTCGGCAGTGCTCGCCCGTGTGACGCGCCGGGGTTCCGGCAGCGCGTCGAGCTCGGCGGCGAAGTGCCGTTCGAACTGGGCGGTCAGGGCGCGGCGGGTGCGATCGAGATCGGCGCGGATCGCCACCCGGTGCGGCGCCTGGGCGCGTGCGGCCCGGAACGTGTTGCCCAGGTGCTCGTACAACCGCACCCGCATCGCGGCAAAGCTCGCGACCCGTTCCTCGAAGGGGCCCTCGCCGATCCGGGAGAGGTGGGCGACCGGCGCGGCGCGGCGCCACATCTCGTCGATGGCGGCCTGCGCCAGGCTCTCCGGCGTCGGGAAGTACCGGTAGACGGACCGCAGCGAGAGGCCCGACCGCTGGGCCGCCCGCTCGATCGACGGTTCGAGCGTCTCCTCGGCGAACATCTCGAGGACGGCGTCGATCACCGCGGCGACGTTGCGCTCCCGACGGAGACGCCGGCCGTCGACCGGAGCATCGTCCGGCTCGTCCGGCCCGACCCGCTCGGCCGGCTCGACGTCGCGGCTCACGTCGCGCACCGTTCGACGGGCTCGCCCGCCGAGCCCACCGCCTCGACGCGCTCCTCCAGCCAGCGGACGACCGTCAGGTCCGGGCGTCCGCCCGTCAGGGCGCCGAGCTGGCGCAACCCGGTCGGGCTCGTCACGTTCACCTCGGTCAGCCGGGCGTCGACGATGTCGATCCCGACGAAGGCGAGCCCGTCGGCGCGCAGCGCCGGTGCCATCGCGGCGGCGATGCGGCGGTCGTCGTCGTCGAGGTCGGTGGCCTCGACCGTGGCGCCCACGCAGATGTTGGCGCGGAAGTCGTCACCGGAGGGACGTCGCAGGATCGCGCCGAGCGGCTCACCGTCGAGTAGGAGGATCCGCTTGTCGCCACGGCGCACACCGGGAAGGTACCGCTGGGCCAGCACGGGTCGGGATCCGCGGACGGTCAGGCTGTCGATGATCGAGTCGGCGTTCTCGTCGCCCGGCCGGACCACGAGCACACCCCGCCCACCGTGGCCGTCGATCGGCTTGAGCACCGCCGCACCGCAGTCGCGTGCGAAGTCGAGCAGCCGCCCCCGCTCCGCCGTGACGACCGTCGGCGGGATCAGGTCGGGGAAGCGCAGGGTGTAGAGCTTCTCGTTCGCATCGCGCAGCGCTCGGGGCGTGTTCACGACCAGCGTGCGTTCGGCGACGAGGTCGAGCAGCAGCGTCAGGTGCAGGTAGCGGGCGTCGAACGGTGGATCGAGCCGCACGAGTACGACGTCGGCCCCGGCGAGGTCGAGCACGCCGTGCTCACCGAGGCCGAGCGGGTCGGTCGCGGACGCATCGGGATGCATCCGCCGCACGGCGGCCACGACGGTGCCGGCGTCGAAGGACAGATCGGCCGGACCGCAGTGCCAGCACCGGTGACCGCGCTCGACCGCAGCGGCGACGAGACCGAACGACGTGTCGGTCACCGGGTCGACGGTCTCGGGCCCGTCCATGACCACGACGACGTCCATCTCCCCCGCCCTCCTGCACCGACTTGCGCGGCCAAACTAGTGCGTTGCAGACTAGCACTACTCACGAGGGGGAGGTCGGCCATGGGGGTCGCATCGGTGCCATGCTGACGATCACGTTGCTCGGGACCGGGAGCCCGATGCCCGACCCGAACCGCGCCGGCCCGGCGACCCTCGTCTCCACCGCCGGCGACGAACACTTCCTCGTCGATGCGGGCCGTGGGGTGCTGATGCGCCTCGCCGCGAGCGGCGTCGGCGTCGACCGGCTCAGCGCCGTGCTGCTGACGCACCTGCACTCCGACCACATCACCGACCTCAACGACGTGATCACGACGCGCTGGGTGATGACGTTCGAGCCGTCGCCGCTGACGATCGTCGGACCGCCCGGCACGCAGCAGGTCGTCGACGACATCGTCGCCTCCCTCGGGCCCGACATCACGTACCGCGTCGATCATCACGAGGACCTCGCCTACGGGTTCACCCCGGTCCACGTGATCGAGGTGGCCGACGGCCCGGTCGATCTCGGTACGACGGCCACGGTGACGACGGCACCCACCGACCACCGCCCGGTGCACCCCACGATCGCGTTCCGCATCGAGCACGACGGGGCCTCGGTCGTCGCCGCCGGCGACACGGTCCCGTGCGAGGGCCTCGACCGGCTGAGCCGCGGCGCCGGCGCCCTCGTGCACACGGTGATCCGCAAGGACATCATCGGGAACGTGCCCCTGCAACGCCTCCAGGACACGCTCGACTACCACTCCTCCCCCGCCGAGGCGGCCCAGACCGCCGCGCGCGCCGGCGTCGGCACGCTCGTGCTCACCCACTACGTCCCGACCTTCCCTCCGGGGGGCGGCGACGACTGGCGGGCGCTGGCGGCCGAGCACTTCGACGGCCCGATCGAGGTCGGCGACGACCTGCACCGGGTCGAGATCATCCACGAGCGCTCCGGAGCCGACGCATGACCGACGCCGCAGAACTCGTTCTCGATTCGCTGCGCCGCCGGATGCGGGCGATGCACTCGCTCTACGAGGACGCCTGCTCGACCATGACCGTCGAGCACGTGAACCACGTCGAGCGCGACACCGTGCTGCCCATCGCGTTCTCCTTGTTCCACTACGTGAACATGGAGGACTCCACCTTCTTCGTCGTCTCCGGCGGCGAGGGTCCGATCTGGAACGCCGACCACGCGGCCGCCGTCGGCCTCGCCATCGAGGACCACGGCAAGGAGCGCACGCCCGACGAGATGGTCGACCAGCGCATCGGCGACCTCGATGCCTTCGTCGCCTACATGGACGCCGTCTGGGCCCGTACCGAGGCGTTCATCGCCGGTGTCGACCCGGCCACGCTCACCGACCTGCTCATTCCCAAGCCCTATCCCCCGGTGGTCGCCAACACCTACAGCGCCCGGGTGGGTGGCGAGGCCGGGATCACCCGGCTCGACGCCATGGAATGCTGGTGGTACCAGCACGGCCTGCGCCACATGGGCGAGATCGAGCACGCCCGAGCCCTCGTCGGCCTGGGTGGCATGACCAGCTGATGGCGACCGATCCGGCTCCCATCGACCAGGTTCCTGCTGACCGAGGAGGTCGCCGTGTCCGGTGACGCCGCCATGCGGGCCTACGCGGCCACGCTGCCCGTGCCCGAGTTCGAGGCGACGGCGTTCGCTCCGCTGCGCAAGCCGCTGGCCGAATGCCGCGTCGCGGTCGTGACCTCGGCCGCCATCCACCGGGTCGACCAGGACCGCTTCACGGCGGCCGACACCACGTTCCGGGCGCTCGACCGCGCCGACCGCGACCTGGTGCTCGGCCACTGGAGTCCCAACTTCGACCACACCGGCTTCCAGATCGACCTGAACGTCGTCTACCCGATCGATCGGCTCGAGGAGCTCGCCGCCGACGGGGTCATCGGCGAGGTCGCCCCCCGCCACTTCGCGTTCGCCGGCAACCAGCCGGACACGGTCTCCGAGATCCGCCTCGACACGGGGCCCGCGTGCGCCGCCGAGCTCACGGCCGACCAGGTCGACGTCGTGTTGCTCACCCCCGTCTGACCGCTCTGCACGCGTACCGTGAGTACGCTCGCCCACGTCATCGAAGCCGCCGGGATCTCGACGGTGGTGCTCGCGTCGATGCGCGAGGTCGCCGAGAAGATGCACCCGCCCCGCACGTTGTACTGCGAGTTCCCGCTCGGTCGACCGCTCGGCACGCCGAACGACGCCGCCTTCCAGCGGCGCGTGCTGGAGCAGGCGCTCGGCCTGCTCGACGCGACCGAACCGGTCCTCGAGACCTTCCCCGACGTCGTCGAGTCCGACGAGTCCCCGATGGCCTGTGCCCTGCCGCCGCGCCACGACCCGTCGCTGCCGCCGGCGGTCGACGAGGCCCAGGGACTGCGCGCCGCCTACGAACGTTCGGTCGCGGTCCGGGGCGTGACCGAGGTCGGTCGCGAGATCACCGCCGACCAGGTGCCCGAGGCGCTCGGCGTCCTGCACCGGTGGGCGGCGGGTGAGCCGTGGACCGAGGTGCCCCTGCCCGCCGCGAACCCGATCGGCGTCTGCCACGACATCCGGTCGTACTACGACGAAGCCGGGTTGCAGCTCGTCGACGGGCCGGCGCCCGGTGGCCGGGCCGCCGAGGCGTGGTTCTTCGAGTCGACCGAGGCCGGCCGCACCGTCATGGCCGCCCGCAGTGCGCTCCAGGACCAGGGTGCGCCGTTCCCCCTCTGGTTCTACCTGGCGCCCGGACACCGCTGACGCCGGCGGTGCGGCCGGGACCGGCGGTTTGGTCGGGTCCGGCGCGGGTCACTGCGCCCGTATGCCCGACACACCACCGACCACGACCGACGCCGGCATCCCCGTCGCGAGCGACGAACACTCGTTGACCGTCGGACCCGACGGCCCCATCCTCCTGCACGACCACTACCTGCTCGAGCAGATGGCGGCGTTCAACCGGGAGATGATCCCCGACCGCCAGCCCCACGCGAAGGGCTCGGGCGCGTTCGGTCGGTTCGAGGTGACCCAGGACGTCAGCCGGTGGACGAAGGCGGCGTTCCTGCAGCCCGGACAGACCACCGAGATGGTGGCCCGCTTCTCCACCGTGGCCGGCGAGTCGGGTTCGCCCGACACCTGGCGTGATCCCCGTGGCTTCGCGCTGAAGTTCTACACGGACGAGGGCGTCTACGACATGGTGGGCAACAACACGCCCGTCTTCTTCGTGCGCGACCCGCTGAAGTTCCAGCACTTCATCCACTCGCAGAAGCGCCGGGCCGACAACGGCCTACGCGACCACGACATGCAGTGGGACTTCTGGACCCTCTCCCCCGAGACGGCCCACCAGGTCACCTGGCTCATGGGCGACCGGGGCATCCCGCGTACGTGGCGCCACATGAACGGCTACACGAGCCACACCTACATGTGGATCAACGCCGACGGCGAGCGATCGTGGGTCAAGTACCACTTCAAGACCGACCAGGGCATCGAGTTCCTGACCCAGGACGAGGCCGACCGCATGGCGGGCGAGGACGCCGACTACCACCGCCGCGACCTGTTCGAGTCGATCGACGCCGGCGACCACCCGTCGTGGACCCTGAAGGTCCAAATCATGCCGTTCGAGGACGCCCGGGACTACCGGTTCAACCCCTTCGACCTCACCAAGGTGTGGCCGCACGGCGACTACCCGCTCCACGAGGTCGGTCGGCTCACGCTCGACCGCAACCCCACCGACTTCCACAGCCAGATCGAGCAGGCCGCGTTCCAGCCCAACAACCTCGTCCCGGGCATCGGGCCGAGCCCCGACAAGATGCTGCTCGCCCGGCTCTTCTCCTACGCCGACGCTCACCGCGCTCGTCTCGGCGTCAACTACCAGCAGATCCCCGTCAACCGCCCCCAGTGCCCCGTGCACAGCTACAGCAAGGGTGGGGCGATGCGCATGGACCTCGTGTCCGACCCCGTCTACGCGCCGAACTCCAAGGGCGGACCGGCGGCGCTCGCCGAGCGCTACCCCACCGTCGACACGTGGGCGGCCGACGGTGAGTTCGTGCGGGCGGCCTACACCCCACGCTCGGACGACGACGACTTCGTCCAGGCGGGCACGCTCGTGCGCGACGTGATGGACGACGAGCAGCGCGACCGACTCGTCGCCAACGTCGTCGGCCACCTGTCGGACGGCGTGAGCGACCCCGTGCTCGAGCGGGCGTTCACCTACTGGCGCAACATCGACAAGGACGTCGGCGACCGCATCGCCGACGAGATGCGCTGAACCTGCGTTGGTTCTCCACCGGCGGCGGTCGATCCCGCCCGGCCGCCGCCGGTGTCACCCCGACATCGGACCGGGGTCGAGCCAGCGATAGCGAGGGAGCGATGGCATCGTCGCCACCGCCACGTCCTCGCAGCCGGAGGGGACGGGCTGCGACGGATGGGGTGCGTCGCCGAGGCGGGCCTGCTCACGCCACATCGCCGCCTTCAGCATCTCCCGGATCTCGGCGTACGCCGGGTCGTCGTACACGTTGCGGACCTCGTCGGGGTCGGCCTCGAGGTCGTAGAGCTCCCACTCGGGCGGGTACCGGTAGAAGCCGGTGAACGGCAGCCAGAACCCGTCGTTGTAGTAGTAGACGAGCTTGTACCGCCGGGTGCGGTAGCCGTAGTGGGCCGGCGCCTTGTGGATGACGTCGTCGTTCTCCCAGTAGCGGTAGTAGACGCCCTCGACGGGCTCGTCGGACTCGGCCCGCTCGCCGGTCAGGTCGGGCCAGAAGCTGCGGCCCTGCATGCGTTCGACCGGCGCGACGCCGGCCGCGTCGAGGATCGTCTGGGCCATGTCCACGTTGCTGACGATGCCGTCGAACACGCCACCCGCTTCGACCCGCCGCGGGTAGCTGAGGAGGAACGGCATCCGCAGCGACTCCTCGAACATGAACCGCTTGTCGAACCAGCCGTGGTCCCCGAGGAAGAAGCCCTGGTCCGACGAGTAGATGAGCATGGTGTCGTCGAACTCGTCGCGGGCGCGGAGCCAATCGGTCAGCCGGCCGACGTTCTCGTCGACCGAGTGCACGCAGGCCAGGTAGTCGCGCAGGTAACGCTGGTACTTCCACAGCGCCTGCTCTTCGTAGGTCAGCCCGGCCGGCGGGTCGTCCTTCAGGTCCTCACGGGTGAGGTGGTCGGCGACCCGCATGGCCGAGCGCCGGACCGAGGCCGTGCGCGTCGAGTAGTCGTCCCAGAACGTGGCCGGCACGGGTCGCGGGTCCTCGTAGAGCGCACGGTGCTCCGGCTTGGGCTCCCACGACCGGTGGGGCGCCTTGTGCCAGACGAGGACGCACCACGGGTCGTCACCGTCGAGCGACTCGACCCACTCCATCGCCAGGTCGGTGATGATGTCGGTGGCATATCCCTCGATGCGCCGCCGGCCGCCTGCGTCGATGAACTGCGGGTTCCAGTAGTCGCCCTGCCCGGGCAGCACCGTCCAGTGGTCGACGCCCTCGGGGTCGTGGCCCTCCCCGTGGCCGAGGTGCCACTTCCCGATCATCGCGGTGCGGTAGCCCGCGTCGCGCAGCAGCGAGAGGAACGTCGGTTGGGCGGCGTCGATCGGCGTGAAGAGCGAGTACACGCCGTTGACGTGGCTGTACGTGCCGGTGAGGATCGACGCTCGTGACGGGGTGCACAGCGAGTTGGTGACGAAGCAGTTGTCGAAGCGCCAGCCGAGCTCGGCGATCTCGTCGATGCGTGGCGTCTCGTTGACGACCGATCCGTAGCAGCCGATGGAGTGGGCGGCGTGGTCGTCGGTCAGGACGAACACGATGTTCGGACGGCGGGTCACCGCGACGCCCTCACAGCCCGAGGCGCTCGAACTGCGGCTCCGGGGCCTCGACGTCGCGCATGGCGGTGACGAGCAGGTCGCGCAGCTCCTTCTCGACGGGTTCGTCGAACCGGTTCTCCTGCTCGTCGGGGTCGACGTCGAGGTCGAAGAGGAAGT
>JBHIXO010000197.1:0-8127 GCA_041984725.1 Acidimicrobiales bacterium | reverse complement strand
ACCATCTGGTTCTTGGCCAGCGGGCGACCGAACTGGATGCGCTGGGTCGCGTACGCCGCGGCCGCCTCGTAGCAGGCGACGGCGTGCCCGACGGCGGACCAGGCGACGGCGAGCCGGGTGGCGAAGCCGGCGGGCACCTCGGCGAGGTCGCCGTGCCACCCCCAGGTCAGGAACGGGTCGTCGTCGGCGACCGCGAACGCCAGGACCTGCTCGTGGAACCCGTCGAGCGGGGCGAGCAGGACGGTCGGGCCGTCGGGGTCGCACAGCCACAGCGGGGAGGCGACGGTCGGCCGGAACGGCAGGTGGAACCAGCGGTCGAGGTCGGGTCCCGTCTGGACGGGGAGGCCGAACTCGGTGTGCTGGTGGGCGAACGCCCGCAGGCCGGCCGGTCGCGCCCCGGCGGCCCGCTCGCCGGGGGAGAAGCGGAGCCCGGTCGCCGGCGACGAGAACCCGGCGGGGCTCGACGCGTCGACGGCGTCGTGGGCGCGCAGCTCGAGCGTCCAGCCGGTGTCGGTCGGGGACACGTCCAACGTGGCGAGGCCGGCGCCGAGGTGTCGCCCCGGTCCGAGCCAGTCCTCGTCGCCCCGGCGCAGGCGGATCGTGCCGTCGTGGTCGGTCGTGAGCGCGAAGCCGTGGTCGGCGACTGCAGCGGGCATCGCGCCATCCTCTCCCATGGGGTCCGTCGTGTGGCGCCGGTCGTTGTCCGGCCGCGGATGGCGCCTCTAGGTTCGGCGCCGCCCGGATCCCCCTCCGGGTCCCCCTGTCCATCCCACATGCACCAGGAGACACCCATGCCCGAGCTCAAGGGCTCCAAGACGGAAGAGAACCTCAAGGAGGCGTTCGCCGGCGAGAGCCAGGCCAACCGCCGCTACCTCTACTTCGCCCAGAAGGCCGACGTCGAGGGCTACCCCGACGTCGCCGCGCTGTTCCGGTCGGTCGCCGAGGGTGAGACCGGCCACGCCTTCGGGCACTTCGACTTCCTCGCCGAGGTGGGCGACCCCGCCACCGGCGAGCCCGTCGGCCCGACCGAGGACAACCTCAAGTCGGCGATCGCCGGCGAGACCTACGAGTACACCGAGATGTACCCCGGCTTCTCGAAGACCGCCCGCGAGGAGGGCTTCGACGAGGTCGCCGAGTGGCTCGAGACGCTCGCCCGCGCCGAGAAGAGCCACGCCGGCCGGTTCCAGGAAGGCCTCGAGTCCATCTCCTGAGCGACCGCCGGTGCCGGGACGCCACCGTCCCGGACCACGCCGCCGTTCCTCCGCCGCACCGCGTGCGGCGGAGGAACGACCCGCTCGTCCCTTCGTCGCGCCTCGGGAGTGCTCCGTGACCACCACCTACGACCCGTTCCACCCCCGGTACTTCGTCGAGGAGGACCTCCGCGAGGAGCTCGTCCGCGTCTACGACCTGTGCCACGGCTGCCGCCTGTGCTTCAAGTACTGCACGTCGTTCCCGACCATGTTCGAGGCGATCGACCGGCACGACGACCAGGACTCGGCCAAGATGACCGTCGCCGAGCAGGACCAGGTCGTCGACGAGTGCTTCAACTGCAAGCTCTGCTACGTCAACTGCCCGTACATCCCCGGCCAGTCGGAGTGGAACCTCGACTTCCCCCGCCTGATGCTGCGGGCCAAGGCGGTCCTGCACCGCAACGGGCACAAGACGACCGCCCAGAAGATCACCGATCAGGCCCTCGGCCGCACCGACCTCGTCGGCCGGGCCGCGACCACGGCCGCGCCGCTCGTCAACCGGGCGTTGGCCGAGCCGGGGTCCCGGGCGCGACAGCTGCTCAGCAAGGCGACGGGGATCGCCTCCGAGCGTGTCCTCGCCCCCTTCGCCCGGGAGCGGTTCACGACCTGGTTCCGGCGTCGGGTGCCCACGGTCGGCCCGACCGACCAGGGGACCGTCACGGTCTTCCCGACGTGTCTGGTCGAGTACCAGGCGCCCCAGGTCGGCAAGGACCTCGTGCGGGTGTTCGAGCGCAACGGGGTCACCTGTGAGCTGGCCGAGGGCGTCTCGTGCTGCGGTGCGCCGTTCCTGCACGAGGGCGACGTCGAGACCTTCCGCACCCAGGCCCGCAAGAACGTCGCCGCGCTCGCTCGGGCGATCCGCGCCGCCGTCGCGCGCGGCGACGACGGCACGATCGTCGTCCCGCAGCCGACGTGCGGCTACGTCCTGCGCAAGGACTACGTCGACTACGTCGGTGGTGCCGACGCCGAGCTCGTCGCCACGCACACCGTCGACGCCGCCGAGCACCTCTGGACGCTCCACAAGGGCGACGGGACCACCCTCGACACGGACTTCGCCGGCGACGTCCCCGACACGATCACGTACCACGCGCCCTGCCACCTGCGCGCCCAGAACATCGGGCTCAAGAGCCGCGACGTGATGAAGCTGACCGGGGCCAAGATCGCCGTGGTCGCCGAGTGCTCCGGCATCGACGGCACCTGGGGCCTGCGCGAGGAGAACTACGACCGGGCCCGCGGCGTCGCCCGCAAGATGGCCAAGGCGATCGCGACCCAGGTCGACAAGGATGCGTCGACCGTGATCGCGGGCGACTGCCACCTGGCCAACGGCGGCATCGAGGACGAGGTCGGGCAGGCCCCGGTCCACCCCCTCTCGGTGCTCGCCCGGGCCTACGGCATCGCCGAGGAGTGACACCGATGAGCCGCAAGCTGCAACTCCACGACATCGCCGACCTGCGGGCCTACGAACGCGAGCGGGACGAGTTCCGCCGCCACGTCATCGCGCTGAAGAAGCGCCGCCGGGTCCATGTCGGCCCCTTCGTCACGGTCGTCTTCGAGAACCGCGACACCATCCGGTTCCAGATCCAGGAGATGGCCCGGGTCGAGAAGCTCATCACCGACGACCAGATCGCCGGCGAACTCCGCGTCTACAACCCGCTCGTCCCCGAGCCGGGCGAGCTGGCCGCCACGCTCTTCATCGAGCTCACGTCCGAGCTCGCCCTGCGCGACTGGTTGCCGCGCCTCGTGGGCATCGAACGCACCATCGCGCTCCGGCTCGGCACCGGCGCCGACCGCGTCGAGGTCGCCGCCGAACCCGAGGCCGGCCACGCCAGCCAGCTCACCCGAGAGGAGATCACCGCCTCGGTGCACTACCTCCACTTCCGACTCGACGCCGCCCAGATCGACCGGCTGGCGGCCGGTCCGGCGGCGCTCGCCATCGCCCATCCGGAGTACGACCACGAGGCCACGCTGGGTGCCGAGACGGTCGCCGAACTGCTCACCGATCTGCGCGAATGAGCAGATCGGGTGGGTGATTCGTCCGGGTTGTCGGAGTTCGCTGCGACCGCTCCGTCCAGGCGCTACGAAGAGTGATTTCAAAAGTACTTGCAGTGGTTCCGAATTTTCTCTACTCTCGGACACATGGCGACTACGAAGAGTGAGCTGGAGCGGCAGAACCTCGTCCGGGACCTGGTCACGGGCGTCGAGGCGGGGACGCTCAGCGGACGGCTGCTGCGGACCCGCGAAGTGGCGATGCTCTTCGAGGTCTCCGAGCGTGCCGTGACCGACTGGGCGACCAAGGGTCGGATCTCGAGCATCCGCACCCCGGGTGGCCACCGCCGGTACCCGGCCGACGCCATCGCGCGGCTGCTCGTGGCCGAGGGCCGCACCTCCTGAACCCCGGCAGGGGCCCGCACGCGAGGTGCGGACCACAAATGCTTGTGGAGGCCGGGTCGGGAGTGTCAACCTCCGACGCATGACGACCCCCTGGAGCACCCGGGCCGCCTGTCACGGACTCGACCCCCGCATCTTCTTCCCCGCGGTCGACGAGGACGCCGAACCGGCCAAGCGGGTGTGTGCCGGGTGCACCGTCCGCGACGACTGCCTCGAGTACGCCCTCGGGCGGCGCGAGAAGGAAGGCGTCTGGGGTGGCTGCACCGAGCGGGAGCGCCGCCGGATCATCCGGCGTCGTCGCCGGGCCGCCTCCTGACCGTGTCGTCGCGATGACCCGGTCGCTCACCGACCTCGGCGGCTGGCCGGCGCTGCTCGGCCGCCTCGTCGACGGTCGAGACCTCGACGGCGTCCAGGCGGCCGCCGGCCTCGCCTCGGTGCTCGCCGGCGAGGCCACCGCCGCGCAGATCGCCTCGTTCATCGTCGCGCTGCGCATGAAGGGCGAGTCGGTCGAGGAGGTCGCCGCCATGGTCGGCGCCATGCTCGACGCCGCCGCGCCCCTCGAGTTGCCGGCCGGCACGATCGACGTCGTCGGCACCGGCGGCTCGCCTCGCCGGCGAGAGAAGGCCCTGAACGTCTCGACGATGGCCAGCTTCGTGGCCGCGGGCGCAGGCGCGACGGTCTGCAAGCACGGCAACCTGCGGGCGTCGTCGACCTCGGGCAGCTTCGACCTGCTCACCGAGCTCGGGGTCGGGTACGACGTCGACGGCGACGAGCTCGCGGCGGTCGTCGCCGAGGTCGGGGTCGGCTTCTGCTTCGCCCGGCGCTTCCACCCCGCCATGCGGCACGCCGGTCCGGTGCGCGCCGAGATCGGCGTCCCGACGGTGTTCAACCTCCTCGGGCCGCTGTCGCACCCCGGCCGGGTCACGCGTCAGGTGGTCGGCGTGGGCGACGCCCGCATGGTCGAGCTCGTCGCCGGTGCGCTGGCCGCCCGCGGCGTCGAGCACGCCCTGGTCGTCCATGGCGACGGGGCGCTCGACGAGCTGACCACCAGCGGCCCGAGCCGCGTCGTCGAGGTCCGCGACGGGGCCGTGATCGACGATTCCGAGCTCGAGCCCGGCGCCGCGGGCCTGGCCACCACGCCGCTCGCCGATCTCCCCGGTGGCACACCGGCCGACAACGCCGTGATCGCCCACGAGGTCCTCGGCGGGGCGGCGGGACCGGCCCGCGACATCGTCCTGCTCAACGCCGGCGCGGGCCTGTACGTCGCCGGGCTCGCTGGCTCGGTGGCCGAGGGTGTGGCGGCCGCGGCGGCAGCCATCGACGACGGTCGCGCGGCGGCCAGCCTCGACCGGCTGCGCGCCCGGACCGCGACCTGAGCGACCGGTCGTTGCCCGCACCTGATAACGATCGTTATCCTCGGGGCATGGAGTCCGCCGCCGTCCCCGAGAGCGACGACCCGACCCGCGACCGGCTGATCGAGGCCGCCGCCGCCGTGTTCGCCGAGAAGGGCTACGACGGTGCGGGCGTCCAGGAGATCGCCCGCCGCGCCGGGTTCACGACCGGCGCCATCTACGGTCGGTTCCGGGGCAAGGCCGAGTTGCTGCTCGCCGCGATCGAGGCGCACACCACCAACGAGCTCGGCGAACTCTTCGCCGAGCACCGCTTCGACGGCCGGGTGACCGACGTGCTCACCACCGTGGGCTCGCACCTGATCACCGACCCGTTCGACGAGGGCCAGGCGCTCCTGCTCGAGGCGTTCGTCGCCGCCCGACGCGATCCCGAGGTCGCCGAGCTCGTGCGCGGGCTGCTCGTGCAACGCGCCGAGATGTTCACGGCGCTCGTCGCCGAGGCCAAGGCGACCGGCTCCATCACCGAGGAACTCGACTCCGAGTCGATCGTGCGCTTCTGCCACGCGGTCGGGTTCGGGTTCCTGCTGTTCGGCGCCATCGACCTGGCGCCGCCGGCGGCCGGGCCGTGGCAGCAGCTCATCGGCCAGCTCGTACGGGCCCTGGGCGAGCCGGTCGACGACGACCCGGCCTGACCTGGCGTCACGACCGCCGGCTGCGTCCGACGGCGGTCAGGTGGGGGAGCGGCGAGCTGAACGCGTGCTCGGCCCACTCGACCCGGAGGCGGTGCGCGTTCCGGTCGAGCCACCCGGCGACGACGGTGAGCTCGTCGGCGTCGGCCGGTGCGACCGGCAGCGCGACGGCAGCCGGCTCGGACGGCGGGGTGGCGAAGAGGGACAGGCCGTCGGCGGGCTCGACCGCCACGAGACGACCGCCGTCGAGGACGACGCGGTGCGAGCCGTGGTGGAGTGCCATGCGGCCGGCGCGACGCAGCAGTTCGAACCGGCGGACGCGACGGTGGGCGTCGACGAACGCGGCCAGCCGGTCGCGGACGTCGGCCGCCTCCTCGTAGCGCTCCCCGGTCGCGAGCGCCGACATCCGGGTCTCGAGCGTGGCGACGACGGGCCCGGGGTCGGTCGACAGCGCGAACCGGACCTGCTGCGCGATCGCGCCGTAGCACGGGCAGACGCTCACCCCGAGCTGCGCGGGAGCGCAGGGCCCGCTCCGGTCGAGCTTGCGTGGGTCGGCGGTGCACCGGCGCACCGGGACGGCGCACTCGACGGCGTCGGCGACGCGACGCGCGACCCGGTTCGAGGCGAGCGGGCCGAGGTAGGTCGCGCCGTCGTCGCGCACCTGCTTGACGACCGAGAGTCGCGGGAACGCCTCGGCGGTGAGCTTCACGTACGCCGAGCGCCGCCACGTCGTGCCGTGGCGGTTGTACCGGGGCAGCAGGTCGTGGATCTCGCGGATCTCGGTGACCGCAGCCTCGAGCGGCGTCTCGGTGACGGTGTGGTCGATCGAGGCGGTCTCGCGGAGCAGGCCGCCGACCTTGCGACGCGTGTCGGAGGAGAAGTAGCTCCGGACCCGGGACCGCAGGTCGGACGCCTTCCCGACGTAGAGCACGCGGCCGGTGGCGTCGCGGAAGCGGTAGACCCCGGGCGCCCGGGGAAGCGCCGCGGTCATCGAGAGCTTGGCCGCCTGCGGGTGGGCGGCGGCCGTGGGCAGGCCGAGCAGGACGTCGAGGCCGTGCACGCCGAAGCCGGCGGCGCGTTCGAGGAGCAGATGGAGCAGGTCGGCCGTGGCGAGTGCGTCGTCGAGCGCGCGGTGTGACGGCTTGTGGTCGAGGCGCAGCCGGGAGGCCAGGGTGCCGAGCCGGCAGTCGGGGACCTCGTCGCGCACGAGCCGTCGCGCGAGGGCGCACGTGTCGACCGTGGCGTTGTCGAGTCGGGAGCGGTCGGCCCGCACGAGCGCGGCGTCGAGGAAGCTGCGGTCGAAGCGCACGTTGTGCCCGACGAAGACGGCGTCGCCCATGAACTCGATCAGCGCCGGGAGGACGGCCTCGACCGGGGGTGCGGGACGGACCATGGACTCGGTGAGGCCGGTGAGGACGGTGATGGCCGGGGGGAGCGACCGGCCCGGGTCGACCAGGGTGTGGAACGTGCCCAGGGCCTCGCCGCCGCGGACCTTGACCGCACCGATCTCGCAGATGCGGTCGTCCTCCGGGGAGCTGCCGGTGGTCTCGAGGTCGAGCACGCAGAACGTCACGTCGATCAACGGCACGCCGAGGTCGTCGAAGCTCGCCTGGCGGTAGGACGATGCGCTGACGGCGGCGGTGCCGGGGGTCACGCTCGCAGTGAATCGAACACACGTTCGATCTGTCAAACGGAGTTCCCGGACGGTCCCGGCGGGCTCGCGGGGCTTCGGGTCGACCTCCCGGGGGTGGGTACGCTGCCGCCGTGACCACGTCCGGACCGGCCACCGACACCGTGCGCTACCGCTGCGCCAACTGCGGCAACCTGACGCGGTTCGACGTCACCGCCACCGTCCGGACCCGGGCGTTCCACCACTTCTCGGTGGGGGGCGAGTTGACCGTCGAGGACACCGAGGTGCTCGACCGCTCCGTCGAGAGCGTGGTGTGCCGGTGGTGCAACTCGTCGTCGGGCGTGGAGGAGCTCCCTGCCGACGGCTGACGGGCCCGCTCCCGTCGAGCGCCGACCCCCCGGGCTCGACGACCTGCTCCGGCCGTTGGCCGAGCGGGTGCTGGCCGCCGTCCTCGCCGGCACGACCGCTTCGCCCCGGGTCGAGCCACCCGAGCCGCTGTTGCCGTACCTGCGGTTCCGCAAGCTGCCCACCGCCGCGGTCGCGGTGGTGCGTCGGGTCCTCGACGACGACGCCGACCTGCGCGAGCGCATGGCGGAGGCGTTGGGCGACCTGGACGCCGTCGGGACGCTGTACCTGCGCCGCCCCGAGGGCTGGGACGACGTCCTGGCCTCGATGGCGGCGCCGGGCCCGGCCGTGGAGGTCGACGACGGCGCCCTCCGGCGGGAGGAGCGGCGGCGGATGGCCGCCGAGGATGCCCGGGCGCGGGCCGAGGACGAGGTCTCGGCGTTGCGCGCCGCGCTCGCCCAGGCCCGAGACGACGC
>JBHIXO010000196.1:0-8127 GCA_041984725.1 Acidimicrobiales bacterium | reverse complement strand
TACGCCATCGCGCCGGCAGTCGGCCAGGACTCGGGCTCGGTCCGGGGGGCGAGCGTCGCCGCCATCGAGTCCGACCCCGGCGGCGGACTCCGCCCGATCGGCATCTGCGGCGCCATGCAGTCGCTCTCGTACGGGAGCTATCCCGTCATCAGCTTCCAGGAACTGGTCGCCGGGACCCATCCGACGTACGGGCTGAGCTCGCCGGACGGCTACGTGATCTCGAAGTCGACGGGCGTCCGCCAGACCTACATCGCCCGCCTCCCGATCGAGAAGGTCAAGGGCGGTTCGTGCAGCGGGTCGGGCACGGCCGGGTCTGGCAACTTCGGCAAGCTCGACTTCGGCGGCGACCCGAGCACGTCGTGTTCGAGTGTGGGCCATTTCTGCCACGACCTCGAGCACGGGTACTACGAGGCGTCGGTCGCCCAGCCGACCAAGGGCGACACCGGCAACTCGTGGTCCAACACCTCGACCAAGGACTCGCTCGCCGGGCTCCTCACGACCGGTCGCGTCTGGGCGCCCGTGTTCTCCGGCGCGACCAAGTCCGGCGGGAACACGCTCCTGACACTCACCCACTACGCGCAGATGGAGCTCACCGGGTTCTGCGTCAGCGGTTCCCCCGACGGCAGCGGCGGCACCGCCAACGTCTGCCAGTACTCCGAGTCGGGGGCCGCGTCGGACAAGACCACGTACTTCGACTTCCGGGTGTCCCGGGTCATCCCCTTCACGACCGCCGGTCCGCCGACGACCGACGACGCCGGGCTCCGCCCGCCCCGGCTGTGCGCCGTGAGCGACGCGGCCGCCGCCATCACCGCCGGCTGCCCGCCGGTCGTGGTGACGCCCGCGCCGGCCCCCACGAGCAGCACCACGACGACGACCTCCACGACCACGACGACCACCACCACCACCACCACGGTCGTGACCTCGCCGACCACCTCGCCCACGACCACCTCGTCGACGACGGCCCCGCCGACCACGACGGCGCCGTGCACGGTCATCGCCGCCCCCACGCTGACGCCGGCGAGCGTCGCCTGGCAGAGCGGCAACCGGCTCTCGCAGAACGTGACCGTCACGTTCACCGTCAGCGGGTCGTGTCCCAACGTGCTCGTCCGGCTCGGGACGAACGCCACCGTGACCGCGACCTGCTCCGGCGGCTCGTGTACCGCCACGATCCCGTCTGGCACCACCCAGTACCGCAAGAACACCACGCACCCCCTGGCCATCCTGAACAACGGCAGTCCGGTGACGTACCCCGGCCCGGCTCTCGCGCTGTCCGTCGGGGGATGACGTCCATCCGACATCCGGCCGATCGAGCGACTTCTCGGTCGATCGCTCAACCTCCGGGGTGTCGCCGCCGATGATCCGAGGTAGCCGGATCAGCCCCTTCGTCCGGTCCCCGACAGTGGGAGAGGAATCGTGAACAAGAAGCTCGTCGGCATCGCCGCAGCCGTGCTCATGGCCGTGATCGGGACGGTGGTCCTGGTCGCCTTCGTGCAGGGCGCCGAGGACCGGGCCCTGGAGGGCGAGACGCTGGTGGAGGTCCTGGTGGCCACCCAGCAGATCCCCGCCGGGACGCCGGCCGCCCAGCTCACCGAGATGGTCGAGACCGAACGGATCCCCAAGAAGATCGCCCCGCCCGGCGTGATCGCCGACCTGGTCCAGGTCAGCGGGCTCGTGAGCAGCGTCGACATCCTGCCGAACGAACCCCTGCTCGCCGGCCGCTTCGTCGAGGCCGACTCGTTCCAGGCCCAGCGGGGCGCCGTCGAGGTGCCCGAGGGCCTCCTCACGGTGACCATCGCCATGTCCCAGGAGCAGTTCATCGGCGGCGTCCCGGTACCGGGTGACCACGTCGCCATCGTCGTCAACGGGGAGCGGGGCGACTTCCTGACGCCCACCGCCGACCCCCTGCAGCAGGCGCTCGCCGACCCGGCCAACCCGCTCTCGCAGACGACGACGGCGGACCAGCTCCGCTACACCAAGATCATCCTGCAGCAGGCCCTGGTCACCAACGTCCAGGGCAATCCGCTCCCCGAGCAGCCCGCCGTCCAGTCGGCCACCGACCGGGTCGCGCCGGCGTCCGGGTCGCTGCTCATCACCCTGGCCCTCGACGGGCCCGACGTCGAGCGCCTGCTGTACGTCCGGGACTCGCAGTCGCTCAACGCCGACCTGCACATGGCGCTGCACAGCGGCGACGCCCTGGTGCCCAGCGAGGGCATCGGCGTCGAGAACATCGTCGATCCGGGAGCCCCGGTCGGATGATCCTGCTCTACACCGACGACGACGCCGTCGCAGCCCACTTCCGCGACGCCACGTCCGACCTGGCCGACGTCGACGTCACCCGCACGGCCAGCGGGATCCAGGCCGCCCGCAGCCCCGTCGGCGTCGTCGTGATCGACGGCAGCCATGCCGCCGACCGTGCCTTCGAACTCGCCGGTCGCTTCGACGACAACCGGCCCGACCTCGCCATCGTCGTGCTCGCTGCGCCGAGCGGCGACACGTTCGCCCTCGCCATGCAGCACGGCGTCCGCGAGCTGGTCGCGCCCGACGCGCCCCACGACGAGTTGCGGGCCGCCGTGAAGCGTGCGATCGAGGTCGCCGAGCGGCGCCAGCAGACGATCCGCACGATCGACGACCGCACCGACCACCGGCTCATCCTGGTCGTGTCGCCCAAGGGCGGTGCCGGCAAGACGACGGTGGCGTCCAACCTCGCCGTCGGGCTGGCGACCCGGGCGCCCAAGCAGGTGGTGCTGGTCGACGGCGACCTGCAGTTCGGCGACGTCGGCAACGCGCTCCGTCTGCTCCCCGAGTCGAACGTCCGCGACGCCATCGCCGGGGGGCTCCAGGACGGCACCGAGGTCAAGGTCCACCTCACGCCGCACCGCACCGGGCTCTTCGCGCTCTGCGCACCCGATTCGCCGGGCGTCGCCGACGAGATCACGCCCCAGGCGTTCACGCGGGCCTCGGTCCTGCTGTCCGGGGACTTCAAGTACGTGGTCGTCGACACCGACCCAGGTCTCGGCGAACGCACCCTCATGCTGATGGACAACGCCTCCGACCTCGTGTTCGTCGCCGCCACCGACGTGGCCAGCGTCCGCGGCCTGCACAAGACGCTCGAGGCGCTCGACCGCATCGGCATCGTCGGCCCACGCCGTCACCTCGTCCTCAACCGGTCCGACGCCAAGGTCGGGCTCGAGGTCGACGACATCGCGTCCACGATCGGCATGCAGCCCGACGTGCTGCTGCCCAGCCATCGCTCCGTCCCGATCTCGATGAACCAGGGCGTGCCCATCCTCGAGCAACCCGACATGTCCCCGGTGTCGGACGCGCTGTGGTCGCTCGTCGACCGCTTCGAGCCCGATCCCGACGCGGCGACCGCCGAGAAGGGACGCGGCGGCCTGTTCGGGAGGCGGTCGTGAGACTCGGCGAACGGCTGAAGCGAGCCGACGGTTTCGCCTCGGACGAGGAGCACGAGGTCGCGGTCTCCCGCCCGAAGATCGACCCGTACGCACGGCTCAAGGGCCACGCGTCGGCGGAGCTGCTCGAGCGGCTCTCGGCTCGTCCGAACGACGCCGAGATGACCGACGACGAACTGCGCCAGCTCGCGCGGCGCACGCTGAAGCAGGTCGTCGACAACGAGGAGGTGCCCCTCACCGACGAGGAGCGCGCCGAGCTCGTCGAGGAGATCATCGCCGACGTCATCGGCTACGGACCGATCACACAGTTCCTCGACGACCCCGACGTCACCGAGATCATGTGCAACAACACCGAGGGCGTCTGGGTCGAGCGGCGGGGGCTGCTCGAGGAGACCGACGTCGCCTTCGCCGACGACGCCGCCCTCCGCCGGGTGATCGAGCGCATCGTCGCCGCCATCGGCCGGCGCGTCGACGAGTCGTCGCCGATGGTCGACGCCCGCCTGCCGGACGGGTCCCGCGTCAACGCGGTGATCCCGCCGCTCGCCGTCGACGGCCCGTCGCTGACGATCCGCAAGTTCTCCAAGCTCGTGCTCAAGAGCGACGACTACGTCCGCACCGGCGCGGCGACGCCGATGCTCATGAACTTCCTGTCGACGTGCGTCGAGGGCAAGCTCAACATCCTCGTGAGCGGCGGTACGGGCACGGGCAAGACGACGCTCCTCAACGTGCTGTCCAACTTCATCCCGGGCCGCGAACGCATCGTCACCATCGAGGACGCGGTGGAGCTCCGGCTCGCCCAGCGCCACGTGGTGCGGCTCGAGTCCCGTCCGCCCAACGTCGAGCTGCGGGGCGAGGTCACCATCCGCGACCTCGTGCGCAACGCGCTCCGCATGCGCCCCGACCGCATCATCGTCGGCGAGTGCCGCGGCGGCGAGGCGCTCGACATGCTCCAGGCCATGAACACCGGCCACGAGGGATCGCTCGGCACGCTCCACGCGAACACGCCCCGCGACGCCCTGTCGCGCATGGAGACGATGGTGCTGATGGCCGGGCTCGAACTGCCCGTGCGCGCCATCCGCGAACAGATCGCCTCGGCGCTCGACCTCATCGTGCACATCAGCCGTCTGCGCGACGGCACCCGCCGGATCACGCAGGTGCTCGAGGTCGTCGGCATGGAGAACGACACGATCACCACGAACGTCATCTTCGACTTCGACTTCCGCGCCGGCATGGACGAACAGGGCCGGTTCCTCGGCGTCCCGCAGCCGACGGGCATCCGCCCGGCGTTCTCGGACCACCTCGTGGAGCAGGGCTACAAGCTCCCCAAGGAGCTGTTCGCCGACCACGACGTCGTCGCCGAGGCCCTCGCCGCCAATCGGGGCGCCCGCTGATGCGGTGCGCCTCCCGGCGGCTCCTCGGCGGACTGGTCGTCGCGCTCGCCGGTCTGCTGCTCACCGGTGTCGTGCTCGCCGGTGTGCCCGCTGCCGCGCAGGAGCCCCCGGCGCCCGACCCGTCGGGGCAGACGGGCGCCGTCGAGATCACGGGCATCGACCTCGGCGACTTCCCGACCGTGCGCTTGCGCGTCGCCGTGTCGGGCACGGCGGCCGCGGCACCGTTGGCGCCCGGCGATTTCACCGTCACCGAGAACGACGTGCCCGTCGCCGTCGGGAGCGACCCGCTCAGCGACCAGGTCGTGGCCGTGGTCCTCGTGATCGACACGTCGGCGTCGATGGCCGGTCCACCCCTCGACGCGGCGAAGCAGGCGGCGTTGCAGCTCGTCGGGCAGCTCCCCGGATCGGCGCGCCTCGGCGTCGTCGGGTTCGGGACCCAGGCCGGGCTCGTGTCGACGTTCTCCACCGACCGGTCCGCCACGTCGGCCGCGATCACGGGACTCGCACCCGAGGGCGACACCGCCCTCTACGACGCCGTCGTCCTCGCCGCCCAGCAGGCGGGGGCCTCCGACGCCGACCGGACCGCGGTCCTCGTGCTGACCGACGGCGCCGACTCCGGCGCCGGCGCCACGCTCGACGACGCCACCGCCGCCGTCCAGGCCGCCGGCACCGACGTCTACGCCATCGCCCTGCAGACCGAGCAGACCGACGAGGTCGCCCTCGCCGGGCTGGCCGAGGCGGCGGGCGGCCAGGTGGTCGAGGCGGCCGACCCGGCCGCACTCGCCGCCGCCTACCTGTCGATCGGCCAGTCGATCGTCAACCAGTACGAGCTGACCTACGAGTCGGTGTCCGCGTCCCGCGTCGCCGACATCGTCGTGGGCGTCGGCGAGGACCAGGGTGGCGTCGAGATCGCCCTGCCCGACATCGCCCGCCCCGAGGTCGCGGTCGACGAGACGGCCACGACCGCCCCGACGACCCGCCCCCTGCCCGAGCCGCTCCGGGTCGAGATCGAGGCCGGTCCGCTGGAACAGGACTGGGCCGTCTTCGCGGGCGCCGCCGCCGTCGCCGCGGCCGTCGTCGCCCTGCTGGCCGTCGCCGTCCCCCGCAACACCGGGACGCGCGATCGGCGCCGGTCGCTGCGCTCCGACGCCGACACCGCGAGCCGGCCCACCAGCGGCAACGTCGTCGGCCGGGCCGTGCAGACCCTGCGCGCCGCCGCCACGCGGGTCTCGTCCCGAGCGGTCGAGCGGGCCGACGAGGGCGGGGCCATCGACTCTGCGCTGGACCGTGCCGGCCTGGTCATGCGGGCCGGCGAGTTCGTCGCCGTCACCGTGGCCGTCGCGGCCGGGGCCGGCCTCCTCGGCTTCCTGCTGTTCGGCCCGGTGCCGGGGCTGATCCTGGCGGTCGGCGCGCTCCTCGCCGCCCCCTCGTTCCTCCGCCAGCGGGCGAGGGCCCGCAACCGGAAGTTCGCCGAGCAACTCGGCGACGCCCTGGTGATCATGTCGGGCTCGCTGCGGTCGGGTTTCGGCCTGGGCCAGGCCGTCGACACCGTCGCCGAGGAGATGGACCGGCCGCTGTCGGCCGAGTTCCAACGAGCACTGCTCGAGATCCGCCTCGGGCGCTCGACCGACGACGCGCTGCTCGCCGTCGCCCGTCGGGTCGAGAACGAGGACTTCGAGTGGGTCGTCGACGCCATCCGCATCAACCAGCAGGTCGGCGGCGAACTGGCCTCGATCCTCGACCAGGTGTCCGAGACCATCCGGGCCCGGCAGCGACTGCGCCGCCAGGTCGACGCCCTCACGGCCGAGGGCAAGATCTCCGCCCTCGTGCTGTCGCTGCTGCCCGTCGGCCTCGGTGTCGTCCTCTACTCGTCGAACCCCGACTACCTGGAACCCCTCTTCACCCGCACCGGTGGCCAGATCATGCTCGCCGTGGGGCTCTCGCTCCTCGTCGCCGGCATGAGCTGGCTGCGCAAGCTCGTGCAGATCGAGTACTGACATGCCACCGATCCACGTCATCGCCGCCGCCGCCCTCGTCGTCGGGTCGGTCGCCGTCCTCGTCTGGGCACTGAGCGGCGAGCGCCAGCTCAGCGCCGCGCAGAGCAACCTCGGTCGCGGCGGCGCCCGCAGCAGTCGGGAGATCGCGCTCAGCGCGTCGGCCCGCGATCGTCTGCTCGACCCGTTCTTCGCCGCGCTCGGCCGTCGGGTTCGCGGCGTCACGTCCACCGGGATGAACGACCGCGTCCAGCGCAAGCTCGACCTCTCCGGGCTCCACGAGCAGGGTTGGACGGTCGAGCGCCTGGTCGTGCTCCGGGCGTTCTCGTTCGCCACCGCGGTGGGGCTCGCCTTCCTCCTGGTCGGCAACGTCGGCGGCCGCGAGACCCTCGGCATCGCCATCCTCATCGCCGCGGTCGGCTACCTCGCGCCCGAGGCCTGGGTCAGCCGCAAGGCCGACGAGCGCCAGGGCCTCATCGAGAAGCAGCTGCCCGAGGTCATCGACCAGCTCTCGGTGAGCGTGGAGGCCGGACTCGGGCTCGACGCCGCGATGGCCCGCTCGGCGGAGGGTCGCAGCGGTCCGCTCGCCGACGAGCTCGGGCGCGTGCTGCAGGACCTGCAGGTCGGCGTCTCCCGCGACGACGCCCTCGACCGGATGGTCGCCCGGACCGACGTGTCCGACCTGCGCGGCTTCGTCGTGGCGGTCCGCCAGGCCAGCCGGCACGGCCTGCCCATCGCCCGCATCCTCAAGATCCAGTCCGGCGAGCTGCGCGACAAGCGCCGCGCCCGGGTGGAGGAGAAGGCGGCCCAGCTGCCGGTGAAGATCGTCTTCCCGCTGGTGCTCTGCATCCTGCCGGCGCTCTTCGTGGTGATCCTCGGGCCGGCCGGCCTCACGGTGTTCGACAACTTCTGACCTTCGAGGCGTTCCGACGGCGCGTGCCTGCGGGCCCCGACCCGTCCGGGCCGTAGCCTGCCCGACGTGGAGATCGTCACCGACACCTCGGTCCGGCCGGCCGCGCTGACCCGCCCCGGGGTCGCGGGCAGCGTCGTCACGATCGGCGCCTACGACGGCCTCCACCTCGGCCACCGCGTCGTGATCGGCGACGTCCGCGAGCGGGCCGAGCGGTCGGGGCGGTGCTCGGCCGTCGTCACCTTCGACCGCCACCCCGCGTCCGTGGTGCGGCCCGAGTCCGCGCCCAAGCTCCTCTGCGACCTCGACCAGAAGCTCGAGCTGCTGGCGGCGACCGGCGTCGACCTCGCCGTCGTCGTCCACTTCGACGAGGAGCGAGCCGCCGAGACCGCCGAGGAGTTCGTGCACGAGGTGCTCGTCGA
>JBHIXO010000195.1:0-8153 GCA_041984725.1 Acidimicrobiales bacterium | reverse complement strand
GCGGTACACCGAGTCGCCGTCGTTCTTGTAGTTCTTGGCGGCGTTGATGCCGCCCTGCGCCGCGATCGAGTGCGCCCGCCGGGGCGAGTCGTGGTACGTGATGACCTTGACGTTGTACCCCTGCTCGCCGAGCGTGGCGGCGGCCGAGGCGCCGGCGAGGCCGGACCCGACGACGATGACGTCGAACTTGCGGCGGTTGTTGGGCGCCACCAGCTTCATGTCGAACTTGTGCTGGGTCCACTTCTCGCCGATCGGGCCCTCGGGGACGGCGGAGTCCAGGTTGCCGATCATTCGGGGAGTCCCTTCTCGATCTCCGAGATCTTCTCGAACGCGATCACCCGGGCGTGGCGCTCGCTGTCGGAGAGCTCGTCGAACTCGGCGACGGTGAGCGTGCCGGCCTCGAGCTCCATGGCGAAGACCTCTTCACACGTGACGATGCGGTCGCCCTGCTCGTAGCAGTGGTCGTCGTCGATGCCGCCGGAGACGACGCCGATCGGGAAGCTGAGGTTGCCGATGGCGACGATGGCGGCGAAGCCCAGGGCGAAGTTGCGCCGCCAGGCGTTGTACTTGGGGTTGTTGAGCCCGAGCGTCTGGAACATCGACCACGAGCCGTGGAACAGGTGGATGCCGAGGGCGATGTTGGCGACGATGTAGATGGCGGCGGGCACGGCGTTGGTCAGGCTGGCCTGCACGTTGCGGTAGACGTCGCCGCGCACGAAGTCGGGGTTGACCCAGCCCCACGTGAAGTCGGCCAGGTGCCAGAACAGGAACAGCAGCACGATCGAGCCGGTCCAGCGCATCGACCGGCTGGCCACGTTGGCGGCCTGCCAGTCGCGGGCGGTCTGGTAGCCGCCGGCGTTGGCCTTCTGGTTCATGCGGGTGAGGCTGTACGCCGCGTGGATGTGGAGGCCGAACGAGGCGATCAGGCCGAAGCGCACGAGCCACAGCAACACGGTCCGCGGGAGCAGGGGATAGGCGAGTTCGCGCAGGAACTCGCCGTAGACGTTGAGGGCGTGCGCGCCCTGGTACATCTTGAGGTTGCCGATCATGTGCCCGAACACGAAGCCCATGAGGACGATGCCCGTGACGGCCATCACCCACTTCTTGCCCAGGGCCGAGCGGTAGAACTCGACCGGCCAGGGCGCGGGCCGCTTGCGTGGACGGATCGGCTGCACCCCCGAAGATCCCGCCCCGGGCTTCTCCATCGTCTGCATGGTTTCGAACGGTATCGCCCGCCCCCGACGATGGGCGACTTCCCGTCCATCGGCGCTGCAGATCGGGGGCATCGCGGACGGTGTCGCGTCCGGTGCCGGCGGCGATTCAACATCGCGTGATCGCGGTCGATCGGTGTCGTCGGAGGGATCACGGAGGATCCCCGACGAGAGGAACGGAACAGGGACGTGGTGCGTTCGCGCGAGGACATCTCGCGACCGGAGTCGACGGCCGGCGGGTTCGCGCCGGAGGTGCTCGGTCGGCGCGCTCCCGCTCCCGACCGTGCGGCCGCGCCCGGCCGGGCCCCCGATCCGGTTCCCGAACACCTCGTCGACCAGGACCCGGCCCCGTTGCTCGAGCGCGCCGCCTGGATCGGCTCGGAGGGCATGGCGCTCGTCGCCGGCGGGATCATCCGCTGGGCCAACCCTGCGCTCCACGCCATGTGCGCGGCCGCGCCCGACACCCTCGTCGGTGAACCCGTCTCCCGGATCGAGGTCTTCGCCCTGCCCGACGGCGAGTGGCCCGCACCGAGCCCGTTCGGGACCGCGGTGGCGCTCGACGCCGACATCGACAGCGTCCGCCCCCGCCGCATGCTCCTGCGCCGGGCCGACGGATCCACGGTCGCGGTGTCGGCGACGGCCGACCGGGTGCAGGCCGTCCCCGACGGCTGCTGGGTCGTGCGCCTCCGCGAGATCGCCGCCCACATCCGCGTCGACGAGGCGCTGCGCAGCTCCGAGGCGCG
Organism: Acidimicrobiales bacterium; assembly: GCA_041984725.1. Lineage (GTDB taxonomy): Bacteria > Actinomycetota > Acidimicrobiia > Acidimicrobiales > Salinilacustritrichaceae > Salinilacustrithrix. The sequence goes on along the minus strand of JBHIXO010000195.1, from coordinate 6,199 downwards.
CTTCCGCGCCCTGGCCGACAACGCCCCGGTCGGGGTGTTCCTCTCCGACGTCGGCGTGCGGCTCGGCTACGTCAACCACCGCTTCGCGCAGGTGTGGGGCCGGGCCCCCGACGACGTGCTCGGCGACGCGTGGATCCACCCCGTCATCGAGACCGACAAGGACGTGGTGCTCGGCGCGCTCGGGCGCGTGCTCGCCGGCGACGACGCCGAGGTGACCTTCCGGGTCATCCGGCCCGACGGCGACGTGCGCACCCTCGAGGTCCACCTCGCCCCGGTCGAGGGCGTCGACCGCCAGACCTGCTTCGTCGGCACGGTCGACGACGTCACCGACGTGCGGGCCCGCGAGGCCGAGCTGGCGTGGCAGGCCCGTCACGACGGGCTCACCGGCCTGCCGAACCGCACCGAGCTCTGGGACCGGATCGCCACCCACCTGGCCGGTACCGAGCGCCCGGTCTCGCTGCTGTTCTTCGACCTCGACGACTTCAAGCTCGTCAACGACTCGCTGGGCCACCAGGCGGGCGACGTGCTGCTCACCGTCGTCGCGCAGCGCCTGCTCGACGAGGTCCGGCTCGACGACGTCGTCGCCCGCTACGGCGGCGACGAGTTCGTCGTGTTCTGCCCGAACGTCGTCACCGAGCACGAGGCGACCGCGGTCGCCCGCCGCCTGCTCGCCGCGTTGCGGGAGCCGGTGGAGCTCGCGGGCCGGCAGGTGCGTGTCACGGCGAGCGCGGGGGTGTTGGTGTCCGACGCGACCCACCGCGACCCCGAGGTGCTGATCCGCGACGCCGACGTCGCGATGTACCAGGCGAAGAGCGCGGGCAAGGCACGAGCCGCGGTGTTCGACTCCGAGGCCCGCCGGCTCATCGAGCACCGCCTCGACGTCGTGTCCGACCTGCGCCGTGCGCTCGTGGAGGGCGAGGTCGGCGTCTACTACCAGCCGATCGTGCGCCACGAGGGGCTCGAGGTCGTGGGGGCCGAGGCGCTCCTGCGCTACACGCACCGCGAGCTCGGACCGATCCCCGCCAACGAGGTCATCGAGATCGCCGAGGCCAGCGGGTGCATCGACGAACTCGGCGCGTACGTCCTCGACCGGGCGTGCGTCGACCTCGTCGACTGGCGCCGGCGCTGCACCGGTTGGCGGCCCGAGTACGTCAGCGTGAACATCGCGGCGTCGCAGCTCGCCGACCCCCGCTTCGCCGATCACGTCCGCACCGTGCTGCGGCGCCACCGACTCGACCCCACGGACCTGTGCCTCGAGCTGACCGAGAGCCAACTGATGACCGACGTGGGCCGCGCCGAGGAGGTCCTCGGCGTCCTGGCCGAGCACGGCGTCCGGCTCGCGATCGACGACTTCGGCACCGGGTACTCGTCACTCGCCTACCTGCGCCGGTTCCCGGTGTCGCTGGTCAAGATCGAGCGCAGCTTCGTCGCCGACCCCTCCGACCCGTTCGTCGCGGCGATCGTCGACGCCGTCGTGTCCGTCACCCGTGCGCTCGGTGGACAGGTCGTGGCCGAGGGCGTGGAGACCGCAGACCAGCTCGACGTCATCGGCTCCCTCGGCTGCAGCCTGATCCAGGGCTACCTGCTCGCCCGTCCGGGCACGGTCGACGAGCTCCCCGACCGCGCCGCCTACGCCATCGAACCCGAGGACCACGCATGACCGTCGCACCCGTGTCCCGCCTGACCGAGGAGGCGCTGCTCGCGGAGCTGGAGCGCATGCCGGCGCAGCAGGCGGCCGCCGTCCGGGTCCTCTACGTCGCCGACGACCCGACCTCGAACGCCTCGGATCTCGCCGCTGCCGTCAGCGCCGACCCCGTCCTCACCGCGCAGGTGATGCGCCTCGCCAACTCCGCCTACTACGGCCTGTCCGGGCGCGTCCGGTCGGCCGACTTCGCCGTCACGGTGCTCGGCTTCGCGACGGTCCGATCGCTGGCGGCCGCCTTCGCCGCCGGCGCGCTCGGGTCGGGCGCGGTCGTGCCGCGGGACTTCTGGGAGCACGCGGCCGCGTCGGCGGCGGGCTGCGCCCAGGTCTCGTCGCGTCACCAGGTCGCGCGCCCGGAGGCGTTCAGCCTCGGTCTGCTCCACGACCTCGGCGCGGCGTTGCTCTGCCGGCTCGACGAGGCGGCCTTCCACGCGATCGAGGACCGCGTGCAGCTCCCCGACTCCCGCCAGGCCGTGTTGCACGAGCGCAAGACGTTCGGCATGGACCACGCCGCGGTGGCGGCCACCGTGCTGGAGTCGTGGCGCTTCCCCGACGAGATGGTCGAGGCGATCGCGACGCACCACGACTCGCCGATGCCCGACTGGAGCCGGCTGCAGCGCTGCCTCGCCGCCGGGCAGGCCCTCGCCGTGCTCTCCCGGTTCGAGGACTTCGAGCGCTACGAGGCCAACCAGGTCCTGCCCCGATTCGAGGCCGAGCTGCGCTTCGGCGACGTCGACCCCGAGACCGCGTTCGACCTGAGCCGCATCGTGCGCACCGAGGCGCTCGGCATCGCGGCCAGCTTCGCCAACGAGGCGGGGGCGTCCGAGCGGGCCGCCCGCGATCAGGCGGCGCCCAGGATCCGCGCGCTGTAGCTGTTCGTGGGCCGGTCGTCGCCGATCTGGGCCCGGAGGGACAGCACCAGTTCGCCGGGGGTGTCGGGCACCTCGAACTGGACCGTGCCGGCCAGCACGCACGAGTCGGGGCCGACGTCGCCCTCGAAGGTCCACTCGTGGGCGCCGCCGGACCACGCCAGCTCGGCGTGCACCCAGCCCGACAGGTCGAGGCGGCGGTCGGACACGACGTGGACGTCGAGGGCGAGCGCGTCGCCCGGACGGACGGTGGCCGGGAGCCGGTCGGCGACGACGATGACCGGCCGGCACGCGGCGGCGAGCGCGTCGAACGCCGGCTTGGGGCGCCGCTCGTGGTCGAGGACGGACCACGACACGGCGGGGTGCGCGTCGGCGAAGAGGAAGTGCGCGAAGCCGCCGGTCGGTCGGTACTTCAGGCGGCGCAGCGTCTCGACGTGCCGGCGCACGACCGTGGCCTGGTAGTCCTGCGTGGCCTTCTTCCACGACTCGTAGGTGTGACCCGTGGACGGCACGTGCTTCTCGAGGATGTTCCGCTGCATCCCGTGGGTGCGGGCGAGCCGGTCCCAGTCGAGGTCGGGCCACCGTTCGGCCCCGACGAAGTCGTCGCTCTCGGGGAGGGCCTGGGCGCCGAACTCGGTGGGGAAGCGCACCTGGCTCGGGAGCGCCCGGGCGAAGGCGGGGAGGTCGCGCTCGTGGCCCCAGTACCAGCCGAAGTACAGGTGGCTGTCGGTGCCCTCGAAGGTGGGGAGGCGGGGGAGCACGCCCGAGTGGCGCACGACGGGCCGCGTGCCGTCCGCGCGTTCGATGGCGCGCTGGACGGCGCGGTCGAGCACGGTCTTGTTCCACGTCGGCAGCTGCTGGGAGAGCAGCGCCCGGGCGCCGAGCTGGGCCGTGCGACCGGGCGTGGCGAAGTCCTCGGGTGCGACGTCGAGCCCCATCGGCTCGTTGTGGCCGCACCACACGGCGATCGACGGGTGGTGGGCGAGGAACGCCACCATCTCGCGGGCCTGGCGGGTCGCCTGCTTGCGGATCGTCCGGGCGTAGCCCCACTGCAGCGGGAAGTCCTGCCACAGCAGCATGCCGTGCTCGTCGGCGGCGTCGTAGGTCTCGGGCCGGGCGACGTGGGCGTGGAGGCGCACGAGGTCGAGGCCGGCGTCGCGGGCGAGCGTGATGTCGCGGCGCAGCTGCTCGGGGGTGGCCTCGCCGAGCGCCATCGTCGTCGGCCCCTGGTTGGTGCCCTTGCAGAAGAGGCGCTCGCCGTTGACCGACAGGATCCACCGCCGGAGCTGCACGGTGCGCAGCCCCGTGCGGAACCGCCGGCGGTCCGAGATGCGGCTCCCGGCCGCGTCGCGCAGGCGCACCTCGACGTTCACGGCCTCGAGGTGGGCGTCGCCGAGCGAGTGGGGCCACCACAGGGTCGGCTGGTCGATGGTGACGGTCCACTCGACCGTGTTGGCCCCGGCGGCGAGGGTCCGGTCGGTGCCGTGGTCGACCCCGCCCACGGTGGTGCGCAGGTGTGTCTCGACCGCGTCGGCGGCGTCGAGCTCGGCGGTGAAGGCGAGGACCGCCCGGTCGGCGCCCGCCTCGACGCAGCGGGTCACGAGGTGGCGGATGCGGACGGGACCCGACTCCTCGAGGTGGACCGGCCGCCAGATGCCCCCCGGGTTCCAGTCGGGGTCGAAGCAGTCCCAGTGCTGGAACACGCCGGTGATCGCCCGCTTGGCCGTGCGGTCGCCCGGCGGGGGGCAGGCGACCTCGACGCCGAGGACGTGCTCGCTGCGGGCCCGCAGGTGCTCGGTGACCTCGAACTCGTGGGCGAAGAAGTAGCCCTCGGTGTCGCCGAGGTACGCGCCGTCGAGCCACACGTCGCCCTGGGAGAAGATGCCGTCGAAGCGCAGCCACCACCGGCGGTCGGCGGCGCCGGGGGCCTGCTCGAACCGGGTGCGGTGCAGGACGGCGTCGTCGTGGTCGGCGAAGGCGGGGTGCGACCGCCAGTGGCCCGGGACCCGGATCCGCTCCCAGTCGTCGTCGGGCGCGTCGGGCTCGGCGAAGGTGCGGCGCAGGTCGTCGTCGGCCGCGGTCGCCAGCCACTCGTCGCTCAGGCCCATGGCCCGGGAACGCTATCGGCACCCACCGGCCGGCCGGGCTCCCCGCTGGTTAGGGGGCCGGTTGGTCAGCCCCGGTGGTCCTGGCGGAGGCGGCGCTTGTAGATCTTGCCGTTGTCCTGCCGCGGCAGCTCGGCGACGAACTCCACCGCCCGGGGGCACTTGTAGTGGGCGAGCCGGTCGCGGCAGAACCGGATCAGCTCGGCGGCGAGGTCGTCGGAGCCCTCGACCCCGGCGCGGGGCTCGACGACCGCGAGCACCGACTCGCCCCACTCCTCGTCGGGGACGCCGATGGTCGCCACGTCGCCGACCGCGGGGTGCAGGAGCAGCACGTTGTCGACCTCGGCCGGGTAGATGTTCACGCCGCCCGAGATGATGAGGTTGGCGCTCCGGTCGGTGAGGAACAGGAAGCCGTCGTCGTCGACGTGGCCGACGTCGCCCAGCGTGAAGTACTCGCCCCGGTACGACGACGCCGTCTTGTCCTCGGCCTTGAAGTACTCGAAGCGGCCGGTCGCCGGGGCCTTCAGGTACACGAGGCCGGTCTCGTTCGGCGGCAGCCGGTTGCCGTCCTCGTCGCCGATGATCACCTGGTCGGGCGTGATCGGGCGGCCGACCGTGCCGGGACGCTCGAGCCACGTGGCCGAGTCGACGAAGCTCCCGACGCCCTCCGTGGCGGCGTAGTACTCGACGACGACGGGGCCGAGCCACTCGATGAGCCGCTGCTTGACGGGCACCGGACACGGCGCGGCCCCGTGCAACACGTGGCGCAGCGACGAGACGTCGTGGGCCGCCCGGACGTCGTCGGGCAGGGCGAGGAGGCGGTGGAACATGGTGGGGACCATGTGGGTGTGGGTGACGCGGTGGCGGTCGATCAGGCGCAGGGCCTCGGTCGGGTCCCACACGTCCATCAGCACGACGCCCACCCCGAACGAGAGCGGGAGCGACAGCGAGAAGGCCAGGGGCGCGGCGTGGTACAGCGGCCCCGTGCACAGGTGCAGGTCGGGGGTGTCGCCGGGCCCGTCGGTCGCGCTGCCCTCGCGGTAGCCGTAGATGTTGACGGCCAGCGGGCTCGCCGGCCGTCCCGGTCGGTGGACGCCCTTGGGCCGACCCGTCGTGCCCGACGTGTAGAGCATCGTGCCGCCGAGCGTCGGGTCGGCGAGGGCCTCGCCCGACTGCGCCGCGAGCGCGTCGTCGTAGTCGGCGAACCCGTCGAGGGTCCCGCCGACCGCGAGCCCGACGGCGACCGCCGGCGCGGCGGCCAGCGCCCCCGACGCGGCGTCGGCGAGCGATGCGTCGGCGACGAACGCCCGGGCCTCGCAGTCGCCGACGATGTAGCCGGCCTCGTCGCCGGTCAGATGCCAGTTCACCGTGGTGAGCCGGAACCCGCCCCGCTGGCACGCGACGACCACCTCGGCGAACTCGGGTCGGTTGCGACAGAGCAGCGCGACGGCGTCGCCGTCGCGCAGGCCGGCGTCGCGCAGGGCCCGCACGAGCTGGTTGGCCCGGGCGTCGAGCTCGGCGAA
>JBHIXO010000194.1:0-8230 GCA_041984725.1 Acidimicrobiales bacterium | reverse complement strand
TCGAAACATTCCCGGCCGCCCTGGCGCACGGCCTCCAGAGGGAAGCCCTGCCCGCGCATCAGCGACTTCAGCGGATGCTGCGTCAGCGCGATCGCGATCATCGCCATGCAGGCATAGAAAGCCGAGAAGGACGGCGACAGCCGCTCGATGAGGATGCACCAGATCAGGATGACGATCGGCAGGATGAAATAGAGGCCGGTGATCGCCGTCGCCCCGGCCGGTGGCAGTTCGGTGATCGGGGCGTCGGGATCGGCGAGGAGGGCCGACGTGCGCAGGTCGACGGCCCGGCCACCCGTGTTGGCGACCTCGACCAGCAGGTGCGGTCCGGCAGCGTCGTGGCCGGCGGTCAGCCCCGCGACGGCGAAGTCGGTCGCCGGTTCGTCGCCCCCGACCGAGAGGTACACACGGACGCCGGCGCGATGGACCACGGTCAGCCCACCCGACGTCGCCGGCGGCGGTTCGGCCCAGACCACCGCGTACCGCTCTCCCGGTGGGGTGTCGCCGGGGACGGCGATGCGCACGACGGCGTGGACGACCGCGCCGGCGGGCACGTCGACGGTCGCGGGCTCGACACGGATCCAGCCCGAGAGGTCGTTGGCCGCCCGCCCGTCCTGCGGGGTCCAGGCGCCGTCGACGATGTCGGCGGCCGCGGCGTAGAGGGCGACGGTGCGGGCCTCGTCGGTTCCGTTGACCACACGGATCCGCCGCTGGAGGACGGCTCCCGGGTCGACGTGGTCGACGACGAAGTTGCGGGCGCGGGGATCGTCGGCGCGGTCGAGGGGGGCGTCGACCAACCCGATCCCGATCCCGCCGCTCGCCGGCGCGGACGGGGCCGGCGCGGGTGGCGCACCGGCCGCGTCGGCGGAGGCCGCCAGGACGCTGACGCCGAGGACAGCAAGCGCCAGGAGGAGGCGCAGCGACCGGCGCCGGAGGGGCGTCACGGTCGGATCAGGACACGCTGTGGGTGATCGTGCCGGCGTACGTACCGGCCGACTGGGTGGCGAGGAGCGTGAAGCCGAGGGTCGGGTTCCACGACACCGTGTTCGATCCCGAGCCGGCGAAGACCACGGTGGCGAGACCGGAGGCGAGCGTGCCGACGGTGGGGGTGGCGACGCCGATCCCGCTGCCGACGGAGGGGACCGCCGTGTACGTGATCGCCGTGTTCGCCACGCGGTGGTTGGCCACGTTGGCCGGGTCGGCGCCGACGTCCTGCAGGTCGAAGTGCGTGCCCGTCGCGGTCGCGGTCCAGGCGGCGACGATGGCCGCCCGGCTGTCGGTGACGGTCACCGTCCCGAGCGACGGCGTGAAGCTCACGCTCCCGGCGGTGACGCTGCCGAGGTCCACCGTGCTCGCCGGGAGCGTGATGCCCAGCGACCCGGACGACGTGATCTGGAACGTGGCGTCGGTGTCGACCGCCTGCGCCGAGGGTGCCGCGGTCAGGGACGCCACGGCCACGAGCCCGGCGAGCATCCCCGCGATGCCGATGGTCCTGGTGCGCATGTCCCGTGCCCTCCACGTGTTCCGCTGACGCCGCCGGTGCGGCGGTCCCGTTCCGATCGGCCGGGACGAGCGGGATGTGAGGGCGGAGGTGCGGGTGGCGCGTCCGGCGTGGGCACGCGCGGAGCTCAGCCGGTGCGGATCCGCTCGAGCGCGTCGGGATCGGCGAAGAACAGGTCGAGCAGGTCGGGGTCGAAGTGGCCACGGTCGGCCCGCATGACCGCCTCGGCCTCGGCGATCGGGTACGCCCGCTTGTACCGGCGTTCGGTGGTCAGGGCGTCGAAGACGTCGGCGATGCTCACGATCCGCACCGCGATCGGGATCTCCTGCCCCGCCAATGCGTTCGGGTACCCGCTGCCGTCCCATCGTTCGTGGTGCCCGAGGGCGATGGCCGCCGCCATGTCGAGCAGTTCGAGGCCGCTGCCGGCGAGGATCTGGTGACCGATCTCGGGGTGCGCCTGCATCGCCGCGCGCTCCTGGTCGGTGAACGGCCCCTCCTTCAGCAGCACCTCGTCGTCGATCCCGATTTTGCCGATGTCGTGCATCGGCGCAGCGAGCTCGATGCGCTGCACCTCGATGTCCGTCAGACCGGCCCGCCGGGCGAGGTGGGCGGCGTAGCGGGACATCCGATCGAGGTGGCGAGAGGTCTCGGGGTCGCGAGATTCGGCGGCTGCGGCGAGGCGGCGGATCGTCTCGGCCTGGGACCGGAGCAGCTCCTCCCGCGCCCGGGTCAGCTCCTCGGCCCGGTGCTGGAGCTCGACCTCATGGGTGACGAGACCCTGCTGGAGGAGCTGGCGGTCGAGCTGCTCGGCCATCGACGACGCGCGGTGCCGGTGCGCGGCCGCGACCGTGGCGAGGAGCTCGGTACCGTTGACCGGCTTGATCAGGTAGGCGTGGGCGCCGGCGGCGACGACCCGGCGGGCCAGGTTCGGGTCCTGGTGCACGGTGACGACGACCACGGCGAGGTCGGGCCGGCGGTCGGTCAGGTCCTGCACGAGCGAGTGTCCGTCGAGTCCGGGCAGTCCGAGGTCGCACACGGCGACGTCGAAGCCGACCTGCTCGAGACGCTCCACCGCGGCCTCGGCGGATCCCACGACCTCGACGGCATGCCCACCGGCGACGAGGTGACGCTGGAGGATGAAGCCCATGTCGGGGTCGTCCTCGACGACGATGACGCGCAACGACGAGGCCGCCCCCGCGACGGTGCCACGAGGTGTCGCCGAGGTCGCTCGGCCGTCCTCGAGTGGTCGGTCGGTGGTCATCCGTCACGCACCGTACCGCTCGTGCCCATGGACGTGAATGGCCCGACCGGGCCATGCGACCCTCGATCGGCCGGGCGGTCAGCCTCCGGCGAGCAGTGCGGCGAGCTGGTCGGCGCCGTCGGCCGTCTCGTCTCGGAGCTCGTCGACCTCGCCGGTCCCGGCGGCCAGCCCCAGCAGTCGTAGGGCGGTCGTGCCCGACGGGGCGTGCTCGCCGTCGAGGTCGGCCAGCTCGTCGGCGGCGGCCACGACGAGCGTGAGCGGGTCGGCGCCGGGGCGCGGGTCGTGGTGGTCGCCGACCGCGTCGACGATCGCCTCGGGCAGTCGCCACACGAACAGGTGCTCGGCGGCGAGCATCGCATGGTCGGTGTCGTAGAGGTCGTGCTCGACGCGGAGCTGGTGCGCAGCGTCGACGGCGGCGTCCCGGACCGTGCGGTACTCGTCGCCGCTCTCCTGCCACAGCAGCAACTCACCGATGTCGTGGAGCAGCCCGGCGGTGAACGCCGCCGACGGCTTCACGCCGACACGGGGCGCGAGCACCCGGGCGCCCGCGGCGACGGCGATGGCGTGGTCACGGACACCGGGTAGCCCGCACCGGCCGTCGAGCAGCCCCGTCGCCCCCGTGATCGCCAGCGTGCGCACGGTCTCGGTGCCGATCAGCCCGATGGCGAGCGAGGTCTCGGACACGGCCCGGGCCAGGCCGAAGTAGGCCGAGTTGGCCAGGCCGAGCACCCGCGCCAGCAGACCCGGGTCCTGCTCGACCACCTCGGCGATGCTGCGCGCCGAGGCCCGCGGGTCGTCGATCTCGGTGATCAGGGCGTCGAGCGTGGCGGCCGAGACGGGCGCCTGCCGGTGGACGTCGAGCATCCTCGTTCCTCCGTCGGGTGGCCGGGCCTCCGTGCCCGGTCGTGTCACTGCGATCGGCACGACTTCAAGGCGACTTGAGTACAGCGGGACGTGGCCTGTGCACGTCAGCTCCGATCGGAGTTGAAACGCGCCCAGAGCGCACGTCGGCTCCGACCGGAGTGGAAACGCGCCCAGAGCGCGCGTCGGCTCCGACCGGAGCCGACGTGCCCCGTAGGGTGCCGACGTGGCCGACGCTCGACAGCCCGCCTCCGATGACGAGGTGCGCATCCCGGCGCTCGAGGTGCGCCTGCCCGCCGACTCGCTGCTCGTGGTCGACGCCCCCGACGGGAGCGCCGACTGGATGGTGGTGCGGGCGTCCGACGACCTCGGCACCGTCGAGGAGTTGGAGGAGCGACACCGCAGCTTCCTCGACGCCGTCGAGTACGTCGCCCGCGTGGCCGAGCAGGTCGCGGACGACCTCCCCGTCGTCGACCTCGACCTCGACGGCATCGAGGCCGTGGCGGTGTACGACGCCGAGGGCGGCGTCTACGCCGTGGTCAAGGAGGGCGACGCCGAGTACGGCTTCCTCTGGGTCGACGACGACGGCGACGTCGAGCGGGTCGCGACCTACGGGACGCTGAAGGAGGCGCTGCTGCTGCCGGTGCTCGACCAGGAGCTGTTCGGCGTCATGGACGAGGAGCCGGAACCGGACGAGGGGTGAGCTCGTACTCGTCGAGGTCGGCGTGGTTCGTCCGGCGCCGGTACTCGGTGGTGCGCCCCACCCAGTTGTTGGTGACCTTGCCGCCCTGCAGGTACCAGGAGTCCTCGATGAGCACCCACGACGAGTCGGCCAGCCGGCGGGCCAGTTCGTCGTTGTAGGCCTGCTGCACGTCGGCGCGGACCTCGATGGCCTGCACCGACCGGGCCGCCATCTGGGTGAACGCGCTCAGCAGGTACCGGGCCTGCGACTCGATCATCAGCACGATCGAGTTGTGCCCGAGGTTGGTGTTGGGCCCGTACATGAAGAACAGGTTCGGGTAGCCGGCCACCGACAGGCCGAGGTGGGCCTGGGGGCCCTCGGCCCAGTCGGACTGCAGGTCGCGGCCGTTCGGGCCGGTGACCTGCATCGGGGTGAGGAAGTCCTGGGTGTGGAACCCGGTGCCGACGACGATGACGTCGACCTCGTGCTCGGTGAGCGTGCCGTCCGCGGCCTCGGTGACGACGGCGCCCCCGGTGACCTTGGTGATCCGGTCGGACACGACGGCGACGTCGTGCTCCTCGATCGAGGCGTAGAAGTCGTCGGAGAACAGGACCCGCTTCGCCCCCATCGGGTAGCGCGGGGTGAGCGCCTCGACCTTGGCCGGGTCGGTGACGGTGTCGGTCAGGTACTTGTGCGACAGCTTCTCGGCCAACGGGCGCAGCCGGGAGTTCCGCTTCATGAGTTCGAAGCCGATCATGTCGGCCCGGAACCAGAGGCCGAACCGGCGGACGTTCCGGGCGATCGTGCTGCGCCGGATGAGCTTCTTCTCGAGCTCGGTGTAGTCGCGGTCGTTCTTCGGGATGATCCAGTTGGGCGTGCGCTGGAAGATCGTGACCTGCTCGGCGGTCTTCGCGACCTGGGGCACGTACTGGATGGCGCTCGCCCCGCAGCCGATGGTGGCGACCCGCTTGCCGGCGAGGTCGACGTCGTGGTCCCACTCGGCGGAGTGGAAGACGGGCCCGGCGAAGGAGTCGAGGCCGTCGATGTCGGGCCAGCGCGGCCGGCTGAGCTGACCGGTGGCCGACACGACGATGTCGAACGCCTCGGTCGACCCGGGCGTGCCGTCGGGAGCGGTCACGTCCGCGCCGCCGTTGACGTCGACGTCCCAGCCCTTGCGATCGTCGTCCCAGCGGATGGCGGTGACGGTGGCGCCGAAGTGGAGGTGGGCGCGCAGGCCGTACACGTCGGCGCAGTGCTCGAGATAGGCCTTGATGACCGGCTGGTGCGACCACTTGTTGGGCCAGTCGAAGTTCTCGAACGAGTACGAGTAGAGCGCCGACGGGATGTCGCACTCGGCGCCCGGGTAGGTGTTGGCCCGCCACGTCCCGCCGACCTCGTCGGCCTTCTCGAAGATCGAGAACGTGTCGATGCCCTGCTGCTTCAGTTGGATGGCGAGGCCGAGGCCCGCGAAGCCCGACCCGACGATGGCGATGCGTGGCATGGTGGCAACGAGCGTATCCAATCTCGCGACGACGGGCGAGCGTCGGGGCAGGAGATCGGGCGTTCGGGACAGAATGCTCCTCCGTGACGAACCGACGACCGCTGGGGGCGTCCGACGCGACGCTGGTCAACGGCCCCGAGTCGGGGCACGTGGTCGACGCGGTCGGCGCGCTGCTCGACGGCCGGACCTGGGAGGCGCGCGAAGCGCTGCGCACCGGGGCCGAGTCGTCGTCGTGGGCGGCCGTGCTGCACCGCCTCGACGTGGCCGGCCGGGCCCTGGTGTCCGACGCCGCCGCCGACGAGGGCGCCGACGAGGTGGTCGCTGCGCTCGCCGCCACCGAGGGCACGACGCCGGCCGATCGCGACCTCCTCGTGCGGTGGCGCGACGGCGACGGCATCGCCGCCTCCATCGACCTGCTCAACGACGAGGTCGAGCTCACCGACGACCACGACCGCGCCTGGCATGCCCTGGGCCTGCTCGCCTGGCTCGTCGACCGGGCCGGCTTCCCCGCCGAGGTCGTCGTCTGACCCCGTCCCCGGAACTGGCAGGACGAGCGGAACACCCAGCCCGCCGCTGGAACTGGCAGGACGAGCGGAACACGCCGCCCCGCCGCTGACACGGGCAGGACCAGCGGAACGGCGCCCGGCCGAGACCCGCCGCTTCCGGTTCTTCCGGCGCTCCGCCCACCTTGACGGACCGGTGCGGGGCTACCCTCGCCGATCGTGGACGTGGAGGATCTCGACGCCGAACTCGGGGTGGAGCCTCGGGGCACGGCCAAGCGGCTCGCCGTGGTGGCCGAGGACGAACCGGGGATCCGCTCGCTCATCGTGTCGTTGCTGACCCTCGACGGTTGGGAGGTCCACGTCACCGACACGGGCTCCAACGTCGCCGACATCCTCGACGAGCACCGCCCCGTGCTCTGCCTGCTCGACGTGATGATGCCGGGCAAGGACGGCGTCGAGGCGATGGAGGAGGGGCGCGAGCGTGGCCACGGCCCCTCCGACGGCACCGTGTACGTCATCCTGACCGCCCTGGGCGGCGAGGACGACGTCCTGCGCGGCGTGATCTCGGGCGCCGACGACTACATCACCAAGCCTTTCGACGTCGAGGATCTGTCCGACCGGGTCGCCCGCTGGTGCGAGGCGACCGGCTGGGAGTTGGTGGACGCCGACGAGCCGGGCGCCGTGCACGAGCACCTGCAGTACGGGCGGTGACGGGCGACATGGGGGATCGGGGCACGACCACGAGCGAACCGAGCACCCGGGCCCAGCGAGGCGAACGGCCCCTGCGGCGCGCCCGCGTCGCCGACCGCGACGCCGACGACGAGACGCTGGTCGGCGCGTTCCAGTCGACCCGCGACAAGGCCGCGGTGAACGAGCTGCTGCGTCGCCACGAGGGGCTGATCGTGTCGGTCGCGCGCCGCTACTTCGTGCCCGGCGGCGACCACGAGGACGTCCGCCAGCAGGCGATGATCGGCTTCTGGAAGGCGGTGCGAGACTTCTCCGGCGGCGCCGGGGCGTCGTTCCCGAGCTTCGCCCGCACGTGCATGCAGCGTCAGGTCATCACGGCGGTGAAGGCCGCGAACCGCATGAAGCACTCGCCGCTCAACGAGTCCGACCGCATCGCCCACCACGACGCCGAGCACGACGAGGACGCGGGCGGGGCCACCGCGACGCAGCTCCCGTCCGTGAGCCACGAGGGGTCGTCGGTCGAGCGGCTGGCGATCGACGACGAGAGCCGGGGCATGCCCTTCGGGCTCACCGAGATCGAGGGCCTGCTCGAGCGGGTGGGGCACGAAGCGGTGCACGAGCTGCTGCGCACGCACTTCGAGGGCAAGCCGGCCCGGCGCCGCAAGGACGAGCCGCACCGCCTGTCGGAGAACGAGGCCCACGTCCTCGTCGGGCTGCTCTCCGGCAAGAAGTACCGGGAGATCGCCGAGCAGCTCGACAAGTCGGACAAGTTCGTCGACAACACCGTGCAGCGGCTCCGCGCCAAGCTCCGCCACCTCGTCGAGGAGTAGGCCGGCTCGGGTCGGCTGCAGGCTGACCCGACCGCGGGGAATCAGCGATTGCGGGCGAACGCGACGACCATCGTCGCGACCGTGCCGGCGATGCCGAGCAGCCACAACACGGTCACGCCACCGAGGTCGGGAGTGTCGCTGGCGATCCGGCCCTCGTCGTCGACGTCGACCGTGGTGGGCGGCGCCGTGGTGATGGCCGACGGCGGCGCGGTCGTGGTCGTGTTGCGCGGCCCGGCCGTGGTCGTGGTGCGGGGCTCGGTCGTGGTGGGGCCGGGTGCGGGCGGGGCGGTGGTGGCGGGGGGCGCCGTGGTGGTCGAGTCGTCCGGGACGGTGGTGGTGTCGCCGGGCTGGGTCGTGGCGGTGGGGTCGGTGGTGGCCGGACCGGAGGTGGGGGGACCGGGTTGGGT
>JBHIXO010000193.1:0-8249 GCA_041984725.1 Acidimicrobiales bacterium | reverse complement strand
GCAGCGCCCGCGAGACCCACCAGTCCGTACACCAGTGGCTCGAAACGCGCGAGTCTCCCGCTGACGCGAAGCGCGGCGAGGGCGAGCACGACCAGCGACGCCAGGCCGAGCCGGACGCGGCCGTCGCACCAGGCCTCGGCGCGGGCAGCGACGATCCGCCAACTCGCCGGGTCGGAGATGCGGGAGTACTCCTCGTCCCGGGGGTCGCGTCCGGGGTGGGGGTCGGGCCAGTGGCGCAGGCCCCGCGCCGTGACGCGGAACGACGCTTCCACGGCGTCGAGGAGTCGGGCGTCGGTGACCACGGCCGGAACGGTAGGGACGGCCCGCTCCGGCAGCGCCCGAGATTTCGGCCCGTCCCGACGCCGACCGCGCCCGGACTCAGTCCGGGCGGGCGAGCACGGCGTGGTGGAGCATCCCGCGGCGGGTCGTGCGGGCCAGGGTGGCGGTCAGCACCTCGGCGGGGCCGTCGCGGCGGTCGAGCCACCGGGGCGGGGTGCGACGGCCGTACTCGACGAGGTACGGCGGCGCGGTCCGTTCGGCGGCGAAGCCCGCGGAGCGCAGCATCCGGCTGTGGCCGGCCGCGTTCGGGATCCACCACTGCACGTCCTCGCCGATCCCGGACAGGCGGGCGGCGGGGACCGAGCGGCGGAGCACGCACAGCCACGGGTCGACCCGCTCGGACGACAGGAAGCTGCCGGTGCAGACCGAGCGGATCGCCTCGAGGGCGCGGACGGGGTCGCGCAGGTGCAGCAGCAGGCTCCCGCAGGTCACCACGTCGAACGTCCCGACGCGGTCGGGGGTGAGGTCGTAGACGCTGCACGCCTCGCGCCGGACGGACGAGCCCCGCGCCGCGGCGGCGAGCGCGAAGCCGCGTCCCGGGGCGTACCCGCCACCGAACGCGCCGGTGTCCCACCCGGAGGCCCGGACGTCGGGGCGGACGTCGCGGGGCCAGTCGAGTTGGGCGATGTCGTCGAGGTCGACGGCGACGACCTCGGCGGCGCCCCGGGCCTCGAGCTCGAAGGCGAACCAGCCGTCGAAGGTGCCCACGTCGAGGCACCGCTTGCCCCGCACGTCGGGCCAGGGGAGCACGTCGACGACCCGGCGCAGGTCCCACGATCCGGGGGTGACGTGGCCCTCGCCGAGGTCGATCGTGTGGTACCAGAACGGGTAGCCGGCGATCTCGGCCAGGGCGGTGCGGCGGTCCATGGGGCGGCCGAGCCTACGGCCCGGCCCCGGTGCTACGGTCATCGAATCACACCCGTGTGATTCGTCCACAGCTGTGGAGATCAGCTGTGGATCGTCTGTGGATCGTTGCCGCGCCCGTGAGGAGCCCGATGGCTGACTCGTTCACCCATCTGCACGTGCACACCGAGTACTCGATGCTCGACGGCGCGGCCCGTCTCGACGAGCTCGTGGCCGCGGCGGCCGCCGACGGACAGCCGGCGCTGGGCATCACCGACCACGGCAACATGTACGGGATCCTCGACTTCTACCGGGCGTGCCGCGACCAGGGGGTCAAGCCGATCCTCGGCACCGAGGCCTACATGGCCCACGACCACCGCACCGAGCGCATCGCGGCGCGCGGGAAGATGGACGATTCCGGCGGCGAGGGCGAGGGTGGCAAGAAGCCCTGGTACCACCTGACGCTGCTCGCCGAGAGCGAGGTCGGCTACAAGAACCTGATCCAGCTCGCCAGTCGGTCGTTCATGGAGGGCTACTACCGCAAGCCCAAGGTCGACTGGGAGCTGCTCGAGGAGCACAGCGAGGGCCTGATCGCCACCACGGGCTGTCTCGGCGGCCACGTGCTGCAGGCCATGGTGCCGAAGGCGATCATGGACCCCGCCAAGCAGCAGGCCGACCCGCTGTCGGAGGACGAGCGGTTCGACAACGCGGTGAAGCTGGCCGGTCGCCTGCAGGACATCTTCGGGCGCGACAACCTCTTCGTCGAGCTCCAGGACCACGGCATCCCCGCCCAGCAGTGGTCGAACCCGCGCCTCGCCGCCCTCGCCAAGCAGATCAAGGCGCCGCTGCTCGCCACCAACGACAGCCACTACGTCCACCGCGAGGACGCCAAGTCCCACGACGCGCTGCTCTGCGTGCAGACGCAGTCGCTCATGAGCGAGACCAACCGCTTCAAGTTCCACGGCGACGACCACTACCTGAAGTCCGCCGAGGAGATGCGGTACCTGTTCCGCGAGCTGCCCACCGCGTGCGACAACACGCTCTGGGTCGCCGAGCGGTGCGAGGTCGAGATCGAGTTCGGCAAGCCGCAGCTGCCGAACTTCCCCCTGCCGCCGGGCTTCGAGGACGACGACTCCTACCTGCGTCACCTCGTCTTCGAGGGCGCACAGAAGCGCTGGGGCGACCGCCTCGACGACCGCATCACCGAGCGCCTGCTCTACGAGCTCAAGGTCATCGGCGACATGGGGTTCTCCAGCTACTTCATCATCACCTGGGACCTCATCAAGCACGCCCGCGACAACGGGATCCGGGTCGGTCCCGGCCGCGGCTCGGCCGCCGGGTGCGCCGTCGCCTACACGCTCTGGATCACCGACCTCGACCCGATCGAGTACGACCTGCTCTTCGAGCGGTTCCTGAACCCGTCACGCATCTCCATGCCGGACATCGACATGGACTTCGACACCCGCTACCGCGACGAGATGATCCGGTACGCGGCCGAGCGCTACGGCCGGGAGAACGTCGCCCAGATCATCACGTTCGGCACCATCAAGGCCCGACAGGCCGTGCGCGACGCCGCCCGGGTGCTCGGCCACGACTACGGCACGGGCGACCGCATCGCCAAGGCCATGCCACCGCTCATCATGGGCCGCGACACGCCGCTCTACGCCTGCCTCGACGAACACCCCAAGTACGCCGACGGCTACAAGATGGCGACCGAGATCCGCGAGATGCACACCAACGACCCGGTGGCCCGCGAGGTCATCGAGGTCGCCAAGGGGCTCGAGGGCCTGCGCCGCTCCGACGGCATCCACGCCGCCGCCGTGGTGGTCACCAAGGACCCGCTCACCACCTACCTGCCCATCCAGCGCAAGCCCGAGGCCGGCAAGCCCATCGAGGAGGCGCCGGTCGTCACCCAGTACGAGATGCACGGCGTCGAGGACCTCGGCCTGCTGAAGATGGACTTCCTCGGGCTGCGCAACCTCGACATCATCTCGGACACGCTCGACCTCATCCGCGACCTGCGGGGGATCGAGGTCGACATCGACGTCGTCGACCTCGAGGACGAGCCGACCTACGAACTGCTGCGCGATGGGCGCACGGTCGGCGTGTTCCAGCTCGAGTCGCCGCCGATGCGGGCGCTGATGCGGTCGCTGGCCCCCACCGAGTTCGAGGACGTCGCCGCCCTGGTCGCCCTGTACCGGCCCGGGCCGATGGCGGCCAACATGCACAACGACTACGCCGACCGCAAGAACGGCCGGCAGCCGATCGAGTACCTGCACCCCGACGCGGAGGAGATCCTCGGGTCCACCTACGGACTCATGATCTACCAGGAGTCGGTCATGCGGATCGCCCAGAAGTTCGCGGGCTATTCGCTGGCCGAAGCGGACAACCTTCGCAAGGCCTGTCTCCCCGCCGGGACGAAGATGCTCACGACCCGCCGCGGGTACGTCCCGATCGAGCAGGTGATGTCCCTGGGTGACCGTCGCGTCCAGACCATCGACCAGGCGACGGCGACGACCCGTCACGAAGAGGTCGAGGACGTCTGGTCCGTCGGCGTCAAACCCGTGTACCGGTTGACCACGAGCACCGGCTACACGATCGACGCCACGAGCAACCACCCGTTCCTGGTCGAGGACGACTGGGTCGAGTTGGGTTCGATCCGCCCGGGTGATCTCGTCGCCGTCGCCGCCCACACGAGCACGCAGGGTGGTGCTCGCTGCCCGGTCCACGAGGTCGAACTCGCCGCGCTCCTGATCAGCGAGGGGTACACCCCGGACCCGGACGGCCCTCGTGGTGGCGCCGGATACTTCTGCAACACCGATCCGCAGCTGCTCGACACGTTCCGGAACGCGTTCGAGGACTTCTTCGGCGTCGAGCACCGTCGCGCATCGACCACGTCCGGCGTGACCTACCTGCGACTGCGTCGTGACGAGTTGCGCCGGTTGGGGCCGGTCATCGGGTCGTACGGGCTCGCGGGTGAGAAGGTGGTCCCGAACTGGATCGTCAACGCGTCCCGCACGCAGGTGGAGCGCTTCCTGGGCCTGTACTTCTGCGCCGACGGTTGGGCCGATGCCAGCGGCGTCCACTTCGGGACGAAGTCGCTCGCGGTCGCCCGGGCCCTCAAGCGGATGCTGCTGCGCTGCTCGGTCGTCTCGAACATCAACGCCCGCGACATCGACGGCCACGGCCGCCACTACACGGTGTCGGTTGCGGACCGCAACGAGGCCAAGCGGTTCGGCCTGATGATCGAACCCCACCTGACCTGGGAGAAGCTCCAGAAGGTCGAGCGTCACCTCTACGAGTGGGAGAGCCGGGGTTCGGCGACGACGATCGGCATCCCGGCCTCGTTCCTGCGCGCCGAGCTCGCCCGGCGGAGCGAGGCGACCGGGCGGAGCAAGCGCGACCTGGGTGTCGACTCCGCTGGCTACACGTCGTCGAGGCTGCTCCACCCCAACACGCTGGACGGCCTCCTCTACAGCGAGCGTCTCGAGGACCTCCGCACGGGAGATCTCCGCTGGGACACCGTCGTCTCGGTCGAGTACGTCGGCGAGCAGGAGTGCTTCGACTTCCGGATGGCGAACGGCGAACGCCCCTATGCGGTGGTCGAGGACTTCCTCGTCCACAACTGCGGGAAGAAGATCCGAGAGCTGATCGTCAAGGAGCGCGAGAAGTTCGAGACCGGCTGCGAGACGCACGGGTACGGCCGCGACCTCGGCAAGCAGTGGTTCGACATCATCGAGCCGTTCGCCGACTACGCGTTCAACAAGAGCCACTCGTACGGCTACGGGTTCATCGCCTACCAGATCGCCTATCTCAAGGCGAACTATCCGGCCGAGTACATGTCGGCGCTGCTGACCAGCGTCAAGAACAACCTCGACAAGGCGGCCGTGTACCTCGCCGAGTGCCGGGCGATGGAGCTGCCCGTCACCGTCGCCGACGTGAACCGGTCGTGGGTCGACTTCGCCCCCGAGCTCCACGACGACCCCGACACCGCCGACGAGATCGTCTTCGGGCTCTCGGCCGTCCGCGGTGTCGGCACCGCCCTGTGCGAGCTGATCATCGCCGAGCGCGACGCCAACGGCCCCTACGACGACTTCTTCGACTTCTGCGAGCGGGTCGACCTCTCGGTCCTCAACAAGAAGACGGTCGAGGCGCTGATCAAGGCCGGCGCCTTCGACTCGGTTGGCCACCCCCGGCAGGGCCTGCTGCTCGTGTTCGAGTCGATCATCGACCGCACGATCGCCCGCCGGAAGGAGGCCGAGGCCGGGGTGATGAGCCTGTTCGACTCGGCGCCGGCCGACGCCGCGGTCGGGGTCGGCTTCGACGAGCGCGAGGAGATCCCCGACACCGAGTTCAAGAAGTCGCAGAAGCTGGCGTTCGAGAAGGAGATGCTCGGGCTCTACGTCTCGGACCATCCGCTGTTCGGTGCCGAGGACTTCCTCGCCCGGCGCACCGACGGCACCCTGGCCACGCTGTCCGAGTGCGAGGACGGTGCCATCCGGACCTTCGGCGGCGTCATCACCGGCCTCCAGCGGAAGTGGACGAAGAAGGGCGACCTGATGGGCATATTCGTGCTCGAGGACCTGCACGCCAACGCCGAGTGCATGGTGTTCCCCCGCACGATGACCGAGCACGGCCACAAGCTCGAGGACGACGCGATCGTGCTCGTGAAGGCCCGGGTCGACAAGCGCGACGACATGCCCAAGCTCATCGCCATGGAGCTCGACGTGGTCGAGGGCGTCTCCGACGCCGCCGAGCCGTTCCGCATCGCCGTGATGCCCAACCGGCTGACCGCCGAGCTCATCGCCCAGCTCAAGGACGTCCTCCTCGAACACTCGGGCGACCACCCGGTGCACCTGCACCTCGGCGACACCCGGGTCCTGCGGCTGCCCCCCGCCTACGGGGTCGACGCCGGGTCGGGTCTCGTCTCCGAGATCCGGGTCCTGCTCGGCCCCGACGCGCTCGTGGCCTGACCGCCGGTCCGCGGCCGCGTCGCCCCTTGGGGGAGGCCGAGCAGATTTGCGTCCGCGACCCGGGACCGAGTGGACTGGTGGGACCATTTCCATCTCCAAAACGGGGGCATCCAGACGCATGTCGATCGAGGTCGAGACCAAGGACTGCACCCAGCTGAGCGACGCCGAGCTCGGCGAGCTGGCGGATCTGTGTGCCGAGAGCCCGTTCCCCCACGAGGTGGGCGCGCTCACCAAGGAGGCCGAGTCCTGGGTCCTCGTCACCCAGGCCCGTGACGCCGGCAAGCTGAAGGGTTTCACGTACTCGACGCTCGAGCGCATCGGCGGGACGCCCTGCGTCCTGGTCGGCATGGGCTCGATCAAGCGCTCGTCCAAGCGCGACACCGTGCTGCGGGCGATCGTGCAGGAGGAGCTGCGGCGCGCCGTGCTCGCGTTCCCCGACGAGGACGTCCTCATCGCCACCCGCATGACCGATCCGTCGGGCTACGAGGTGTTCCGGGCGCTCGACGCCATCGTGCCCCGCAAGGGTCACAAGGCCTCGGGCGAGGAGCGGGCGTGGGGTCGCCGGCTGGCCAAGCGCTTCGGCATCGTGCCGTCCCGCTACGCCGACCGGCAGTTCCGCGTCAAGGGCGACGGCAGCCTGCCCGTCGTGTTCGACCACGAGAGCCTCAAGCCCGAGAAGGTCGGGGACTACGCCGAGTTCTTCGAGGGCCTCGACCCGCAGGCCGGCGAGTGCGTCATCGCCTTCGGCTGGGCCATGGCCGAGGACCTCGAGAAGCTGGCCTGACCAGCCGGTCACCGCGCCCTCGGCGGTGACAGAATCGGGTCCGTGACCCAGACCGCACTCGTCCTCGGCGCCGGCGGCACCGTCGGCATCGCCTACCACGCCGGCGTCCTCCACGCCCTCGAGACCGTCGGCGGCTTCCGCCCCGACGACGCCGACGTCGTCATCGGCACGTCCGCCGGCTCCTTCGCCGGTGCGATGGTGCGCGGCGGGTGGAGCACCGAGGACCTCTACCGGGCCTCGCTCGGCGAGCACCCGGACCTCGAGGTCGAACGCTCGGACGAGAGCCCGTGGGCCGCGACGTGGGAGGGTCCGACCGACGCCGCCCGCCGCCTGATCGGCTCGCTCTACGTCGTCCAGCGGTCGCTGCTGCGTGTCCCCGTCCCGCACCTGCCCCGCTCGCTGCAGCGCCTGTTCCCCGGCGGCTTCTACACGATCGCCGACGCCGAGGAGACCATGTCGGAGGCGATGCCGGCGACGTGGCCCGAGCGGCCGCTCTGGCTCGTCACCGTCGACGTGCGGACCGGGCGGCGGGTCGTGCTCGGGCGTCGCAACCCGCCCCGCACCGACGTCCACACGGCCGTCCGGGCGTCGTGCGCCATCCCCGGCTTCTTCCAGCCGGTCCGGGTCAACCGTCGCACGCTCGTCGACGGCGGCGTGCACTCGACCACGAACCTCGACCTGGCGACCAAGATCCGGCCCGACGTGGTGATCGGCGTCGTGCCGATGGCCTACGACCCGGCCAGCGCCCCCGGCGGCCTCGAGCGGGGGATGCGCCGGTTCGCCCAGCGCGCCCTCACCCGGGAGGTCGCCCAGGCGCGGGCCCAGGGCGCCGACGTCCTCCTCGTCCGCCCGACGGCCGCCGACCTCGCCGCCTTCGGCGGGCCCAACATGATGCGGCGCACCGGCAACGAGGTCGTGACCCGCGTCGCCTTCGAGTCGGCGGCCGAGCAGTTGCAGACGCCCTACGCCACCGAGGTGCTCGCCCGCCTCCGGGAGGGCGCCCTCGCCGCGATCGAGATGGTCAACCTCCGGCGCGCGCTCGAAGAAGCCGGGTACTGAGAGACGAGCATGGGCAGTCGTCGCAGAGGGCGCGAAGCCGCGCTCCAGATGCTCTATCAGATCGACGTCTCCGGCGTGACCGCCGAGCAGGCGGTGCACTCCTACTGGGCCTACCTCGGCGCGAACCGGGAGGGCGAGGACTTCGCCACCGACTTCAGGCCCGAGCGCAGCTTCACCGTATCGCTCAGAACCTTGCCGCGCCGGCCGACCATCCTGATCCTCGACGGCGTTTGATGCGGCTTGCAATCGCC
>JBHIXO010000192.1:0-8262 GCA_041984725.1 Acidimicrobiales bacterium | reverse complement strand
ATCGCATTCCGCGCGGCCTGGCACCCGCTGCCGCTTCGCTGCCCGAGTGGTCGCACCCCTACGACACCTTGGTCGTCGTCGCGGCCTGCGGCGCGGCGGTGGTGTTCTTCGTCGCGCCCGTCGCTGCCATGCCCACTCACCGTCCCGCGTTCGCCCGCGAAGAGTCTGCAACGTGTCGTACCGGGGTTCCAGCAGAGATCTCCGTGCGATCGCGGACGCCCACGGTGTGGGATCGGTCACTTCATGGCATTTTTGCTGTCATTTCCTCTGCTCCCACCACACCTCCGAGATCGCCACCAGGTCGCTGCCACCTTGGCCCGGGAAGACGTCCAGGATCCCGAACTCCACGCTCGTGACGTTGCGTGCGTCGATGCCCACGCTCTGGCGTTCCGTGTCGTCCTCGAGGACGAGGAACTCGCAGCCGGGCGCATCGCCGTCGACGAGCCGGAGCTGCAGCAGCCGGGGGCGGGGGCGCACGCCGCGGGCGTCGTCGTGCTCGGAGGTGCCGGCCCAGATCGAGACCCGGTCGAGATCGACGGGTTCGGCGAAACCGAAGCGCAGCGAACCGTGGGGTGCGTCGACGCACGATCCATCGGGCGGTGGCTCGACGACGAACACCGGATCGGGTCCGAGCGCATGGGCCCAGGCCCGGTTGCGGCTGTTGTCGGCCGCCAGCCACGGCTCCCAGCCCGGTACGACGGTATCCGCGCTCGCCGACGAGACGCTCACATAGCGATGGTTGTCCGGGCTGAAGGCGAAGCTGGCCTGGCTCGAGACCGACGATCGCAGACCCGGGCTCACGGCGACGACGGCTCCACAACCGAGCGCCGCGAGTGCCGCGGTCCGGAAGGTCCGGGCCCGCCAGGACAGCCCCCGGACCCGACCCACCGTGCCCTTGACCCGATAGGCGGCGAACTTCGCGTTCTGGACCTTCTGCCTGGCCCCTCCCGGCCCCGCGGTTCGACGCCCACGCACGCGGTCGATCGTGCGACGGAACCACGATGGTCGGTCGCCGTCATCGTCGTCGAGCGAGGAGGCCACGACCGCGCCGAGCTGGTGCCCGCACGATCGACAGAACGTGCGGTCCGCCGGGTTGCGGGCCTGGCATCGCTCGCACACCTTGTCGTCGGGCCGGGACGTGTGTCGAGGCGGTGAGGGCGTCGGCGTCGCGGATCCATCGTGGTCGGGCTCGGGCTCCTCGGCCCCGAGCCTCCGCGCGCTGGCGCCACCCCCGTGTCCGGTCTCGCGTCGCGTGTCGTGTCCGGTCGGCGCCGGATCGCCCGGTCGGTCGGGCTCATCGGGCGGGACGGTTCGGTCGCGGGTCGGGTCGACCCGGGGAACGGGCTCGGTGATGTCGTGGGCCGGGTCGACCGGCGGGCGCGCCGTGCGACCCCCCGACTCGGGCTGGTCGAAGTAGAGGTTGCGGCCGCACGGACACCATTCGGTGCCCGCCGGGTGCTGCTCGCCACACTGGCACGTGACGATCTCACTCACGCGGGTGCTCCTCGCTCGGGGGCGACTCCGGCCCTGACCACGTCAGCCGACGTCGCCGGTGCCTCGATCGCCCGGGCCGCCGATGCTCGCACGAGCGCCATGGCGTCGCGGCCGGCGGCGAGCCGAGCGGCTCGCTCCGCCGTGGCATCGACGTCGCCGCCGCCGGCTCGGGTCGCGGCGGCGCCGGCATGGGCGATCGAGGACTCGAGTTCCTCGATCCGGGTGGCGTAGTGCTCGCGCAGGCGCCGTTCGATCTCGAGCAGCACCTCCTGCGAGTCGCGCTCGAGGGCCAGGAACGCCTCGGCGAGATAGGTCTGCGACGCCTTGCGCAGCTCGTGGGCCCGCTGCTGGCGACGACGCTTCCGGTCCTCGCGGATCATGCGGAGCCCGAGCACGAGCCCCAAGGGGACCCCGACGAGCACCGGGGTCACCGGGTTGGCGAACAGGCCCACCGACAACCCCAGGTTGGCAAAGCCCAGGCTGCTCGCCCCGAACGCGGTCGAGGCCATCACCATGCCGCTCGTCGATCCCTGGGCCACCGCGAGCAGGCCCCGCACCCGCTCGCCGTCGCCCCCGACCCGGAAGGTCGCGGCGACAGCACCGTCGACGGCACCGGCGGGAGTGGCGGTGTCGAGCGCCAGCCCGCCGTCGGCCACGAACTCGGCGTCGATCGAGGCGATCAGTGCCTCGGCGTCCCCGCGCAGGGTGTCGAAGTGCGCGAGGCAGCTGTCCATCACGTGGGTCTGGAGCAGCCGCTGGAAGGCCTCGGCGTCGACGTCGTCGGTCTGGTCGAGCTCGGCGTCGGCGTTGCGCTGGGCGGCGAGTCGACGCTCACGGATGTCGAAGCCCGCGTCGCGCCGGAGCTTGCCGAAGCCGTCGCGCAGTGCCACCTGCCAGCCCGCCTTGGCCGACCGGGCGGCGCGGACCTGCGCCGCAGCCGACGCGAGCTCGGCCCGTACGGCGTCGGCATCGCCCGAGACAGCTCGCTCCGCGGCGTCGACCTCGAGCTCGAGCTGGGCGGTCACGGCGGCGACCTCGCGCCCCACCGTGGCCCGGATGCGGTCGCGGGCAGCCCAGTGGGCGTCGTGCAACAACCCGAAGACCACGGCGAAACCCGAGTGGCGCTCGAGCTCCTCGTCGGCGTCGTTCACGGCGTGGACGTGCAGGTGGGAGGAGACCAGGACCACGTCGAGGTCGCCGAGGTCGCGGGATCGGAGGTGGGCTCGATTTCGATCGAGCATGGCCTCGGGGTCGACGACCAGGTCGGTCTTGGTCATCACGACGGCAACACGGGTGCGCTCCACCAACCGGGCGATGAAGGCGAGCTCGGGGTCGGTGAGCTCTTGGGTCGCGTCGCTGACGAAGAGCGCGAGGTCGGCCGACGAACAGGCGGCGAGCGTCACCGACGCCTCGGGACTGTCGAGCCCTCCGACGCCAGGGCTGTCGACGATGCACAGCCCGGCGGCCAGTGCACGGCGCGGGATCCGGACGTCGGCGGCGACGAGGTCGATCGTGGCCGTCACGTCGTCGTCGCCGTCGCCGACCAGGAGCCGGTAGGCATCGGCCTCGACGTCGATCCGTTGCTCGGCACCGTCGGCGCCCCGGCTCACCACGGCCGTGCGGAATCCTTCGCCGTAGCGGACGTAGGTCGGGACCGCCGTCGCGCGGCCGGGCGCGACCGGACACACGTCGGCGCCGACCACCGCGTTGACCAGGCTGCTCTTGCCCTGCTGGTACTCGCCCACGACGACCACGGTCGACTCGGCGCCGTCGACCAGCGCACGCGCCCGGGCCAGACGTTCGGCCAGGTCGCGCCGCCCCCGACCCTCGACGAGGGCCTCGGCCACCTCGAGCGCGTTGGCGCCTCGTCGGGGTGGCGCCGTCATCGACGGCGACTCGATCGTCTCCGGCTCGGGCTCCTCGACCGCGGCCTCGGGCGACTGCGGCTCCACCAGCGCAGGCTCCTCGACCACCGGCTCCGACGACCCGGGTCCGGGCTCCTCGACCACCGCCTCGATCGGCTCCGGCTCGATCCGCTCCGGCTCGGTCGGTTCCGGCTCGGTCGGCTCGGAGACGTCGGGCAACTCCCGCACGTCACCGCCCGTCGCCGAGAGGCGAGCGACCGCGGCCAGCTCCTCGGCGTCCAGCTTGACGCCGCACTCGAAGCATCGGCTCGCGCCGATGTCGACACCGGCGCCGCAGTTCAGGCAGTTGGCCACGGCCCACCTCGCGACGACTCGTCGATCACCGCCGGCGCCAGCCTGCCACGTTTCGAGCGGAGGGAGCCGGGCACGACACCGGCGGAGTTACAACGCTGTAATCACAGGGGTGGATTACCTGTGGAAACGGTTGTCACCACCTGGCTCACCGGCGGCGGCGGCCACGGTCGAGCGTCGGCGCCGGGCCGATGCCCGCATCGCCATGAGTCGCAGGCCGGCGACCGCGCCGCCCACATAGGTCGTACCCTCGGCCACGCACGTCGTGCACATGGCAGGCATCGTAGGGCCACGACACATCGCATCCCTTCCGACGATCGTCCGTCCCGGCGGGGTCAGCGCTTCCCGGACGCCGTCAGAAGTCCTCGGCCTCGGGTCCGAAATCGTCCCAGCCCTCGTCCGCCCCGGCGCCGTCCGCCTCGGTGCCATCGGCGGTCTCGACCGTAGCCACCGCGTCGACTCGCTCGCCACCGGGCGGGTCGTCGCCGGCGCCCATGTCGTCGACGACGGCCGGACCGCCCGGGCGCCGCAGGCCCGTCCCCGTCACGACGACCGCCGCCAGCACCGTCGTGATGGGCACGGCGGCGATGAGGCCGATGCTGCCGACCAACGTTCGGATCACCTCGACCGCGACCACCTCGCTGGTGACCGACTCGGAGAACGCGATGCCGACGCTCGAGTAGTAGAGCAGCAGGGGCAGGGCCGCCCCGGCGTAGGCGAGCACGAGGGTGTTGACGGTCGAGGCGATGTGGTCGCGGCCGATGCGGACGCCGCTCGTGTAGAGCTGGGCGACGCCGTAGTCGGGATTGGCCTCGCGGAGGCGGGCGACGGCCGACACCTGGGTCACCGTGACGTCGTCGAGCACGCCGAGGCTGCCCAGCAGGATCCCGGCCAGGACCAGGCCGCGCAGGTCGACGCCCTCGGAGGAGACGAGCAGGAAGATCTGGTCCTCGGTGGCCAGGCCCGTGATCTGGGCCAGTTCGGTGAAAAGCGCCGCCAGCGCGCCGGTCAGTGCCAGGGCGCCGAGCGTGCCGAGGAGCGCGACGGTCGTCGTGTCGTTCACGCCGTGGGTCAGGTAGAGGGCGGCGAGAGCGATGACCGAGCTGCCGACGAGGGCGACGGCCAGCGGCGGCCGGCCGTCGAGGAGCGCAGGGAAGACGTAGAGGATGAGCACGGCGCCCGACACGCCGAGCCCGAGCAGGGCACGCAGGCCCTGGATCCGGCCCAGCGCGAGCACCGCGACGACGAAGAGCACGGCGAGCAGGATCAGGGGACGGGAGCGCTGGAAGTCGGCGAAGGTGTAGGCGAGGGTCCCGTCGTCGAGTGCGAACTCGTTGACCACGATCTCGTCGCCCGCACCGAAGTCGGGGGTCGCCCGGGCCCCGATGCCGGGGTCGGGGAAGACCTCGAAACTCCCGGTCGCGCCGGCGTTGGGTCCCGAGGTGATGTCGAGGATCAGGCGTTCGCAGATGATCGGGTCGCCGCCGAAGTCGGGGCCAGCGCACTCGACCGGCTCGCTGCCGGTGATGGTGGCCTCGACCCGGTCGCCCTGCCCCGCGAAGGCGTCGGGTGAGGAGAACCCGTCGTCGGGTCGCCACACCAGCAGTCCCACGCACGTGAGCACGACGACGGCCCCCACGACGAGACGCAACAGCCGGGCGACGTCGGGCGCGGCGGCCAGGTCGTGATGGGAGTGGTCGTGCCCGTCGTCGTGCGCGTTGGCCACGCCGGCAATGGTCGTCGGCGCGGCCGGGTCGGGCGCGGATGCCCGGCCGATACGGTCCGGGTCGTGCCGCTCGATCCCGAGACCTACCTCGCCCACCTGCGCGCCGACGTCGACGTGCTCGCCGCGGTCGCCGGCGACGGCCTCGACGCCCGCGTCCCCGCCTGCCCCGACTGGTCGGTGGCGCAGCTGCTCGGCCACACGGCGGGCGTGTTCCGCTTCGCCACGGCCCAGCTGCTCGCCGGGCCCGTGGACTCGATGGTGAAGTTCGACCCGCCCCCCGAGGGCGACCCGGTCGAGGTCTTCCGGGACTGCGCCGCCGAGCTGCTCGACGCCTTCGCCCGCACCGACCCGTCGGAGCCCCGCCCCAACTGGGTCGACTCCCCCACCGCCGACTGGTGGTGGCGGCGCATGGCCCAGGAGGCCGTCGTCCACCGCGTCGACGCCGAGCTGGCCGTGCGGGGCGCCCGCTCGGTCGTCGACACCGCGCTGGCGATCGACGGCGTCGACGAGTTCGCCGACAACTACCTCGTGCACGCCCACCGGCGGGGCATCACGGGCACCGGTGAGACCGTCCACCTCCACGCCACCGGCGAGGACGTGGCGTCGGGCACGGGCGAGTGGATGTTCACCTTCACCCCGGAGGGCGTCGCCGTGACCCACGAGCACGGCAAGGGCGACATGGCCGGCCGGGGCGCGCCGGCCGACCTGCTGCTGTTCGTGTGGAACCGCCGCCCCGTCGAGCTCGAGTGCTTCGGCGACCCCGACCTCCTCACCTGGTGGCCCGCGACCGTCGCCATCTAGGTCGCGCCCCGAACCGGCGTCGAACTGGCGTCAGGGGCTGTGACCCCTGCGCAACCGGTGACGCCAGAACGCTCCCGGGGTCGCTCGCCTACACGTCGGGGCCCGACGAGCGGACCCGCTCGACCGCGACGAGGGCCTCGCGCAGCTCGGCGATCCACTCGGCCTGTTTGGTGCCGACGAGCTTCACGCACCAGGCGAGCGCCTCCGACCGCGACCGGGCGATCCCGCCGTCGATGAGGGTGTCGAGCACCCGGCGCTCGTCCATCAGCAGACGCGTCATCACCGGGACGTTGGCGACGGTGAACCGCACGCCGATCCGGTTGCCCTCGGGACCGCAGCAGGCGCCCCACGACACCTTGCGCTCGAAGCGGTGCTCGGCCTCGCCGGCGATGGCGATGCGCTGCTCGCGAGTCTCCTCCCGCCAGCCGTCGATCCGGGCCCGGGCCGCGGCCGCAGCCGCCGCGGGGTCGTCACCGGCCAGCGCGGGCGTGGGCAGGGTGTCGATCACCAGGATCTCGTCCCGGTCGCACCGCAGTTCCAGGTCCTCGAACCACCCGTCGGGGATGCGACCTCGGAAGTAGGCGTCGATCTCGTCGGGCGTCGTCATGGTGTCGCTGCTCGCATCATGACTTACATGATTACAGACTTGCGAGCGATCGTCCACCGCCGTGTTCGGCCGACACGCCGACGGCTGACAGGCTGCGGGCCATGACCGCTCCCCCGGCCGATCCCGCGCTCGTCGAGTGGGCGGTCGCGCTCACCCAGGAGGCCGGCCGCCGCACGCTCGGCCGCTTCCGCTCCGACGACCTCGCCGTCGAGGCCAAGGGCGACGGCACGCCGGTCACCGAGGCCGACCGTGACGCCGAGGCCTGGATCCGGGCCGAGCTCGCGGCCGCCCATCCCGCCGACACCGTGCTCGGCGAGGAGGAGGGGGTCGCCACCGGCACGTCCGGGCGGCGGTGGATCATCGACCCGATCGACGGGACGAAGGCCTTCATGCGCGGCGTCCCGCTCTACTCCAACCTGCTCGCCGTCGAGGACGAGCACGGCTGGCTGGCCGCGGTCATCAACCTGCCCGCCGCCGGCGAGACGGTGTGGGCCGGCCGGGGTCTCGGCGCCATGCAGGCGGACCGCTGGGGCGAGCGCCCGGCCCGGGTCGGCCCCCGCTCGGCGACGCCGTTCCTGTGCGCGTCCGGCTACACCCGCTGGGACGACGCCATGCTGCTCCGGGTCAAGGCGGCCGGCTGGGCGCTGCGCACCTGGGGCGACGGCTACGGCTACGCCATGGTCGCGACCGGGCGGGCCGACGCCATGGTCGACCCCGCCGCCGCGCTGTGGGACATCGCGCCGATGCCGCTGATCCTGGCCGAGGCCGGCGGGCGCTTCTCCACGATCGACGGAGGCGACGACCCCGCCGCCGGGTCCGGCGTGGCCACCAACGGCGACGGCCACGACGAGTTCCTCGCCCTGCTGCGCGGCTGACGGCCGCGTTCAGCGAGCCCCGAGCGCCGGGCGCCGGGCGCGCGCCGGCTCCGACCGGAGTTGAAACGCGCTGTGGACGCGCGTCGGCTCCGACCGGAGCCGACGTGCCTCGATCAGTCGGAGCCGACGAAGACCGCGGCGCGCACGCCGTACTCGCGCAGCGCCTCGAGGAAGCGTTCCGGGGCGGGCAGCCCGGCCAGGCCCGTCGCCCCCGGCTCCACGTCGCCGGCCAGGACCCAGCGCGCCGCGAGGCCGGCGACCGCGCCGGCCGCGACCGCGGGGCGGTCGATGGCGCCGACGACCTCGCTGACGTGCACGCCGTCGCGCCACCCCCGGACCTCGACGCGGATCGCGCCGATCCGGCCCTCGGGATGGGGGCGCAGCAGCATCGGCGCCCACGCCAGGAACCGCTGCCGCCGGTTCGCGGCCTGGCGGGCGACGATTTCTCGCTCGCCGACATCGACTGCCTGGCGACCGGCACCTCGCGGCCGGATCAACTGATGCCCAACCACGGCGTCATGGTGCATGGCGAACTGGGCATGC
>JBHIXO010000191.1:0-8268 GCA_041984725.1 Acidimicrobiales bacterium | reverse complement strand
AGGCCGAGGCGACGATCGACGGCGAGCGCGAAGCGCTGCTCGGTCGGCGGGCCGAGGCGGTCGCGCCCATCGACGAGGCCGCGGTCGCCGAGTACGAGAAGGTCCGCGACCGGCTCGGCGGCGTGGCGGTCGCGTCGCTCGACGCGGGCGTCTGCGGGGCGTGTCACATCAAGCTCTCCGCCGTCGAGCACGACCGCATCCAGCACCTGCCGCCCGACGAGCCCGTCACCTGCGAGGAGTGCGGCCGGTTCCTCGTCCGCGGCTGACCCGGTGCTCGTCTGGTACGTCGCCACGGCGGCGGCGGGGGTGTGGGCCGTGTTCGACAGCCCGTCGCTGGATTACCGCCTCGTGATGGTGGGGGCCGCGCTGCCCGTGGGCGAGATGGTGCTCGGCCGGCCCGGCCCGCTCCACTCGCTCGTGGTGGCGGTCGCCGTCCTCGGGATCGTGATGATCGCCACGACGGGTCGCCGCCTCGTGCGCCGCCGCTGGCTGGGCATCCCGATCGGGCTGTTCGCCCACCTCGTGTTCTCGGGCGTCTGGGCCGACACCGATGCCTTCTGGTGGCCGGTCACCGGGACGGCGCTCTCCGACGCCGAGCCTCCCGAGCTGGCGCGGGGCCTGCTCTCGGTCGTCCTCGAGATCGTCGGC
Source organism: Acidimicrobiales bacterium (assembly GCA_041984725.1). Taxonomy (GTDB): domain Bacteria; phylum Actinomycetota; class Acidimicrobiia; order Acidimicrobiales; family Salinilacustritrichaceae; genus Salinilacustrithrix. The sequence goes on along the minus strand of JBHIXO010000191.1, from coordinate 7,620 downwards.
ATCGCCCTCCTCGTCTGGTGGGTCCGCCGTGTCGGGCTCGACCGCCCCGATGCACGCGACCGGTTCCGGCGCACCGGGCAGCTGCCGAGGACCGCCCCGCCGGTGGTGGGTGGGTCGTGCTGACGATCGTCCGGCACGGCCGCACCGATGCGAACCGCACCGGCCTGCTCCTCGGCCGGCTCGACGTCGAGCTCGACCCGCTCGGCGAGCAGCAGGCGGCTGCAGCGGCCCGGGCCATCGGCCCGGTCGACCGGATCGTGGCCAGCCCGCTGCGGCGGACCCGGGCGACGGCGGCCGCCTGGGAGACCGCGTTCGGCATCGATGTCGAGACCGACGAGCGCTGGCTCGAGCTCGACTACGGCGAGCTCGACGGCACCCCCGTCGCCGACGTGCCGCCGGTGACCTGGGCGGCATGGCGGGCCGACCCCGCCCACGTGCCCGGCGGTGGCGAGAGCATCGCCGACCTCGGCGCCCGCGTGCGCGCCGCCTGCGACGACCTCGCCGCCGACGCCCGCGACGGCCACGTCGTCGTCGTCACCCACGTCTCGCCGATCAAGGCGGCGTGCGCGTGGGCCCTCGACGTGGGCGACGCGATCGCGTGGCGGATGTTCGTCGCCCCGGCGTCGGTCACCCGCATCGCCGTCGGCGACCGGGGGCCGTCGCTCCACGGGTTCAACGACACCGCCCACCTCGACGGCCTGTCGTGAGCCGGGTCGTCGGACTGGTCGTCGCCGGCGCGCTCCTCGTCGCCTGTGGGTCGACGGACGGTGACGTCGCCGGGTCGGTCACGACCACGACGGTCACATCGCCGATCGCGAGCGAGCCGGCCCCGGCGACCACGTCGTCGACGACGCCACCTCCGACCGCCACGACCCTCCCGGTCGGCGTCGCGCCGCGCCCGGCGTGGCTCGGGACGCGCGTGCTCCCGGCCGACCCCGCCACCGGGTTCGGCCGGGTCGAGCCGACCCCGCCCGAGCTCGTCGACCGCCGCCTGGCCACCCCGGACCACCTCCCGCGCCCCACGAGCACCGCGTACACGCCTGCGGTCGGGCCGGTGCCCGACGACGTCGTCGCCCGCTCGACCTGGACCGACGAGTGCCCCGTCGGGCTCGCCGACCTGCGCTACGTGACGCTGCCGTTCGTCGGCTTCGACGGCGAGGTCCACACCGGGGAGCTGCTGCTCCACGCCGACGCGGTCGACGCGGTCGTCGCCGGATTCGGCCACCTGTACGAGCGCGGCTTCCCGATCGAGGAGATGCGGGTGGTGCGGGCCGACGAGCTCGACCTGCCCCCGACCGGCGACGGCAACAACACCTCGGCCTTCGTGTGCCGCCCCTCCGTCGGCTCGTCGTCGTGGTCGCAGCACGCCTACGGCCGCGCCGTCGACGTCAACCCCTTCCACAACCCCTACGTCCGTGGCGAGGTCGTGCTCCCCGAACTGGCGTCCGCCTACGTCGACCGTGCCGCCGTCCGACCCGGCATGCTCGCCGCCGACGACGTCGCCGGCTTCACCGGGGCGGGTTGGGGTTGGGGCGGTGCGTGGTCGAGCGCGAAGGACTGGATGCACCTGTCGGCGTCGGGTCGGTGACCGGCCGGGAGCGAGGCCCGTCCGCGCGCGGCTCGGACCCCAGCATCGCGAGGTCGCGCTCGCCGTGGTGTTGGAGCACGTAGAAGCGCAGGTCCTCGATGCGCTGGACCACGCGGTCGTCGCGCCGCAGCCGGGGCCCGAAGCCCCGGTCGGCACGGTCCAGGACCTGACGGCACGCGTCCGCCACCAGGTGGCGCGCCGCGAGGGCGGCGTACCTCGCCGCGTCCCGGTCCTCGGGTCGGTCGTCCGCGAGTCGCCCCGCCCGGTCGAGCGCGGCGTGCATCGACCACGCCGCGGCCCGGGCTCCTCCTCGCGCCGCCTGTTGGTGGGGGTCGGTGACCTCGAGATCGTCGAGCGTGTCGAGCAGTCCCTGGGCGGATCCGGCCCAGCAGGCGGCCGGCCCGAGCGCACCGTGCCAGAACCCGATGCGGTCGAGGTACCAGTGCGGCGGACCCACGAGCTCGTCGACGGGCGTGTCGTCGAAGTGCGCGGTCATCGTCGCCGTCGTGGCGAGAGCGGTGCCGGCCCACGAGGCCGCACCGGCGCGGACCGTGCGCACCGCGACATCGACCAGACGGGGGCCGTCCGGTGCGTCCACGGTCACCAGCGCTCGATCGCAGACGCCGACGCCACTGCAGAAGGGTTTGCGGCCGCGGAGACGGCCGTCGGCGTAGGACACCTCGCCGGCCGATGCCCACACCCCGTAGAGGCCGGGGCGGGCGGGTCGGCCGGCTTCCGCCAGGATGGCGGTCGCGTCGACGTGTGCCTCGACGAGGCGGGCGCGACCGGTGTCGTGGTGGCGGGCGACCGCGGCGAGCTCCCCCCACCGTCGCGCCGTGCCGCCCCGCCCCGGAGGCGTGGAACGGGCCTCGACCGTTGCCGCGAGGTCGAGGATCTCGTGGGCGCGCAGCACGCTCACGCCGGGTCGACCTCGTAGAGCTCGAACCGGCGCCGAACGGGGCGGAGCTCCTCTCGTCCGAGCAGCCGGGGGGCGTGGCGTCCGGTGACCTGGGTCCGGTGGGCGGCCAGTGCGTGGGCCCGCCGGAGCCGCGAACCCAGGTCGAGGTCGAGGCGCCGGAGCGGTCGTCCGGCGAGCGCGTGGGGATCGGTGTGGTACGCCCAGAAGAACCCGTGGACGAGTGTGCAGGAGCCGCGCAGTCGATCGGCTGCGGCGGCGCAGGCGACGTGGTCGGCATGGTGGTCGAGCGGCGACGGCACCGCCACGATGACGTCGTCGTCGCCCGGCCCGGTGGTGGCGACGTCGATCACGTCGCGCAGGGCGTCGGACAGGGTCGATACGTGACGGGAGACGCGGCCGTCCGGCAGGCCGAGACGGACGACGCCGGCGGTCCGGCGCGTCAGGCGCGCGACGGCCCGGGCCTGCTCGGCGCGACGCCGCTCGGCGAGGTCGGTGCCGTCGTGCAGGGGATGGCCCCCTTCACCGTCGGTCACGGCGACGATCGTGACGGGAAGCCCCCGGCGGGCGTGCGCGGCCACGAGGCCGCCGAACAACAGGGTCGCGTCGTCGGGATGCGGGCTGACGACGACCAGCGGACGGCCCGCCGGTCGCCACGGTGGCCGGGGGTACGCCTCGCGTGCCGTCACGACGTCCGCTCCCATGCGACGAGCTCGAAGCGCTCGTCGAGGTGGGTCACCACGCGTCGGAGCCACGGAACCGTGTCGAGCCATCGCCCGACCGCCGCGCCCGTCATCGGGTAGTCGGTGGGCGGGGTGTAGTGCACGCAGACGAGGTTGCCGCCGACGGCGAGGAAGCCGTCGAGTCCGAGGACCGCCACGTCCCGTCCCGCAGCCGTGAGGTAGTAGGCGACCTCGGACCAGACGACCAGGTCGCCGGTGCCCTCGGGCCAGTAGTCGGGGAAACGCTCCCGGCGCACCTCGGCGGTGGGCACGCGGGCGAGCCGGGTCCGGGCGCGGCGCACCGGTTCGTCGAGCAGATCGAACGAGACGAGCCGGTCGCAGCGCTCGGCCAACTGCGCGGACAGCGCGCCGTTCGCGCAACCCGGCTCCAGGCCGAACCGGTAGCGGTCGAGAGGGAGACTCGCCATGGTGATGGCGTACTTGCGACGCTCGTACGGAGACCGTTCGAAGTCCCAGGGGTCGTCGGCCTCACGGTAGAGGCCCTCGAAGTAGGACCGACGGTGGTGGAGCGCGTCGGCTTCGTTCACCGGCTCGCTCCCGGATCGACGTAGTCCGCCAACGCCGCTGCGAAGCCGGCGGTGACGCGCCCCTGCAGCCGGGCGCTGGTGTCCACGGTGATCGACACGTCGGCGACGGGCGTGACACCGGCGGCGCGCAGTCGCCGCCAGAGGTCGATGTCCTCGGCCCGTTCGCAGGACCCGAACCCGCCCGCGTCCCGCAGCGTGCCGAGCCGTACGGACAGGTTCGCGGCGTGGACGTGGGGGTGGGTGCCGTCGGCCCGCAGCGTGCCGGCGTACGCCGGCGCCCACCGTTCGCGCACCAGCGGTGCGTGGACGTCGTCGACCAGGTCGACGATGCCGGCGACGGCCACCGCCCCGCGGCGGTGGTGCGTGCGGTGCCGGTGGATCCAGTCGGAACGCACGATCGTGTCGGCGTCGGTGGACAGGACGAGGACCTCGTCCGCCAGGTCGTCCAGCGCGTCGAGCCCGGCCTGGCGGGCGAGCGACGCCCGTCCGTACGAGCCTCGCAGGACGCGTCCCGAGATCCACGGGGCCCGTGCGAGGGTGGCGGCGGCGAGCGCTCCCGTCGCGTCGGTGCTGGCATCGTCGACGACCACGATCCGGGTCCTGGTCGCGGCCGTCGCCGCCGCCCGGATGACGGCGTCGACGGCGGGGACCACGGTGGCGGCCTCGTCGCGCGCGGGCAGGATCACTGCGACGTCGACGGCACCGGGACCTGCGTCGACGTCGACATCTCGTGGCAGCGCGTTCACAACGCGAGGAACTCCCGCTCGTAGTCGTCGGCCATCCGATCGAGGTCGAACCGCTCGACGGCGAGCCGACGGATCGCGTTCCGGTCCAGAGCGGTCGCAGCCACCGTTGCGTCGGCCAGGGCAACGACGTCGCCGGGTGGAGCCAGGCGTCCGAGCGTGTCGTCGACCAGTTCGGGCAGCGCGCCGACCGCGAAGCCGGCGACGGGGGTGCCGCAGGCGAGCGACTCGGCGACGACGAGACCGAACGGCTCCGGCCACGTCGGCGTCACCAGGCAGACGGCTGCGCCAGCCACGAGGGACGCACCGTCCTGCGGGCCGAGGTGGCCGTGATACTCGATCCCTCGTCCCAGCCGGGGGCGTACCTCCTCGTCGAAGTAGGTGCGGTCGTGGATCGGACCGGCGAGCCGCAGGTCCAGCCCAGCCGCCCGAGCGGCCTCCACGGCGAGGTGCGGGGCCTTCTCCGGGACGATGCGGCCCATCCAGACCGCGCCGTCCTTGCGCCCGGGGGCCGGGTGCCAGAGATCGCAGTCGACGCCGTTCCCGATGACGGCGGGATGGGAACCCGTCGCCTCCGCCCAGGCCGCGGCGTTGGACGCGCTCACCGAGACCAGCGCGCCGGCGTCCCGCCCGGAGATGCGCAGTGCGGACTCGAGCCACGGCGTGGGCGGCGTGTGCAGGGTGGTGAGCTGCGGCGCCCGGTACAGCGCCGCCGACGCGAGGGGGAGGTAGTGCGTGCTGTTGTTGTGCACCACGTCGAAGCCGTCGGTGTGCGCCAACGTGCGGACGATCTCGAGGTAGCCGTGGTGGTCGGCCACGACGACGTCCGGCGCGTTGGACACGTCGGCGCGGGCCGCGTCCGACGGCCGCCAGCAGGCCGCGACCGGTCGCCGACCGCAGCCCCGAGGCGCTTGGTTGCCGAACACGGTGACGTCGTGCCCGCGAGCGGCGAGCTGCTCCGCGAGCTGCCACGTGAACGCCTCGAGCCCGCCGGCGAAGGGTGGGCCGTCGGAGAAGCGGATGCTGCCGATCATGGCGATCGAGAGCGAGGCGCGCGGCGTCGGCCGGCGGGCGGGATCCATCGGTGCGGGTCTACCGGCGTCCGAGCCGCACCGGACCCGGTCGACAGTCGTTCACCCGGACGGGTAGCGGGCCGATCCGACCGGCGACGAATCGCGACGCGCCGGCGCGTGGTCTCGCCCCGTCCGGCTTAGCGTGGCGCGATGACGCACGAGCGCGGACCACGGTCCGTCGTGGTGGCGGGGTTCGCGCGCAGCGGGACCTCCGCGCTCGCCCGGCTGCTGGCCCGAGCGGGGCGCGACCCCGGCAGTCGCTTGATCCCGGCCACCCCGTCCAATCCGACCGGGTTCTTCGAGAGCCTCGACGTCAACGCTCGCAACGACGGCATCCTCGGGGCGCTCGCCGTCGAGCCGGGCGCGCCTCGCCCGCCCGCCGAGCTGCGATGGCTCGGGGCCTACGTCGCACCACACCACGGCCCGCCCGCCGATGTGGCGGACCTGGTTCCGCCCGCGCCCTGGGTGCTGAAGGATCCGCGCTTCAGCTTCTCCTACCCGGCGTGGCGACCTCGCCTCCCCGCCCACGTCGTCGTCGTGGCCGTGCGCCATCCCGGCGAGGTGCTGGCCAGCCTCGACGCGATGGTGCGCCGTGAGCCGCAGACGTTCCGTCGCTGGCGCCCTCGTCCGCACGACGTGCTCCGCGCGTGGACGTGCGCCTACCGCGCCATCGACCAGTGGGCCGACCGATCGGTCGTCTGGGTGGCGTACGACTCGTTGCGCGACCCGGCGGTCCTCGCCCAGCTCGGCGCTGCCGTGGGCGGCCCGCTCGACCCCGACCTCGTCGACGCGGGGCTGCGTCGTTCGACGCCGGCACCGGTGCCCGACCCCGTGCTCCACCGCTGGCACCGCTTGCGGGCTCGGTGCCTGGACGCCGTCCTCAGTCCGTGAGCGCGGCGTACGGGGGCGGGAGTCGTCGTCGGCACCGGTCGATCAGCTCCTCGTCGGGATCGTCGACCACCCGGCAGACGTCACCGTCCCAGGCCACGAGGCCCAGCTGTTCGAAGCGGTCCAGCCACCCGCGCATCGGCCAGTAGCCGAGCCGGTCCCGGAAGTGCTGCGCGTTCGCGATCGTGGCCCGGAGTTGGTGGACGGGAGGATCGAACCAGTCGTGGTGCTGGTGGAACGCGACGGCGTCGCCGACGAGGGCGGCGTCGACGCCGGCCCGGCGCAACCGCTCGGCGAGGTCCGTGTCCTCGCCGGCGTAGCCGCGGTAACCCTCGTCGAAGCCGCCGACCCGCTCGAACGTCGTGCGGCGGAGCGCGAAGTACTGGCCCCAGACCAGCTCGTGGCGCGCCGCGAGGCGGATGCCCGAGCGGGGGACGGGCGGCTGCACGGGGTGCGGCCGCGACCGGCGGCGGAGCAGCGCTTCGTGCTCGGATCCGTCGACGCCGATCGCGAGGTACCGCACCTCGCCCCGCGCCAGCACGTCGTGGGTCCGCAGGCAGTCCACGATCGAGTTGGGCAGCGACGCGCTCGGCACCATGTCGGCGTCGAGGAAGCAGAGCAGGTCGCTCGCTGCCGCGGCGGCGCCGGCGTTCCGGGCCGCGGAGTAGGGGATGCCGCCCGGGCAGGGTCCCAGGTCGACGTGCGTCACGACCACGTGCCCGCGACCTCCCGCCACCGAACGGGGGTCCTCGTGCCCGCCGGCGCGGACGACGACGAGCTCGACGTCGACTCCTTCGGTGCGCTCCAGGCCACCGACGAGGCGTTCGAGCATGGTGTTGCGGTCGCGGACGAGGGTCACGACCGTGAGTCCCGGGCCCGTCATGACGCCCTCCGGGTCCGGTCGAGGTGGTCGATGACCGCTTCCGCCATCACGGCGGCACCGTCGACGCCCAGCTCGTCGCCCGGACGGGCGATGGCCGCGGCTCGTGCGAGCACGCCGGGCCATCGCTCGGCCTGGGGCCACCCCTCCACGTGGACGGCGAGGTGCTCCCGGGCCAGGACCTGGGCCTTGTGTCGCTGCTCGTCGAACGGCCGCTCCTGGGGGATGGCGACGAACCGGACGGCGCTCGCCGCGACGTCGG
>JBHIXO010000190.1:0-8291 GCA_041984725.1 Acidimicrobiales bacterium | reverse complement strand
GGCGGTCAGCAGGTCGAAGACCGTGCTCTGCACCAGGCCGGTGGGGGCGGTGTCGGGGTAGTCGGCGAGGTCGATCTCGCCGCCCGGCTCGGGCGCCGGTGCCGTCGTGGTGGTGGTCGTCGGGAGGGCGACCGGGCGATAGGCGAACTCGCCCGACACCCCCTCGGTCCGCTCGGCGGTGGCGAGGAGCGCGACCGCGATGCCGGCGAGCACCACGACCGCGCCTGCGAACGCGACGAGCCGGCCACCGGTCGGACGGGCGGCGAGCACGACGGCGCGGTCGGGGTCGACGTCGCCGATCGGGAAGATGCCCCGGGCGTCGGCCCAGACCAGCAGCGGCGGCATCACGACCAACGCGGCGAGGAGGGCGACCGCGACGTTGAGCGTGACGATGATGCCGAAGTCGCGCAGCAGCGGCAGGGCCGAACCGATCAGGACCGCGAAGCCGCCGATCGTCGTGACCGCGGACGTGAAGAACGCCCGGCCCGTCCGGCGGGCGGCGTGGTCGGACGCGTCGCGGGCGGCCATGCCGGACTGGCGTTCCTCGAGGTACCGGGCGGTGATGAGCACGGAGAACTCGGTGCAGGACGCGATGACGAGCGGGCCCGACACGGTGGTGAGCGGGCTGAGCTCGAGGCCGAGCGCGCCGACCACGACGGATGATGTGCCGATCGCGAGGCCGACGGGCACGAGCGTGAGCAGCGCCCGCCCGAGCGACCGGAAGCGCAGCAGCAGGAACAGGGCGGCGAGCGTGAGCCCGAGGTAGGTCAGGACGGCCCGGTTGGCGCCCAGGTTGTCGAGGAGGGCCACGCCGACCACGGCGAGGCCCGCGGGGACGGCCCGGATGACGGGCTCGTCCTCGCCGAGCCCGTCGAGGAGGATCGAGTCGGGGTCGACCTCGAGCGACGCGATGCGCCGCTGGAGGTCGGCCTGCAGTTCGTCGACCAGCTCGGAACGCTCCTCGAGGCTGGCCGGGGCCAGACGCAGGTTCACCTGCGTCGCCGTGCCGCCCTCGGCGAGCAGGAGCTTCTCGACGTCCTCGGGCATGGCCTCGGCCCCGGCGACGAGGTCGGCGGAGACCGGGGCGAGGTCGGTGGTGCCCGGGACCTGGATGATCTTGGCCATCGTCGCCACGAGGCTCGACGAGGTCGCGACCTCGGGCCGGGCCTCGGCGTCGAGGGTGAACTCGTGGACGATCTCGGCGACCTCGTCGGTGAAGACGTTGTTGGCGGTCACGAGCACGCTCAGCGTGGACGAGAAGCCGGTCTCCTCCTCCAGCGTGTCGAGGTCGTCGACGGTCTGGCTGTCCTGGTCGATCCAGCGCACCGGGTCGCTCTCGATGTCGAAGCGACCCTCGAGGGCGACGCCGGCGACGAACAGGCCGATCGACGCGAGGACGAGCGGGATCGCTGCGCCGGTCGGCAGGCCGCCGAGGCGCACGACGACCCGCTCCACGGCCGAGTCGGCCCGTTCGGTGGTGGCCGACCGCCACTCCCGGATGCCGAGCACCGACGCGGACAGCACCACCCCGGTCGTGACGAGGGCGACGATGCCGATGGCGAGCATGACGCCGAAGTCGCGGATCATCGGGACCTGGCTGACCTGGAGGGCCAGGAACGCCACGACCGCGGCGATCGTCGCGGCGACGAGGGCGGGCGCCACGTTGGCGAGCGTCTCGGCGATCGGGTGCTCCTCGTGGTCGAGGGCGGCCTCCTCCTCGATGCGGTTGTGGACCTGGATGGCGAAGTCGATGCCGAGTCCGATGAGGATCGGCAGGCCGCTGATGGTCACGAGCGAGAGGTCGACGTCGACGAAGCCGAGGATCGAGAAGCCCCAGGCCACGCCGACGACCGTGCTGAGCAGCGGGAGGAAGCGCCACCGCACCCGGAACAGCACGAAGAGCACGACGGCCATCACCGCGAGGGCCAGCGCGCCGAGGGTGAGCATCCCACCCTGCAGGTAGTCGTTGATCTCCTTCAGGAAGACGGGTGAGCCGGTGACGAGCACGTCGAACCCGTCGAGGTCGGCCGTCTCCATGATCTCGAGCACGGCGTCGGTGCCGGCGGCGAGCGTGTCGAGGTCGGCATTGCCCTGCAGGACCACGCCCCCGACCGCGGTCTCGAGGTCGGGGAAGCTGCTGCGCAACGACGGCCGGATGACGCGCTCGTCGTCGGGCGGCAGCGTCGCCTCGCCGTCGGCGACGACCACGCCGTCGTTGCCGAAGAGCAGGAACTCGTCCCACGTCGGCGTGCCGAGCACCCGCTCGTCCTCGCCGGGGAGGCGGGCGAGCGTGGTCTGCAGGTCCTGCTGGCGCAGGGCGGCGGCGTCGGGGTCGGGTTCGCGTTCGACCGCCCGCGAGAGGGCGGCGGTGCCCGCGCCACCGGCGATGATGTTCTCGCTGAAGCGCAGGGCGGTGAGCGGGGTCAGCACCGCGTACACCTCGGGCACGGCCCGGAGCTCGTCCTCGATGCGGGCGAGCTCGGCCCGGTTGTCGCCGCGGGCGAGGATGTCGGCCACGTCGGCGTCGTCGGTGGCGGTGAACAGCAGGATCAGGGCCTCGCCGCCGAAGCGCTGCTGCAGGACCTCGTTGTCGATCGCCGTCTGTGAGTCGCCGTCGAGGTAGCTGTCCTGGCCGGTGGCGAAGTCGAGCGAGGTCGCACCGATGGACAGCACGCCGGTGATGACGGCCACGGCGAGCAGCACGACCACCCATCGCTTCCCGAGGGTGACTCCGAGCTGACGCCAGAACTGCTCCATCGTGCGGACGCTACCGGCGGCCGCTCATGCCGAGACGGCGATCCCCCCGGCCAGGAGCAGACCGAAGACGAGCTGCACGCGACCGGTCGCGGCGAGCACGGCGATCAGCTCGGCGCCCCGGGCGCCCCGCCGGACCGCACGCACGGGGACGGCGGCCAGTGGTGCGGCCAGCAGCGCGACCCCGGCCGCGGGGCGGTCGAGCGCCACGGGCACGACGAGCGCGAACGCGGCGACCAGCATCCCGCTGTACAGGACCCGGGTGCGGGCGTCGCCGAGCCGGACGGCGAGCGTGCGCTTCCCGGCCTCGGTGTCGCCCGGGATGTCGCGGAGGTTGTTGGTGACCAGCAGCGCCGTCGCCAGCAGCCCGACCGGGACCGATGCGAGCAGCGCCAGCCCGGTCAGCTCCTCGACCTGGACGTACGTCGAGCCGGCGGTGGCCACGACCCCGAAGAACACGAAGACGAAGACCTCGCCGAGGCCGAGGTAGCCGTAGGGGTTGGCGCCGCCCGTGTAGAACCAGCCGGCCGCCATGCTGGCCGCACCGACGGCGACCAACTCCCAGCCGACCGCGACGGCGAGGGCGAGACCCGCGAGGCCGGCGACGGCGAAGCTGAGCAGCGCGGCCCGCTTCACGGCGCCCGACTCCTTCACGCCCCAGCCCACGAGTCGGACGGGACCCACGCGGGCGCCCGGGTCGTCGGTGCCCCGGATGCCGTCGCTGTAGTCGTTGGCGAAGTTGGTGGCGACCTGCAGTGCCAGCGCCACGATCGCGGCGGCGACGGCGCGCCACGCGATGAGCGGTCCGTCGACCCCGCGGGCCACGGCCGTACCCACCAGCACCGGCACGACGGCGGCGGGCAGGGTCCGCACCCGGGCCCCGGCGATCCAGGCGCGGGCACCGGTGGGGAGCGGAGCGGTCACCCGAGCAGGTTCGCGCACGGCGCCGTCCACCGGGAGATCCCCGGCGCGGAGCACTCGGCGTCTCCCGGCGGGTCGTAGGGTCCCGGCGATGGCACGTCTGCTCGCCCTGGAGGCCCGCGGGATCGGGTTCATGGCCGCGATGCAGGCCGCCTGGCGGGAGGGGCACGCCGTGCTGCCGGTCGACCCACGGTTGCCCGAGGGGGCGGTGACCCGGCTCTTCGACGCGATGCGCACCGGCCACGAGATCGAACCCGATGTCGCGTTCGTCGTCCCGACCTCCGGCACCACCGGCGAGCCCAAGGGCGTCGAACTGACCCACGCGATGGTCGCCGCCAGCGCCGAGGCGACCTCCACCCACCTGGGGGTCGACGCGGCGAGGCACCGGTGGTTGGCCTGCCTGCCGTTGAGCCACGTCGGGGGCCTGTCGGTCGTGACCCGGGCGCTGCACACCGGCGCCGGCCTGGAGGTCCACGAGCGCTTCGACGCCGCCGACGTCGACGCGGCGGCTGCGTCCGGGTGCACCCACGTGTCGCTGGTCGCGACCGCGCTGCGCCGCATCGACCCGAGCCGCTGGGAGCGCATCGTCCTCGGCGGGTCGGCACCGCCGGCCGACCGCCCGGCCAACACGGTGGCGACCTACGGACTCACCGAGACCGGCAGCGGCGTCGTCTACGACGGCGTCCCCCTCCCGGGCGTGGACCTGCGCATCGGCGACGACGGCGAGGTCCTCGTGCGGGGTCCGATGGTCGCCCGCTGGTACCGCGACGGCTCCCCGGTCACCGACCGCGACGGCTGGCTCGCCACCGGCGACCTCGGTCGCCTCGTCGACGACCGCCTCGAGGTGTTCGGCCGGCGCGACGACCGGATCATCACCGGCGGCGAGAACGTGCACCCCGACCCGGTCGAGGCCCGCCTCCGAGCCCATCCCGCCGTCGCCGACGCGGCCGTGGTCGGGCGACCCGACCCCGAGTGGGGCGAGGCCGTCGTCGCCGTGATCGAGGTCGCCCCCGACGCCGCGGCACCCTCGCTCGACGAGGTGCGCGACTGGGTGCGGGCCACGCTCCCGGCGTTCATGGCGCCCCGGGCGGTCGAGGTCGTGGGCGCACTCCCCCGCACGGCGCTCGGCAAGGTGCAGCGGGGCGCCGTGCGCTGACCATCCGGGGTTGCCCTCATCGTCGGTGCGGGGTCACCCCCGTTCCGCAGCGGCCGACACCTTCGTACGGTCCGGGGAGTCGCCCGGAGGCACCGGGCGCCCTTTGCGAGGAGCGACGATGAGCACCTACGAACCCCAACCCGCCCCCCTCCACAGCCCGGCGTGGGTCGCGCTGACCAAGGTCCAGTTCGGGCTGTCGGTCGCCGCCCTGGCGTTCGGGCTCTGGTACCTGCCGGTCGAGCCCTGGATCGCTGCCTACCTCGTGATGGGGGTCCTGTTGCTGCTGTCGTCGGCGGTGTCGCTCACCAAGACGCTGCGCGACCTCCACGAGGGCGGGCGGCTCGTGTCCCGGGTCGAGGAGGCCAAGCTCGAGCGCATCCTGGCCGAGCACGATCCGCTCCGTGGCTGACCGGGTCCCCGCCGACCGGCTCGTACCATGCCGCCGGTGCGCACACGCGTGACCCGCGGGGACGGCGGAGCAGCCGACGAGGGGATCGATCGCGGCATCGACGCCGCCGTGCAGACGTTCCGCCTCGCGGCGTGGGTCTGGCTGGCCGCGGTCACCGCCCTGTCGTACGCCTCGGTCGCCCGGCCGGTCGCCGCGCTGGCGGGCGTCGTCGCCGCCGGGCTCGTGACGGCCTGGGCCCAGGGGCACGACGACCGCTGGCTGCTCGCCGTCGAGCTCGCCGTCGGGGGCGCCCTGGTCGCGTCCGACGGTTGGGTCTTCGACGACGGCCGGGCGCAGAGCTTCGGCGGCGTGTGGCCGCTGGCGGGGGTCTTCGCGATCGCGGCGCGCACGAACGGTGCCACCGCGGCGGTGGCCGGTCTCGGACTCGGAGCCGCCCGGACGTTCGGCGAGGTGGCCTTCGTCCGCGGGGAGTGGTCGGCGACACGCCTGCTGGGCGTCGCGTCGACCGGCGTGCTGTTCGCCCTCGCCGGGTGGGCGGCCGGCTGGGCCGCCGACCGGATCCGCAGCGCCGAGCGCACCGCGGCGCGAGCCGAGGCGCGTGCCGAGGTCGCCGCCGAACTGCACGACGGCGTCCTCCAGACACTCGCCGTCATCCAGCGCCGCAGCGACGACGGCGACCTCGTCCGCCTCGCCCGGAGCCAGGAGGCCGAGCTGCGGAGCTTCCTCGCCGACGACGCCGCGGAACCGGGCGGCCCGGTGCCGGTCGAGGCGCTGCTGCGGGCGGTCGCCGCCGAGGCGACCACCCGCCACGGGATGCGCGTCGACCTCGCCCTCGTCCCACCCCTGCCGTCGTTGCCCGGCGAGGCCGCATCCCTCGTGCGCGGCGCGGTCGCCGAGTGCCTCGCGAACACGGCGAAGCACAGCGGCGTCGATCGTGCCGCGATCTTCGCCGAGCACGAGGCCGGGCGTCTCGTCGTCGACGTCCACGACGACGGTGCGGGCTTCGACCCGGCCGGCGTGACCCGGCGGGGCCTCGAGAGCAGTGTCGAACGCCGCATCGCCCGCCTCGGCGGCTCGACCGCGCTCGACGCCCGCCCCGGTGGGGGGACCAGGGTCAGCTTCGAGATCCCGACCGGACGGATCGCCGACGTCAGGAGGCGGGCATGAGCGCCGCGAAGATCAAGGTCCTGGTCGCCGACGACCACGCCGTCTGGCGAGCCGGCATGCGCGCCGAACTCGGCGACGCCTTCTGGCTCGTCGGCGAGGCCGAGGACGCCCCGACCGCCGTCGCCGAAGCGCGCCGGCTCGCACCCGACGTGGTGGCCGCCGACCTCCGCATGCCCGACGGCGGCGGCCTGCGCGTCGCGACGGAACTGGCCGACGAGTTCCCCGTCGTCATCCTGACCGTCTCCGAGCAGCACGACGACCTGCTCGCCGCGGTCGCCGCCGGCGCGGTCGGCTACCTCGTCAAGTCGAGCGACCCGGCCGAGATCCGCGCCGGGCTGGCCGCGGCGTCACGGGGCGAACCCGTGTTCTCGGCGAGCCTGGCCGCGCTCGTCCTCGGCGACTTCGGCCGGTCGGCGAAGACCCCGGACGGCACGCCGGTCCGGACGTTGTCGGCCCGCGAGCGCGAGGTGCTCCGCCTGGTGGCGCGGGGCCTCACCTACCGGACCGTGGGCGAGCAGCTCTACATCGCGGAACGCACCGTGGAGAACCACGTCCGCAACATCCTCGAGAAGCTCCGGCTCAACCGGCGCGACGAGCTCATCCGCTGGGCGGCCAAGCGCGGCCTCGACGAGTAGACGGCCGGCTCAGTGGCCGGACACGAGGGCGCCGCCGTCCACGATCATCGTGTTGCCGGTCATCCAGGACGACAGGTCCGACGCGAGGAACAGCGCGGCGTTCGCGATGTCCTGGGGCTCGCCGAGGCGGTGCAGGGGCATGGTCCGGGCGATCTGCTCCTCGGCCGGCTCCCACAGCGCCCGCGCCATGTCGGTCTTGACCAGACCAGGGGCGATGGCGTTGACGCGCACCTTCGGTCCGAGGTCGAGTGCGAGGACCCGGGTCTGGTGCATCAGCGCGGCCTTGGTGTTGTCGTAGATCCCGATGACCGTGCTGGTCTGGAAGCCGCCGACCGACGCGATGTTGATCACCGACCCACCGTGCTCGGCCATCGACGCGTTCCACGCCGCCTGGGTCCACACGAGCGGGCCGCGCAGGTTGACCTCGAACGTCTTGTCGTACCGGGGCAGGTCGATCTCGATCGCCCGGCCGTAGTACGGGTTCGTCGCCGCGTTGTTGACGAGGATGTCCACCCGACCGAACCGCTCGACGGTGGCGGCCACGCACTCCGCGGCGGCGTCCGGGGCGCCGGCGTTGGCCGCGAAGACGGCGGTGTCGGACTCGATGCCGGCGGCCGCCTCCTCGAGCGCGTCCTGCTTGCGGCTCGTGAGCATCACGCTCGCACCGGCCGCGCCGAGCGTCTCGGCGATGGCCCGACCGATCCCCTTCGATGCGCCCGTGACGAGCGCGACCTTCCCCTCCAGGCTGATCTGCATGGCGCCAGAACGTAGTGGGCCTCGCCGGCCGCCGATACGTTCGCCACGGTGAACCGCCTGGCGACCGAGTCCAGCCCCTACCTGCGCCAGCACGCCGAGAACCCCGTCGACTGGTGGCCGTGGGGACCCGAGGCGGCGGCCGAGGCCGAGCGGCGCGACGTGCCGATCCTGCTGTCGATCGGGTACTCCGCCTGCCACTGGTGCCACGTCATGGCCCACGAGTCCTTCGAGGACCCGGCGGTGGCGGCCGTCATGAACGAGCGCTTCGTGAACGTGAAGGTCGACCGCGAGGAGCGGCCCGACGTCGACGCCGTGTACATGGAGGCGGTGCAGGCCCTCACCGGTCGGGGCGGCTGGCCGATGACGGTGTTCCTCACCCCGGCGGGCGAGCCGTTCTACGGCGGCACCTACTTCCCCCCGCACGCCCGCCAGGGTCCCCCACGCCGTCGATCTGGGCGATGGTTTGCGCCAGCTGGGTGGAGGCGAAGTCGTA
>JBHIXO010000189.1:0-8292 GCA_041984725.1 Acidimicrobiales bacterium | reverse complement strand
GTCGACGGCCGCGACGTTCGCGGTCACGATCCGACCGTCGGCGTCGACGGCGAGCATGGCGTCGTGCGACGCCGCGAACGCGAGCCGCAGGGCGTCGGACTGCTCCTGCATCGTCCGCACGATCGTCCCGACGCCCCAACCGATCACCACGAGGACGCCAATGCGCAGCGTCAACAGCTCGGCGAGCCGCTGCCCGGGCATCGCCACCTCAAGGGTCCACAACCCCACGCCGGCGCCCATCAACGCGCCGACGACGATCCCGCCGGGCACGGCCCAGCGCATGCCGCCCTCGAGGACCACGATCGCCGCCGCCATGTAGACCGCGTCGTTCGGGTCGTCGAGGTTGTTGGCGAGCACGAGCAGCAGCACGGCGCAGTCGGCGCCGCAGATCAGGAACTGCAGCCAGCGGGGCGGGGTCACGCCGGACGAGACCACCACCTGGGCCGCAGCGGCGACGACGGCGAGGAGGGCCCCGATGGCCACGGTGGCGATGAGGTCGTCGCCGGGACGCACGCCGGCGGCCACCGTGTAGAAGAGCGCGGCCCCGATGCGCACGCGCGCCATCGTCCGCTCGGCCTCGTACTGCCGATCCCCGTCGGAGAGGTGGAGCGGCGACCTGGCAACCCCCCGTCCGCCGGGGTCAGGACCCATTGACGCATCATGACAGGAACGCGCCAGGCGCGCCACGCCGGAAGCGGACTACTTCCCGATGAGCCGCATCGCCTCGTAGCGAGTGGCCGCATTGCTGCGGAACAGGCCCCGAACGGCGGACGTCACCGTCGTGGAACCCGCCTTGCGCACCCCGCGCATCGACATGCACAGGTGCTCGGCCTCGACGATCACCAGGACACCCTTGGGTTCGAGGCTCGCCTCGAGGGCATCGGCGATCTGGACCGTGAGCCGTTCCTGCACCTGGGGCCGGCGGGCGTACACATCGGCGAGGCGGGCGAGCTTCGACAGCCCGGTGATCCGACCGTTCTCGTTCGGGATGTAGCCGATGTGGGCGTGCCCGAAGAACGGGACGAGATGGTGCTCGCACGCCGAGTAGATCGGGATGTCGCGCACCATGACCATCTCGTCGTGGTCGGCCTCGAACGTCGTCGTCAGGTGCCGGGCAGGGTCGTCGTGGAGGCCCGAGAAGATCTCGGCGTACATCCGCGCCACCCGGCGGGGCGTGTCCAGCAGGCCGTCGCGGTCGGGGTCCTCCCCCACCGCGACGAGGATCTCGCGGACCGCCGCCTCGATGCGGGCCTGGTCCACCTCGGGCGCGAGCAGGCGGGCGTCACGCAGGTCGTCCTCGTCGAACACGGCGTCTCCGGGTCGTCGGTCGGCGGGCTCAGGTGCCGGAGGTGCCCGGACGGAGGCGCCACCAGAAGCGGGAGCGGGCCCGGGGGGCGGGCACGGGGTCCGGGGTCGGGGCCGGCTGCTCGACCGACGCCGTGACCGGCGCCTCGACGCTGACCTCGGCGGGGGGCGCGTCCTCCACCGGGGCGGGCGGCGCGCCGTCGAGGGCCGACGGGTCGGGGTCGACCCAGGTCTCGATGTCGCCGAAGATCTCGTCGAGCTCGGCATCGCCGAGGGTCTCGTGCTCGAGCATCGCCTCGGCGAGCTTGTCGAGCGTCGAGCGGTAGGTCGTCAGGATCGCCTCGGCCCGGCTGTGGGCGTCGTTGACCAGCGCCCGCACCTCCTCGTCGATGATCGAGGCGACGGCGTCGGAGTAGTTGGCCTCGTGGCCGTACTCCTTGCCGAGGAAGATCTCGCCCTGCTTGCTGCCGAGGGCCAGCGGTCCGACCCGGTCGCTCATGCCGTAGCTCGTCACCATCGCCCGGGCGATGTCGGTCGCCTTCTCGATGTCGTCGGCGGCGCCGGTGGTCACGTCACCGAAGACGACCTCCTCGGCGGTGCGGCCGCCGAGCAACATGGCGAGCCGGTCGGTCAACTCCGACTTGGTGTGCGTGTAGCGGTCCTCGACGGGCAGGGCGAGCGTCCAGCCGAGCGCCCGACCGCGCGCCACGATCGACACCTTGTGGATCGGGTCGCAGTGCTCGAGCAGGTGCCCGACGAGGGCGTGGCCACCCTCGTGGTACGCGGTGACCTTCCGCTCGTGCTCGGACATGACCCGGGTCTTGCGCTCGGGGCCGGCGAGCACGCGGTCGATTGCCGACTCGACGGTGGCCATGTCGACCGTCGTCGCGTTGCGCCGGGCCGCCATGAGCGCGGCCTCGTTCATGAGGTTGGCCAGGTCGGCGCCGGTGAAGCCGGGGGTGCGCCGGGCGATGACCTCGTGGTCGACGTCGTCGCCGAGCGGCTTGCCCTTGGCGTGCACGTCGAGGATCGCCTTGCGGCCCTCGAGGTCGGGGCGGTCGACGACGATCTGGCGGTCGAAGCGGCCGGGCCGCAGGAGCGCCGGGTCGAGGATGTCGGGCCGGTTGGTGGCCGCGATGAGGATGACGCCGGTGTGGGCGTCGAAGCCGTCCATCTCGACGAGGAGCTGGTTGAGCGTCTGCTCGCGCTCGTCGTGACCGCCGCCCATGCCGGCGCCGCGGTGGCGGCCGACGGCGTCGATCTCGTCGACGAAGACGATGGCCGGCGCCTGGGCCTTGGCCTGCTCGAACAGGTCACGGACGCGGGAGGCGCCGACGCCGACGAACATCTCGACGAAGTCGGAGCCCGAGATCGAGAAGAACGGCGCACCGGCCTCGCCGGCGACGGCCCGGGCGAGCAGCGTCTTGCCGGTGCCCGGAGGGCCGACGAGCAGGACGCCCTTGGGGATCTTCGCCCCGATCGCCTGGAACTTGGCCGGGTCGGCGAGGAAGTCCTTGATCTCCTGGAGCTCCTCGACCGCCTCCTCGCACCCGGCGACGTCGGCGAAGGTGACGGTGGGCTGGTCCTTGTCGTGCTGCTTGGCCTTGGCCTTGCCGAACTGCATGACGCGGCTGCCGCCGCCCTGCATGGCGTTGATGAAGAACAGGAAGAGGCCGAAGAGCAGGATCAGCGGCAGGAAGCTGAAGAGGAGCGACACCCAGATCGACTCCTCCTGCTGGTCGGTCTCGATGTCGATCGCGGGGTCGGCCTCGGCCAGCTCGAGCGTGAGCTCGTCGGAGAACTCGGACGGGAACGACACCTGATACTCGCGGCCGTCGGCGAGCTCGCCGTGGACCTCGTGGCTCCGGTCCTTGATCTCGGCGGTCACCACCTCGCCGTCGGCGACCAGCTCCCGGTACTCGTTGAGGGTCAGGTCCTCGCGTTCGGACCCGGACCGCAGCAGCGACGACGCGACGAACGCGGCCACCAGGGCGAGGGCGACGTAGACGAGGATCGGGCGGCGCAGCTTCTTCTTCACAGTCCGCCCAACGCTACCGGTGCAGCATCCCTTCCGAGCAGGCGGGATGCGCCCGCCCGGGCCGCCGGCTACTCGGCGCCCGTGTAGTCGGCGATGTGGGGCAGGTTCCGGTACCGCTCGGCGACGTCGAGGCCGTAGCCGATGACGAACGCGGGCGGGATCTGGAACCCGACGTAGCGCAGGTCGAGCTCCGCCTTCTGGTTGCCCTCCCGGACGAGCAGCGCGCACACCTCGAGCGACGCCGGCCCCCGGGCGAGCAGGGTCTTGCGCAGGTACCGCAGGGTCAGGCCGGAGTCGATGATGTCCTCGACGATGATCACGTGGCGGCCGGCGAGGTCGATGTCGAGGTCCTTCACGATCCGGACCACACCCGACGACCGTGTGCTGGCCCCGTAGGACGAGACGGCCATGAAGTCGACCTCGAGCGGCACCTGCACGGCGCGGGCGAGGTCGGCCATGAACACGAACGCGCCCTTGAGCACGGCGACCAGGAGCGGGTTCTTGTCCTCGTAGTCGCCGGCGATCTCGGCGCCCAGCTCGGCGATCCGGCCCTGGATCTGCTCGGCGGTGAGGATGGTGTCGCCGATCAGCTCGTCGCCCGTCACGGGCGGGAACCTACGAACCGGCCTCGCCCCCGGTCAATCGCAGCTCGAGTCGCTGCCCCGACCGGCGGACCTCGATGCCGCCCCGCACCTCGGTCGCGCGGGTTGCGCCGGACGCGACGTCGAGGACCCGGGCGACCGCCGCGGCGTCGGGTGGGTGGGTCTCGGGGAGGTGGCGACGCAGCCAGCGCCGCACCGCACGCCGGGCCAGCGCCGGCGGCGCCGCGGCCAGCGCGCGGGCGTCGGTCGGGTCGAGCGCGCCCGCGGCGAGCTCGAGCTCGGCCACGTCGTCGGCGGCCAGCGCGGCGAGCCGGGCGAGCAGCGGGACGACGTCACGCTCGGCGACGTCGTCGAGCAGGGGCAGCACCTCGGCCCGCACCCGGTTGCGCCGGAACCGGGGGTCGTCGTTGGCCGGGTCGTGGACCACGTCGAGGCCGAGCTCGGCGCACACCGCGTGCGTGTCGCGCCGACGCAGCCCCAGGATCGGGTGGGTCGCCGGGTCCATCGCAGCGAGCCCGTCGACACCCGTGCCGCGCAACAGGGCGAGCAGGACCGTCTCGGCCTGATCGTCGGCCGTGTGCCCGAGCAGCGAACCCGCGGGCAGGGCGCCGTGGCGGGCAATCCGGGCCCGGGCCTCGAGATCGCCGCCGGGCGCCACGTCGACGGCGACGACGCGACACGGAACGGCGAAGCGCTCGGCGGCGGCGGAGGCCACGGCCGCGTCGACGGCGCTGTCGGGTCGCAGGCGGTGGTCGACGTGGACGACCTCGACCCGCAGGCCGGCGTCGACGGCCAGGGCCAGCAGGGCGACGGAGTCGGCACCGCCCGAGACGGCGCAGGTCACCGCCGTCCCCGAAGGCGGGAACCGCGCGAGCCGGCGGGCCCGCTCGACGGCCGGACCCGCCCCGGCGAGGCCGCCGCCTGCCACGCCCGTCAGGCGGAGTCGGCGACGATGCGACCCGAGCGCAGGCCGCGCAACAGGTCGGGGACCGACTCGACGTCGGCCTTGCGGGCGATCCGCCGCAGGCTGGCGTAGACGTTGGAGCGGCTCACGCCCAGCTCGAGGGCGGCGGCGCTCACGGACGGGGCGCCGATGACCGTGCGGACCAGCTCCTGCTGCTTGGGCGTCAGCCCTTCGATGTGGTGCTCGGCCTGGTCCTCGATGGCGCCGCCCCGCTCGCGGGCGTGCTCCAGCCGTGACAGGCGGGGCGACGGCACCGACGTCGGGTCGGCTCCCCCACCACGCTCGCGACGGGCCAGTTCGGCGAGGGCGCCCGTCTGGGCCTGGCGGCGCAGCTCGTGCTCGGGGCCGCCGGCGAGGACGTCGCGCACGGCGTCGCGGAGCAGGTCGGGGTTCACCGGCTTCACCAGGTAGCGCACCGCGCCCTCGATGCCGCCGCGGAGCCGGTCGTCATCCGTCCCGAGCGCGGTCATCATCAGGACCTTGACCGACGACACGTCGTCGTCGAGGTGGGCCTTCAGGCGCTCGAGCACCGTCCACCCGTCGACCTCGGGCATCATCACGTCGAGCAGGATCAGGTCGGGCACCTCGGCGATCACCGCGTCGAGGGCCTCGAGGCCGTTGGACGCCGTGCGCACGACGTGGCCGTCGAACTCCAGGTTGACCTTCGTGAGGTACTGGATGTCGGGTTCGTCGTCGACGACGAGCACTGATGCCATCCGGAACGACCCTCCCTCGGGGACGTGTCGGGCCCAGAGGGCCCTGTGGGCGCCCTTCCTAGCCGACGAGTTCCTCGGACAGGCGGACACGATCGACCCATTCCTGCGGGTCGCGGATCTCCGACAGCGTCGGGAGCCACGTCGGCCCCCGCCAGGCGGGCTCCAGTGCGGCCTTGCCGCCCCCGAGCCGTTCGACCTCGGCGATGAAGTCCTCGCCCTGCTGGTACTGGTTCAGCTTGGCCTCGAGGCCGAGCAGGCGCTGGACGAGCTTCGTCACGCCGGTCGCCGAGTTGCGCCGGTTGCGCAGCACCCGGGCGAAGCGCTCGGCCGACGGCACGTGCCCCGCGCCGGCCCGGTCCATCGTGACGTCGCCGTGGCCCTCGAGCAGGCTCATCAGCCCGCCGATCTGGTCGAGCGCGTCGCGCTGCTCGGGTCCGGCCAGCAGGTGGGCGATGCCGCCCTCGGCCAGCGGGCTGCGGCCGGCCCGCAACTCGTCGGCCGCCCGCTTCAGGGACCGCACCAGCGACATCGGGTCGAGCCCGGCGGCGCCGAGCGTCCGGTCGATGAGCGACAGGTAGTGCTCGCGCATCCACGGCACCCCGGTGAACTGCATCCGGTGGGTGACCTCGTGCAGGGCCAGCCACAACCGGAACTCCCGCGGCGGGAACCCGTACTTCTTCTCGAGCGCCAGCACGTTCGGCCCGACGTAGTACACGACGTCGCCGTTTTCAGGGTCTCCGGCTTCGCCGGAGCCGTGCCGGCTGCTCGCGTCCAACCCGAAGGGTTGGCGCGCTCCCGACGCCGGCGGCGCGCCCAGGGGCGCGGGTGTTCCGACATCGCCGGAGCCGTGCCGGCTTCCGCCGTCGGCGGCGACGAGGAGGTCGTACTGGCCGAGGACGCGGCCCGACATCCAACCGAGCAGGACACCCACCTCGAGGGCGGCGGCAGCCCGCATCACGGGGACCGACGGTCCGGCCACACGCGACCCGAGGCGGTCGGTGACCGGGCCGAGCAGCCGCTGGAACGAGGCGATGTTGGCCTGGATCCAGCCGGGGCGGTCGGTCACCCGCCCGACGGCGGGGCCGGCCGCGCTGGTCAGGCCGGTCTCGGCGGCGACCAGTTCCTCGGCGAGGGCGGTGAGTTCCTCGAAGTCCGGGCCGAGGGTCTCCCAGTGGTAGGAGTCGGCGAGCGGCTCGCGACCGGAGGCGCGGACGGCGATGCGTTCGGCCAGGTCCCAGTCGACGAGGTCAGGCACGCTCCTGATCGACTCCCGGGTACTTGGGCTTGACCACGTTGCGCAGGTAGAGCGCGATCACGGTCGCCACGGCGGGGACCACGAGGGTGACCATCAGGACGACGGCGATCCAGAAGTGCCAGACGACGGCGAGCATGGCTCCGATCCTACGCGGGTGCTCCGCCGGTGCGGGATTCGTCCCCCGCCTCGCCACCGGTCTCGCTCGCCAGTGCGTGGGCGATCCGCCGCTTGAGGTCGTCGGGCACCTGCTCGCGGCAGCGCTGCGAGATGTACTCGCGGATCTCGGCCTCGAAGTCGTAGGCCTCGAAGCACGGCGGGCAGTCGTCGAGGTGCTGCTCGATCGCCGCCCGCTTGGCGTCGGTGAGCTGGCCGTCGAGGAAGGAGTACAGCTCCTCGAGCGTCTCGCTGCAGTCGTGGTGGTCGTCGGTGTCAGCCATGGTGCGTCTGGGGGCTACGAGCGGGCGGGCTCGGTCTCGTCGAGGGCGCCGTCCACCCCGGTGGAGACCGGCGGGTCGGGCTCGGCGAGCCCACGGCGTACGGCGAACTCGTACAACGACTTCTGGAGCTGCTTTCTTCCCCGGTGCAGTCGGGACATCACGGTGCCGATGGGGATGTCGAGGATCTCGGCGATCTCCTTGTAGGCGAAGCCCTCGACGTCGGCCAGCAGGACGGCCATCCGGAAGTTCTCCGGGAGGGCGTCGACCGCCTCCTTGACCTCGGCCTCGGAGAACAGCTCGAGCAGCTCGTCCTCGGCCGAGCGTCCGGCCGTGGCGCCCTCGAGCCCGCCGAGGCGGCGGTACAGGTAGAGGTCCTCGACCTCGGCCAGGTCGGTCTCGTCGGGGCGGCGCTGCTTCGACCGGTACAGGTTGATGTAGGTGTTGGTCAGGATGCGGTACATCCAGGCCTTGAGGTTCGTGCCCTGCTCGAAGCCGCCGAAGCCCCGGTAGGCCTTGAGATACGTCTCCTGGACCAGGTCCTCGGCCTCCGCCGGGTTGCGGGTCATGCGCATCGCCGCGCCGTAGAGCCCGTCCATGAGCGGCATGGCCTGCTCTGCGAACGTCGCCTGGTCGGCCATCGGCTGGACCCTACCCGTCGCCGGACGCGTCACCGCCCCGGGGCGGCGGGGCTCCCCGGGGCGGCGCGAGCAGGCGCTCGGTTCAGGCGGAACGATGGTCGTGGTAGGTGGCGCTCTCCACCGCACCGAAGTCGGAGCGCGCTACCCAGGGGGCACTTGATGTGACTTGCACCCACGCGGACCCATCAGCACTGGCCGAAAAAATCGAAATGGTGGAGGGAACGGCGACCTCGACGGATGTTGATGTTGCCGTACATGCGGACGTGTATATCGCCGAGAAAATCGTCGGCGAACGCAAGAGCAAAGGTAAGAAGGAGTATTTGGTTGCGTGGAAAGG
>JBHIXO010000188.1:0-8320 GCA_041984725.1 Acidimicrobiales bacterium | reverse complement strand
AAGGTGACCCCGGCCGGCGCCCCGTACTCGATGGGGTGGCTGTAGCCGAGGGCGAGCTCGAGCTTGTCGTTGCCCTTGGCGGTGGCGCGGTAGCCGACGCCGATGATCTCGAGCGCCTTGGTGAACTCGTTCGTGACGCCCTCGACCATGTTGGCGACGAGCGCCCGGGTCAGGCCGTGCAGCGCACGGTTCTGGCGGGCGTCGTCGGGGCGGGTGACGACGACGCTGCCGTCGTCGACGGCGACGCTGATGTCGCCGGGGATCGCCTGGGTGAGGGTGCCCTTCGGGCCCTTCACGGTGATCTCACCGCCGGACACGGAGACGTCGACGCCCGAGGGGATGGTGATGGGTGCTTTGCCGACGCGCGACATGGCTCGCTCCTACCAGACGTAACAGAGGACCTCGCCGCCCACCTTGCGGCGACGGGCCTCCCGGTCGGTCATGAGTCCCTGCGAGGTGGAGACGACGGCGACGCCGAGGCCGCCGAGGACGCGGGGGATCTCGTTGGACTTCTTGTAGACGCGCAGGCCCGGCTTCGAGACCCGCTTGATGCCCGAGATGGTGCGCTCGCGCTCGGGCGAGTACTTCATGTCGATCGACAGGATGCGACCCGGCTTGTCGGGGCGCTCGGCCGTCTTGAAGTCCGCGATGTAGCCCTCGGACTTCAACAGCTCGGCGAGCGCCTCCTTCAGCTTGGAGGACGGCATCGACACGTCGTCGTGCTTCGCGATGTTCGCGTTGCGGACGCGGGTCAGCATGTCGGCGATGGGGTCGGTCATGGTCATCGTGCCGTCACCTCACCAGCTCGCCTTGGTCACGCCGGGGATCTCGCCGTTGTGTGCCATCTCGCGGAAGCACACGCGACACAGACCGAACTTCCGGAAGACCGCGCGCGGTCGCCCACAGCGCCGGCAGCGGGTGTAGCCGCGCACCTTGTACTTGGGCTTGCTGTTGGCCTTGTTGATCAGCGCTTTCTTGGCCACTGGCTCAACGATCCTTTCGGAAGGGGAAGCCGAAGGCATCGAGCAGAGCCTTGCCCTCGGCGTCGGTCCGGGCGGTGGTGACGATCGTGATGTCCATCCCTCGGATGGAGTCGACGGCGTCGTAGTCGATCTCGGGGAAGATGAGCTGCTCGGTGATGCCGAGCGTGTAGTTGCCGTTCCCGTCGAAGCTCCGCGGGTTCAGACCGCGGAAGTCACGGATACGGGGGATGGCGATCGAGATGAGTCGATCGAAGAACTCCCACTTGCGGTCACCGCGCAGGGTGACCTTGCAGCCGATGGCGTTGCCCTCGCGCAGCTTGAAGCCGGCGATGGACTTCTTGGCCCGGGTGACGATGGGCTTCTGGCCGGTGATGGCGGCCATGTCGGACTGGGCACCCTCGAGGAGGGAGGCCTGACCGACGGCGTCGCCGACGCCCATGTTGACGACGATCTTGTCGATCGTCGGGACCATCATCACGTTGGGCAGCTCGAGGGTGTCCTTGAGCTGGGCCCGGATCTGGCTGTTGTACCGCTCCTTGAGGCGCGGCTTGGTCGCTGTCTCCATCAGTCCACGTCCGTTCCGCACTTGCGACAGACGCGCACCTTGGTGCCGTCGTTGTCGAAGCGGTAGCCGACCCGGGTCGGGCCGCAGCTGGCGCACAGGAGTGCGACGTTCGCGACCGGGATCGGCATGTCCTTGTCGATGATTCCGCCCTGCTGCGTGGCGCTGCGGGGCTTCTGGTGCTTCTTGGCGATGTTGACGCCCTCGACGATCACCTTGCCCACGGCGGGGAGCGCGGTCATGACCTCGCCCTCCTTGCCGCGGTCCTTGCCGGTGAGCACGCGGACCTGGTCGCCCTTGCGGATCTTCATCACAGCACCTCCGGGGCGAGCGACACGATGCGCATGAACTTGGCGTCGCGCAGCTCGCGGCCGACGGGGCCGAAGATTCGGGTGCCCCGCGGCTGCTGGTTGTCGTTGATGAGGACGGCGGCGTTCTCGTCGAAGCGGATGTAGCTGCCGTCGGGGCGGCGCCGCTCCTTCTTGGTGCGCACGACGACGCACTTCACGACGTCGCCCTTCTTCACGGCGGCACCGGGGAGGGCGTCCTTGACGGTGGCGACGAAGACGTCGCCGATGCCCGCGTAGCGTCGCTTGGAGCCACCGAGCACCTTGATGCACAGCACCTCCTTGGCGCCGCTGTTGTCGGCGACGCGGAGGCGCGATTCCTGCTGGATCATCGCGGCGTTCTCCTACTTGGCCCGCTCGACGACGTCGACGAGCCGCCAGCGCTTGGTCTTGGACAGGGGGCGCGTCTCCATGATCCGGACGCGATCGCCCTCGCGGGCGTCGTTGGTCTCGTCGTGGACCTGGTAGCGCGTACGCCGCGCCATGGTCTTGCCGTAGCGCGGGTGGGACTTGCGGGACTCGATCTCGACGATGATGGTCTTGTCCATCTTCGTGGAGCGCACGACGCCCTCGCGGACCTTGCGGCTCGCGCGCTCGTCGCCGGAACCCGCGGCGGTGTCGGTCTGGATGTCGCTCATCAGCTGGCGTTCTCCTGCAGGGCGAGGGCTTCGGCGGCGGCGATCTCGCGGGCCCGGGTCTCGGTGAGGCAGCGGGCCACCTCACGCCGGACCTCGGTGATGCGGGCCGTGTTGGTCAGCTGGCCGGTCGCCTTCTGGAACCGGAGGTTGAACAGCTCTTCGCGGGCTTCGGCGAGCCGGGCGAGCAGGTCCTCGTCGGTCAGGTCACGGACGATGTCGTTGGCCATCAGAACGACTCCTCACGGGTGACGAACTTGGCGCGGATCGGCAGCTTCTGGATGGCCCGCTCGATGGCCTCGCGGGCCACGACCTCGTCGGGGTACGAGAGCTCGAACAGGATCCGGCCCGGCCGGACGACGGCGACCCACTTCTCGGGGTTGCCCTTGCCCGAACCCATGCGGGTCTCGGCCGGCTTCTGGGTGACCGGCTTGTCGGGGAAGATGTTGATCCACACCTTGCCGCCACGGCGGGTCCGGCGGGTCATGGAGATACGGGCGGCCTCGATCTGGCGGGCGGTGATCCACCCGGGCTCGAGGGCCTGGATGCCGTACTCGCCGAAGCTGACCTCGGTGCCGCCCTTGGCGGTACCACGGGTGCGGCCCCGGTGCTGCTTGCGGTGCTTGACCTTCTTGGGCATCAACATGGTGTTCAGTCCTGATCCCGGAAGTGCGGCGTCTCGTGCCGCTCCTTGGTCTGGCGCTCGATCTCCTCTTCCTCGGCGAGGAGGCGCTCGAGTTCGGGGTCGGCTTCCTTGATGAGCGGCTCGGCCTCGGTGTCGGCGTCGGCGGCCGGCTCGGCGGCGGCCTCGGCCTCGGCGGCGGCCCGACGGGCGGCCGAGGACACGACCGGCTTGGCCGGGGCGCCCGAGGTCTCGCCGACGGCCATGGCGGCCTCGCGGTTGATCTTGTCGTCCTCGACGCTCTTGTAGGGGAGGATCTCGCCCTTGTAGATCCACACCTTGACGCCGATGCGACCGGCAGTGGTGCGGGCCTCGCGGAAGCCGTAGTCGATGTCGGCGCGGAGGGTGTGCAGGGGCACGCGGCCCTCGCGGTACCACTCGGTGCGGGCCATCTCGGCGCCGCCGAGGCGGCCGGAGCACTGGACCCGGATGCCGAGGGCGCCGGCCTTCTGGGCCGACTGGACGGCCCGCTTCATGGCCCGGCGGAACGCGACGCGGCCGGCGAGCTGGTCGGCGACGCCCTGGGCGATGAGTGCGGCGTCGACCTCGGGCTGCTTGATCTCGATGACGTTGAGCTGGACCTTCGGGTTGCCGGAGATCTTGGTCAGCCCGCTGCGCAGCCGGTCGGCCTCGGAGCCCTTGCGGCCGATGACGATGCCGGGCCGCGCGGTGTGGACGTCGACGCGGAGCTTCTCACGGGTGCGCTCGATCTCGACGCGGCTGATCGCCGCGTGCGGGAGCTCGGTCATGAGGTAGTCGCGGATCTTCCAGTCCTCGATGACGAGGTCCTTGTACTCCTCGCGATCGGCGAACCACCGGCTCTTCCAGTCGGTGGTGACGCCCAGGCGGAAGCCGTAGGGATGGATCTTCTGGCCCATTACTGCTGCTCCTCGTCGGCGCCGGCATCGGTGTCGGCGTCGTCCTCGGTGGTGGCGGCCTCGACGGTGGTGTCGACGATGCCCGCGTCCTCGACGGCCTCGGTCTCGGCGCTCTCGTCGGTGTCGGCCGCGGCGACCTCGGTGTCCTCGTCGACGCCCTCGACGGCGACGGAGGCCTCCTCGGTGACGTCGGTGATCTCGGCGGCGTCGGGGGCCTCGTCGACCGCATCGTCGCCGGTGTCGGCGGCGCCCTGCGACGCGGCGACCCGGTCGGCGCGGCGAGCGGCCTCCTGGCCCCGGCGACGGGCGGCCCGGCTGCCCGGGATCGCCTCACGCTTGGCCTGCTCGATCGCCAGCATGTCGGCCGGCATCGGGCTCACGATGATCGTGAGGTGGGCGGTGCGCTTGCGGATGCGGGTGGCCCGACCACGGGCCCGGGGGCGCCAGCGGTAGAGGGTGCGGCCCTCGTCGGCGTAGCAGGCCGACACGAACAGCACCTCGGGGTCGATCTCGTCGTTGTGCTCGGCGTTGGCGACGGCCGACTCGAGGCACTTGCCGACGACCTCGGCCGCGGCACGCTCGGTGTAGGCGAGCACGGCGCGGGCCTCGTCGACGGGGAGGCCGCGGATCAGGTCGAGGACGACCCGGATCTTGGTGGGCGACATCCGGACCCCGCGCGCCTGGGCGCGCGTGCCGGGACGCTCGTTCGTCTTGGGACCAGTCATCGCCGACCCTTCGCGGTCTTCTCCATGCCGGCGTGGAACTTGAAGGTCTTGGTGGGGGCGAACTCGCCGAGCTTGTGCCCGACCATGGCCTCGGTCACGTACACCGGGACGTGCTTGCGCCCGTCGTGGACGGCGATGGTGTGGCCGACCATGTCGGGGATGATCGTGGACCGGCGGGACCACGACTTGATGACCTTCTTCTCGCCCTTCTCGTTGAGCTCGTCGACCTTCTTGAGCAGGTGGTCGTCGACGAAGGGGCCCTTCTTGAGTGAACGGGGCATCGGTCGCTCCTAGCGCCGCGAGCCGCGGGTGCGGCGGCGACGGACGATCATGTCGTTGGACTTCTTCTTCTTGTCGCGGGTGCGGCCCTCGGGCTTGCCCCACGGCGACACCGGGTGACGACCACCGGAGGTCTTGCCCTCGCCACCACCGTGGGGGTGGTCGACGGGGTTCATCACGACGCCGCGGGACTGGGGGCGCACGCCCTTCCAGCGGTTGCGACCCGCCTTGCCGACCTTGATGAGGTCGGCCTCGGCGAAGCCGACCTCGCCGACGGTGGCACGGCAGTCGATCGGGACCCGGCGCATCTCCGAGGAGGGCAGGCGCAGCGTGGCGTGCGCACCCTCCTTGGCGACGAGCTGGATCGAGGTGCCGGCCGAGCGGCCCATCTTGCCGCCGCCACCGGGCTGCAGCTCGACGTTGTGCACGGTCGTACCGACGGGGATGTAGCGCAGCTCCATCGCGTTGCCGGGCGTGATGTCGGCGCCCTGGCCCGAGACCACCCGGTCGCCGACCTTCAGGCCGCGCGGGGCGAGGATGTAGCTCTTGGTGCCGTCCACGTAGTGGAGCAGCAGGATGCGGCAGTTGCGGTTGGGGTCGTACTCGACCGCCACGACCTTGGCCTCGACGCCGTCCTTGGTGCGGCGGAAGTCGACGGTGCGGTACCGCTGCTTGTGGCCACCACCGCGGTGACGCGAGGTCATCCGGCCGTGGTTGTTGCGGCCACCGGTGCTCGACTTCTTGGCGAGCAGCGTCTTCTCCGGCGTGGACTTCGTGATCTCGGAGAAGTCCGAAACCGTCTGGAACCGGCGGGCCGGGCTGGAGGGCTTGCGCTTGCGGACCGGCATGATCAGACCCCCTCGAAGAGATCGATGGAGTCCTCGCCGTGCACGGTGACGATGGCTCGCTTGTGGGTGGGACGGGTCGAGAACGCACCGGTGCGACGGCTCCGGATGCGCTTGCCCTTGCGGTTCAGGGTGTTCACCTTGAGCACCCGGACACCGAAGATCTCCTCGACCGCCTGGCGGATCTGGGTCTTGTTGGCGTCGGGGTGGACGCGGAACGTGTACACGTTGGCGTCGATGAGGTCGTAGCTCTTCTCGGACACGACCGGCTCGATGATGACGGAGCGAAGGTCCATCAGCTGGCGGCCTCCTCGGTCGGGGCCGGGGCGGCCGCAGGCGTCGTCGTGGGCAGCACGTCCTGGGTGAAGACGACCCAGTCGCTGACGAGCACGTCGTAGGTGTTCAGCTCCTCGGGCACGCACACGTGCACCTGCGGGAGGTTGGCGAGGCTCTTGGCGGCGTTGACGTCGTCGCGGCCGACCACGGCGAGCACCCGGCCCGACGTGCCGAGCGTCTCGAGCGCGATGCGGGCCGTCTTCGTCTTGGGGGCGTCGAGGCCCCACGAGTCGAGGACGACGATGCGCTCGGAGGCGTAGCGGTCCGACAGCGCCGAGCGCAGCGCCAGCTTCACCATCTTCTTCGGGGTCTTCTGCGCGTAGGAGCGGGGCTTGGGGCCGAGGGCCACACCACCACCGCGCCACTGCGGCGAACGGATCGAACCCTGGCGGGCGCGGCCGGTGCCCTTCTGCTTCCACGGCTTGGCGCCACCGCCGCGGACCTCGGCCCGGGTCTTGGTGGACTGCGTGCCGGCACGGCGGGCGGCGAGCTGGGCCGTCACGACCTGGTGCATGACCGCCGTGTTGGGCTCGATGCCGAAGATCTCCTCGGCGAGGTCGGCCGAGCCGACCGTGCTGCCCGCGGTGTTCTTCACGTCGATCGAGGGCATCAGCTGGCCACCGCCTTCTTCGCCGCGTCGCGGATGAGCACCGTCGACTGCTTGGGGCCGGGGACCGAGCCGAGGACGAGGACGAGCTGGCGCTCGGCGTCGGCCTCGACGATCCGCAGGTTCTGGGTCGTGACCTTCTCGTTGCCCATGCGGCCGGCCATGCGCTGGCCCTTGAACACGCGGGCGGGCGTGGCGCAGGCGCCGATGGCGCCCGGCTTGCGGTGCACGCGGTGGGCACCGTGGCTGGCCGGCAGACCGGCGAAGCCGTGGCGCTTCATCGTGCCGGCGAAGCCCTTGCCCTTGGAGACGCCCGTGATGTCGACGAGGTCGCCGGCGGCGAAGGTCTCGGCCGTGATCTCCTGGCCGACCTCGTACCCGGTGACGTCGTCGAGGCGGAGCTCGACGAGCTTCTCGCCCGGCTCGACCTCGGCGGCCTTGAAGTGGCCGGCCTCGGGCATGGTGAGCTTGCGGGCGTCACGCTGGCCGAAGGTGACCTGGAGCGCGCTGTAGCCGTCGCGCTCCGGCGTCTTGATCTGCACCACTCGGCACGGCTGGACGCGAAGGACCGTGACCGGGACGATGCGGTTGTCCTCGTCCCAGACCTGCGTCATGCCGACCTTGGTGGCGACGATGGATTTCGAAGCCATGAGCCTTCTTCTCTCGGTCCTTCTTCACGCGAACGCTCCGCAGGGCACTGAGGCCCAGCGGAGCGCTGGTTCGGTTGTGCCGTACGGTTCCCGGACCCCGGGGGGCGGCGGGCCTGCACGGGCCTCGATTGCGATCTACGGTCCCGGGGCGCGAGGGCCTCGGGGCACGAAGAGGAAACGATAGCGAAACGCTCCGGCCACCGCCAACCCGCTGCGCTCCGTCACATTCGACGGGGTTCCGTGATGGAGCTGACACGAAGTGTCACGTCGTCGTCACCGAACGACCATGTGGCCGCGGTTGCATCGGATCCATGGCGGATCTGCACCTGCACCTGGACGGACCTCAGATCGACGACCACGCCGAGTGGGACGTCGACACCGACGACGGCGGCTTCGACGCCGCAGCGCTCGAGTCGGCGATGCGGCGGTCCCGCCGGGAGGCCTACGCCGCCCTGGCCACGCTCGACGCCGCGTAAGTCGCCACCACCGGCACGCCCACCACGAACACGGCCGGTCGGGCCCGGCCCGACCCGATGCACCGCCGATCCCGGCGGTGCATCGTCGCGTCGGGGCACACTCGGGGCGTGCGCCTCTTCGAGTTCGTGCTCGACCCCGCGGCGCCCGACGATCTCGACCTGCTCGGCGACCGGTGCTGGGGCGCCGGCGCCGCCGGTCTGTGGGAGGCCGAGGGCGGCGACGGGCGGCCCGTGCTGCGCGCTGGCGTCGAGGACGACCGGGCCGACGCCTTCACCACCGCGCTCGCGGACCGGCGGCCCCACGACATCACGGGT
>JBHIXO010000187.1:0-8326 GCA_041984725.1 Acidimicrobiales bacterium | reverse complement strand
ATCGAGGATGCACTGAGCGATGACGAGAAGGCCGGCGGACTCGTGCTCACGTGCCAGATGGTGCCGCAGAGCGACTGCGTGATCGCGGTTCCGGCGTCGTCGACCGTTTGCAAGACCGAGCAAAGCAAATTTGCCGCAACGGTCACCAAGATCGAACAGCACAACGATGCGGCCGTGGTCCTTGAACTGAACGTCGACAGCATTCCCCCGGTCTTCCTGGCGGGGCAGTACGTCAACGTCGAT
This sequence comes from Acidimicrobiales bacterium, assembly GCA_041984725.1. Lineage (GTDB taxonomy): Bacteria > Actinomycetota > Acidimicrobiia > Acidimicrobiales > Salinilacustritrichaceae > Salinilacustrithrix. The sequence continues at coordinate 8,083 of JBHIXO010000187.1, read as the reverse complement.
GTACCGGGCAGCGGCCAGCATCGCTCGTATTCGTTCTCTTCCGCGCCTGGCGCATCGACAATCAGTTTTCTGATCAAGAAGATTCCGGGCGGGGTGATGAGCACGTGGCTGGAATCGGCCCGGCCCGGCCACCACGTACAACTGACCGGCCCGCTGGGCAGCTTTTATCTGCGTGCGGTGGAACGGCCCTTGCTTTTGCTGGCCGGCGGCACCGGCCTGGCTCCTTTCCTCTCTATGCTCGAAGTGCTGGTGCGTGCGAACTCGCAGCAGAAGGTGCATATGATCTACGGCGTGACGCGGGATCTCGATCTGGTCCAGGTCGAGCAAATCGAGGCATACGCCGCGAAGCTGCCTCACTTCACCTTCAGCACCGTGGTTGCGGAAGCGGCATCGAATCACCCTCGCAAGGGCTGGGTGACCGAGCATATTCCGGCGGAGTGCTTGAACGATGGCGATGTCGACGTGTATCTGTGTGGGCCGCCCCCGATGGTCGACGCCGTGCGCAAGTACTTTGACGACCATGGCGTCAAGCCCAACAGCTTCCATTACGAGAAGTTCACGCCCAACGCGGCCACGGTGACGCCATGAGCGCCCGACGATTCGAAGGCAAGGTGATGGTGGTCACTGGCGCAGCCCAGGGTATTTGCCGTGGGGTGGCCCTGCGCGCAGCGGCCGAAGGCGCCAAGGTCCTGTTTGTCGACCGCGCCGACTTCGTTGCCGAAGTCGCTGCCGAAGCACAGGGGGCCGAGACAGCCGGCTTCATTGCGGACCTGGAAACCTATGACGGTGCCGCCGCCACGATGGATTTCGCGGTGAAGATATTTGGCCGCGTCGACATTCTGATCAACGGTGTGGGCGGCGCCATCCGCATGCGGCCTTTCGCCGAATTCGAACCCGACCAGATCGATGCCGAGATTCGCCGTTCGCTCATGCCTACCCTGTACGCATGCCATGCGGTGCTGCCGCACATGCTTGCCCAAGGTGGCGGCACCATCGTGAACGTGTCCTCGAACGCTACGCGCGGAATACGTCGCGTGCCGTACTCGGCGGCCAAGGGTGGCGTCAACGCCATGACGCAGTCCCTGGCGATGGAATACGGCGAGCACAACATTCGCGTGGTTGCGGCGGCCCCCGGCGGGACCGAAGCGCCTGCGCGACGCGTGCCGCGCAACGCCGCTGGCGACAACGCACAAGAGAAGGCCTGGATGCGCGAGGCGGTCGCCCAGGTGACCGGGTCTACGTTCTTCAAGCGATACGGCACGCTGGACGAGCAGATCGCCCCGATTCTCTTCCTCGCCTCTGACGAAGCGGGTTACATCACGGGCACTGTGCTGCCGGTGGCCGGCGGCGACAACGGCTAGCGCCCTGCCCCGCCGCAGGCCCTGCATCAGCATGCGGCCGGCAAACTCAACGTTTCAGCCTCGAACGGCCGCTGCCGACCCAGCCCGTCCCGCTCGGGTTGGCGTCAAGCATTGCGCATGCTGCGCCATTCCGCCCATTGCCACGACAACAGCGCCGGGATTCCGAACGCCAACTCTCGCGTGCGCTTCACCAGGGCAAGCGCCAGCGATGTGGGCGGATCGATCCCCAGACTGGTTCCCAGCGCCACCAGCACAGCTTCCTGCACGCCCAGCCCCGCCGGGATAAAAAACGCGATCTGGCGCGCCGCCAGCGTCAACGCTTCGATCGCCAGTGCGTCGCCAAAGTCGACTGTCTGCCCCAACAGCGGCAGTCCCCACCACACTTCCAGCGTCCCCACTACCAGACTAGCCAACTGCCACGCCAGCGTGCTCGCCAGCAGGCGTCCACGTCCGCATAGGGATCGGATTTGCCAGTCGAGGCGCTTGCCATCCAACCGCGACACCAGAGGGTGCTGCTCGCCAAGCATGCGGCGCGCGGCGGCTTCCAGCCACGCAAACCATGCCCCATGACGCAGCGCATAGGCGAACAGGGCGGGCACCGGCAACGACAGCAGCAGGCCCATCGTCACCAGCACGATGTTGCCGGTAGCCGGTATCGTCGAGATAAGCAGCAGTGAGCCGGCGAGCGCGAACAGGTAATGCGCGAACATCGTCACCATGACCTCGATCAGCACACTGGCGGTGACGGCGCTGCCGTCGGGCACCCGGCGCAGAGCCAACCGGATGCCAACGATCTCGCCGCCGACCCCGGCAGTTGGCAGTAGTCGGGAAACGGCCTCGCGCACGGCGGCCACCCAGAGCAGGAAGTTGGTATCCGCGCGCGCATCAGGGTCGGCCGGCGCCAACAGTGTTCGCCATCCGCGCGCGTCCAGCCAGAGCGCCGCGGCGTGGATCGGCGCCAGCCATATCAACGGCCAGCCGGCATGAGCCAGGATATCGAAGACCTGGGTCAGCGCTTGCCGCGCCACCACCACGGTGAGGATCAGCAAGCCCACCAACGCCCCCGGCAAGGCAAAGCGCTTCCACGTCATGCAGTGAGCAAGTCGGTAAAGCCGCCTCGGCGCGGTGCCACCCGCTCCGCCGCCGCACGCACGCGCGGAGACAGCAAAGCGGCCAGTTCATCGGCATGCCGATAGTCGGGCATCGACGCACCGATGCGGGCACCCGAGGTGACCGCGGGATGCAAGTACATTTCCACCACGCCCGGCGGCAGCCGGTCCAGCGCCGCCAGCACCGCGGCCTCGTCCATCGCGCCGCTGCCCGACAGTCCCAACACAAAGTCGTTGTGTGCGATGCCGGCACGCTCCAGGCGCCGTCGCAGCAGGGCCAGCCACGGTCGCAGGAAGACGGCGCCCCCGACCTCGCGAGGCAGACGCATGGCGCGCAGGCCATAGTCGCGGCCGATGCGGAGGATCAGGCCCAGAATGGTCGGGTGCAGATGAAAGTGCTTGTGCGCGTTCACGTGGTCCAGGGTCAGTCCTGTTTGCCGGAACGCTTCGAATTGCGCCCGTATCTCCAGCGCAAGCTGCGCGCGCACCGCGGGAAACAGGGCAAAGCGCAGACCGTCGCGCACCATCGCATCGCCGAAGCGGCCATCGATATCGACCAGATCGGGAATCGACTCCCACGGCAGCGTCGACCAGCCGTCGGCCAGCACCAGATGCAAGCCAACGCGCAGTCCCGGCAGCCGGTGCGCGCGGGCCACGGCATCGGCGGCAGCTGGTGCGCTCACCATCAGGCTCGCGGCGTTGAGGATGCCGTCGCAGTGCGCCTGCTCTACAGCCGCATTGACATCGCCGTGCAGACCGAAGTCGTCGGCGGTGACGATCAACATCGTGCGGCCGGCCACGTCTCAGGCCTCGTGAGAATGCAAGAAGCGGAAGAATTCCACGCCTTCGCGCAGTCGCCGCCGGGTCATGCTCCAGCTACCCATCATCTCCCTGACGATTTCCCAGATTTTGGACGGGCGGAAATAAAAGCGCCGGTAAAACGTTTCTACGCCGTGATAGATCTCCTCGCGGCTCAGATGCGGATAGCTGATGGCGGCCAGCTGCACGCCCTGGTCGTTCACGACCTGCACGGTGAGGACGGGGTCGTCGACGGCCTCGGTGCAGGCCAGGTCGAGATCGAGCGAGAACCGCTGCCCGGCGGCGACCGTGCCGGCGTCGGCACCGGCGTCGTCGACGAGACGGGCGCTGCGGACCTGGAGCGCGCTCGCCGCCCGGGCACCGCCGTCGGTGGCGAGGAGGTGCTGGAACAGGGCGATGGCCTCGCCGGTGTCGCCCAGGTGGCGCAGCGTGCCGTCGTGGAGGACGCCCGTGCGGTCGCACAGGCGGCGTACCGCGTTGAGGTTGTGGCTGACGAGGACGATCGTGGTGCCGGCGGCGCGGAGCTCGTCGATGCGGGCGAAGCACCGCTGCTGGAACCCGATGTCGCCGACGGCGAGCACCTCGTCGACGAGCAGCACCTCGGGTGCGATCGAGATCGCGACGGCGAAGCCGAGCCGGACGAACATGCCCGACGAATAGAACTTCACCGGCGTGTCGAGGAAGTCGCCGATGTCGGCGAACGCGACGATCTCGTCGAACGCTTCGGCGGTGGCGGCCGGGTCGCGCCCGAGGATCGCGGAGCTGACGACGACGTTCTCGCGCCCGGTGAGCTCGGGGTGGAACCCGACGCCCACGGCGATGAGCGGCGCGACCCGACCGCGCACCTCGACCGCGCCCCGCGACGGCGCGGTGACGCCGGCGAGCATGCGCAGCAGCGTGCTCTTGCCCGACCCGTTCCGCCCGATGAACCCGAGGCACTCGCCCCGTTCGGCGGTGAAGCTCACGTCGCGCAGCGCCCACAGCTCGCCGCGTCGGGTCCGGTTGCGCAACTGCAACGCCCGGCCGACGAGCGTGGGCGTGTCGGCCAGCTTGAGGTAGCGCTTCGACGCGGCCTCGACGCTGATGGCGAGGTCGGTCGACGGGCTCCGGCTCGGAGCGGGCGAGGACGCGGTCACAACAGGTCCGCGAAGACGCGGTCCCAGCGGGCGTGGAGCGCGACGCCGACGACGACCAGCACGACCGACGTCCCCACGGTCGAGAGCAACGACGGCACCAGGCTCGGCACGTCGATCCCGAGCGCGGCCCGGTACAGCTGCACCATGCCCGTGGCCGGGTTGGCGACGAGCAGGCCGCGCAGCGTCCCGTCGAGTTCGTCGAGCGGGTAGAAGATCGGCGTCGCGTAGAACCAGACGGTGGTGCCGGCGGCGACCACGTACTTCGTGTCGCGGAAGTACACGTGCAGCGCGGAGGCCACCAGCGCGAGCCCCGACGCGAAGACGACGGTGAGCGCGACGGCCGGCAGCAGGATCCACACCTCGGGGCCGAGCGACTCGCCGGCGATCACGGTGACCGCACCGAGCGCGAGCAGACCGGCGACGAGGCCGTACACCGTGGACCCGACGACCATGAGCGGCAGGACGGTGCGGGGGAAGTACACCCGCGACGAGAGCTGGGTGTTGTCGACGATCGAGGTCGTGGCTGCGCCGAGCGCGGCGGTCAGCTGCGAGAACGGGAGCGTCCCGGCGAAGATGAAGACGCCGAGCGACACGCCGACGTCGAAGCGGGCGACCCGGCCGAGCACGACGGCGAGGACCAGCGCCTGGGTGAGCGGGAGCGCCACCGCCCAGAGGACGCCGAACGACGCCCGGCGGTAGCGGACGTGGAACTCCTTGCGGGCGAGCAGCCGGATGAGGGGGAGCGCCGCGACCGTCGACCGGACGATCCCCGCCACCGAGGTGGGCTCGCGCTCGAGCCGGAATCCGGAGCGGGCCGGGGCGGAGGGCATGCGCGGCCATCTTGGTCCCTCGGTCCCGGCGGGCGACAACCCGCTCACAGGTAGCCCAGCATCCGCATCTGCTCCTCGATGCGGGCCTGTTCGTCGGCGCTGACGTGGGCGGGTGCCGCCGGTCCGTCGGCGAGGGCGATGGCGGGCACCTCCTCGGCCTCGGCGCGGTCGAGCGCGGCCCGCAACGCAGTGATCTCCGGCGCGGCGGGATCCTCGACGTCGACGGGGACGGGGCGGGTCTCGAGCGGGTCGACCGTGACGTCGACGAGGAGGTCGACGCCGTCGCGACGGAGCAGCTTGTGCCGGCCGTCGGTGGCGCACGCGAACGACGTCGACAGCCGGGCGACCGCGTCGGCCCCGAGGCCCCACCGCTCGACGGCCTCGTACATCGCGGGGTTCTCGGGGGTGCCGGGGGCGTCGAACTGGGCGACCGGCACCGGACCCCACGCCGGTTCCCGCCAGGGGTGGTCGAGGTCGAGGGCCTCGCCGAGCAGGTGTGGCGTGCCGACGAGGCTCCACGGGTGCGGGCCGGGGTCGAGGTCGAGCGGCCCGCCGGTGACGAACGGGATCCGCAGCAGCCGGTCGTCGAGCGAGAAGCAGTGGCCGAGCAGGCCGCCCTCCCCGAAGTTCTCGCCGTGGTCCGACGTGACGATGACCTGCGTGTCGTCGAGGACGCCGGCGTCGTCGAGGTCCTGCAGCAGCCGCGCCAGCCACGCGTCGAGCTGCGCGATGGCGCCGGCGTACTGGCGTCGCATCCGGTCGATGGCGCCGTCGGGCACGTGGAAGCCACCGACCGACGACATCCAGATCGACTCGAACGAGAGGTGGCGGCGGGCCTCGGCCGCGGCCCGCATCCGGGCGATCGGCCCGAGCGTCGTCCACGGCGTGGGCGGCAGGTACGGGGAGTGGCACTCGAGCAGGTTCACGAACCAGAAGAACGGCTTGGTGGCCTGGGCTCGGGGCCGTCGCCACGCGCGCAGGATCTCGGCGATCCGCTCGGCCCCGTCGTCGAGCCGGGCCCGCAGGGCGTCGCCGTACCAGGTCGCCGCCGACCGCCAGCCGGTCTGGTCGAAGGCGCGGGTGCGTGGGCTGTGCACGGAGTGGAACTCGTCGAAGCCGAGGTCGAAGCCGCTCAGTTCGTGGATCCAGTGGTTGGCGCTGACGCCCACCGTCTCCCAGCCCTGCCGCGCGAGGACGGCGGGGAGCAGGCGGTCGCGGTGGTGTTCGAGCGCGGCCCGGAAGTGGGCGTGGTCCCCGCCGCCGCGGTGGTCGATCCCGGCCGTGCGCGGGAGCAGGCCCGAGAACAGCGACACGTGTGACGGGACGGTCCAGCAGGCGGGGGCGTAGGCGTGTGGGGCGGCGGCGCCGCGGTCGGCGAGCTGCTGCACGGCGGGGCTGGCGCCCGGCCGGGCCCCGTAGGGCTCGAAGGCGTCGGCGCGGGCGGTGTCGAGCACGACGAGCACGATGTTGGGGCGCGTGGTCACCGGCGACTCACGAGCTGCCGCCGAGGTGGCTCCGGTACCAGTCCGCGGTGCGGGCCAGGGCCTCGTCGAGGTCGAGGTGCGGGGTCCACCCGAGGAGCCGGCGCGCCTTGTCGGCGCTCAGCTCCTGCACGTCGATCTCGTTCGTCGTCGACGAGCCGACGACCGGTTCGAGGTCGGTGCCGGCGGCGCGCTGCACGCGTTCGACCATCTCGAGCACCGACACGCCGCGACCGGTCGACAGGTTGAAGGCCTCGCCCGCGAGCCCGGGGTCGTCGGCGAGGGCCTCGACGATCCGGAGCATCGCCGGCGCGACGTCCTCGACCGACAGGAAGTCGCGCACCATGGTGCCGTCGGAGCGGATCACCGGCGCCTCGCCGCCGAGCACGGCGCGGAACGTGCCCGGCACGAGCCGCTCCCAGTTCGTGTCGCCCGGCCCGAACACGTTGCCGCAGCGCGACGTGCACACCGGCAGGGCGTACGACGCCGCGTACGTGCGGGCGATGATGTCGGCGCACGCCTTCGAGGCGTCGTAGGGGTGCGCGGCGAGCAGCGGCGCGTCCTCGGTGAGCGGCATGCGGTCGTGGGAGCCGTAGGCCTTGTCGCTGCTCGCGGTGACGACCTGCTCGACCGTGCCGGCTCGTCGGGCGGCGTCGAGCACGGTCCACGTCCCGCGGATGTTGGCGTCGAACGTCGGCGCGGGGTCGCGGTTGGCGACCGGGACCTGGCTCTGCGCGGCGAGGTGCACGACGGTGCGGACGTCGTGGTCGGTGACCGCCCGGGTGACCGCCTCGTCGTCGACGACGTCGCCCTCGACCAGGACGCTCCCCTCGACCACGTCCCGGACGGCGTCGGGTCGGCGGGCGAGGACGACCACGCGGGCGCCGGCGTCGTGGAGCCGGCGTCCGACGTGACGCCCGACGAAGCCCCCGGCCCCGGTGAGCAGCACCGGACGCTCCCGCCAGAACGTGGCGTCGGGGGTCCAGGGGGCGGGGGACATGGCCGGTCGAGGGTACCGAGGGTGAGATCGCAGGCCGGGGCGATCAGACGTCGTAGCCGAACCGCTCGAGCTCGGTGGCGAACGTCTCCTCCGCCCAGGCGGCCTCGTCGGCGCTGAGGTGCTCACGCCAGAGCCCCGGTGTGGCGGCCCGATGGAAGCGACCGCTCCCGCGCACGTCGGCGGGCAGGGCGTCATCCGCCGGGCGCAGGCCACTGTCGACCTCCTCGCGCCGCAGCTCCTCCGTGTCCTCCTCCTCCTCGTCCAGAGCCGCGACAGAGTGCCACGACCAACAAAAGTAGCAGCGCCAGAACTCGGCCTCCGTGCACGTCTTTGGCACCAGCTTCGAC
>JBHIXO010000186.1:0-8347 GCA_041984725.1 Acidimicrobiales bacterium | reverse complement strand
CGACGCCGGCGATGGTCAGGGGCATGGCGAGCCCGAGGAGACGCCACGTCGGGGCCCACCCTCGCAACGTCAGGGGGCGGCCGATCTTCAACCCCACGCCGAAGAGCGCCACGATCACGCCGACCTCGGTCAGGTGGACGGTCGCCGCGCCGTCGTCGACGGGGTCGATCTCGGGCAGGGCCAGCGGGAGGCTGGCGAGGGCCCAGCCGGCCGCCACGTAGAGGACGGGGAAGGAGAGCGGTCGCTGGTGCAGGAGGCGCGGGAGGAGACAGAGGCCGAGCGCCACGAGGCCCACGACGCCGTGGACGGCCGCGGCCGTCGTCAGCTCGAAGTCCAGCGGCACGGCGGCCGCCATACCCGATCCGACCGTGGGGGACACCGCCGGGTTCGGTCCCCGCCACCTCGAATTCACCGCCAGGGGGGTTGCGTTCGGAGGTGACGGGCGTTACAACTGTCGGAGCCGGTCTGATTCTGGACCTCGTCCAGACTTCTCGACCGGCATCCGCACCTCGACCCGTGAAGGCCTCGTGACGCCACCCGCCCACGAAACGCCATCCGATCTGCTCCGCCAGCACGGCGTGCAGGTCACCGCCCAGCGCCTCGCCGTGCTGCGCGCCGTCGCCGATCTCCCGCACTGCACCACCGAGGACGTCGCGGGCATCGTGCGCACCGAACTCGGCGCCGTCTCGCGCCAGGCCGTGTACGACTCCCTCGGCCTGCTCGCCGACAAGGGGCTGATCCGGCGCATCCAGCCGGCCGGCTCCGTGGCCCGGTACGAGAACCGCGTCGGCGACAACCACCACCACGTCGTGTGCCGCGACTGCGGCCACATGGCCGACGTCGACTGCGCCGTGGGGTACACGCCGTGCCTCACCGCGGCCGACGACTCGGGCTTCGAGATCGACGAGGCCGAGGTCGTGTACTGGGGCCGCTGCCCCGAGTGCCGCGACGCGCCCCGACCCGACCACCAGACCCTGACCTGACCATCGACAGCGAGAAGCAACCAGGAGAAACCATGAGCGACACGCCCAACCCCGAGTGGGGCTCACTCACCTCTGCGGAGTTCCAGTCCAACGAGAAGTGGTGGCCCAACCAGCTCAACCTGCGGATCCTCCACCAGGGGCACCCCGCGTCCAACCCGCTCGGCGACGATTTCGACTACGCCGAGGCCGTCGGCCAGATCGACTTCGACGCCCTCACCCGCGACGTCGACGCGCTCATGACCGACTCCAAGGACTGGTGGCCCGCCGACTGGGGCCACTACGGCGGCCTCTTCATCCGTCTGGCCTGGCACGCCGCCGGCACCTACCGGGTCCACGACGGCCGCGGCGGCGCCGGCACCGGCGCGCAGCGCTTCGCCCCGCTGAACTCGTGGCCCGACAACGGCAACCTCGACAAGGCCCGGCGGCTGCTGCTGCCCGTCAAGATGAAGTACGGCAAGAAGATCTCGTGGGCCGACCTGTTCGTGTTCGTCGGGAACCGGGCCCTGGAGACCATGGGCTTCAAGACGTTCGGCTTCGCGTTCGGCCGCGAGGACGTGTGGGCGCCCGAGGACGACATCTACTGGGGTCCCGAGAACGAGTGGCTCGACGACAAGGACGAGCGCTACTCGGGCACGTTCGAGGAGGGCAACCGTGAGCTGCTCGGTTCGCTCGCTGCCGTGCAGATGGGGCTCATCTACGTGAACCCCGAGGGTCCCAACGGCGTGCCCGACGCCCTCAAGTCGGCCCACGACATCCGTCAGACCTTCGGCCGCATGGCGATGAACGACGAGGAGACCGTCGCTCTGGTCGTCGGTGGTCACACCTTCGGCAAGATGCACGGCAACGGCGACGCCGACATCATCGGCCGCGAGCCCGAGGGGGCCGAACTGGCCGCCCAGGGCTTCGGGTGGTCGAACCCGAACGAGACGGGCCTCGGCGAGTACGCCGTGACCTCCGGCCTCGAAGGTGCCTGGACGCCCACGCCGACGCAGTGGGACAACAAGTACCTCGACACGCTGTTCGGGCACGAGTGGGAGTTGGTCAAGTCGCCCGCCGGCGCCAACCAGTGGCAGCCCAAGGAGGTCAAGGAGGGCTACATGGTCCCGCCGGTCGCCGACGGCGCCCCCGAGACCAAGCCGACGATGTCCACCGCCGACATGGCGATGATCACCGACCCGGCCTACCTCGAGATCTCCAAGCGCTTCCACGAGAACCCCGACCAGCTGGCCGACGCGTTCGCCCGGGCCTGGTTCAAGCTCCTGCACCGCGACATGGGCCCCGCCGACCGCTACATCGGCCCCATGGCGCCGAGCGAGAAGCTGCAGTGGCAGGACAACGTGCCCGCCGGCCCGACGCTCAGCGACGCCGACGTCGCCGAGCTGAAGACGGCCATCCTCGACTCGGGCCTGACCACCGCCCAGCTCGTCGGCACGGCGTGGGCCTCGGCGTCCACCTACCGCAAGACCGACTTCCGGGGCGGCGCCAACGGCGCCACCATCCGGCTGTCGCCGATGAGCGACTGGGACGTCAACGTGCAGGCCGGCGTCGGCGCGGTCATCTCGAAGCTCGAGGAGATCAAGGCCTCCTCGGGCAAGGACGTGTCGATCGCCGACCTGATCGTGCTCGGCGGCACCGCCGCCGTCGAGGCCGCCGCCAAGGCGGCCGGGCACGACATCACGGTGCCGTTCACCTCGGGTCGCGGCGACGTGTCCCAGGACGACGTCGACATCGATTCGTTCCAGTACCTCGAGCCCACGGCCGACGGCTTCCGCAACTACGTGAAGAAGCAGGGCGCCGTGCCCACCGAGCACCAGCTCGTCGACAAGGCCTTCATGCTGGACCTGTCGGCGCCGGAGATGACCGCCCTCGTCGGCGGCCTGCGAGTCCTCGGCGCCAACATCGGCGACGAGGGCTACGGCGAGTTCACCGACCGCAAGGGCCAGCTGACGAACGACTTCTTCGTCAACCTGCTGTCGATGGACACGGCGTGGTCGTCGGTCGGCGAGGCCGAGGACGTGTTCCACGGCACGAACCGCGGCACGGGTGCCGACACGTGGAAGGCCAGCCGGGTCGATCTCGTCTTCGGCTCGAACAGCCAGCTGCGGGCGATCGCCGAGGAGTACGCCTCGGCGGGCGGCGAGGAGCTCTTCCTCGACGCCTTCGTCGCCGGTTGGGTCAAGGTCATGGAGAACGACCGCTTCGACCTGCACCGCTGATCTGATCAGCCGACCCTGATCGGCTGAAAGCGGTGCGAGGGGGCCGGGCCACGTGCCCGGCCCCCTGGCGCGTCCGGGTGGCGGCGCGACTCAGTGGCGCCGCACGCCGCCCATCCAGGTCTCGACGACCTCGATGGCCCCGATGGCGCCCGGGTCGACGCGTCGTGGGTCGTCGCCGAGGACGACGAGATCGGCGTGGCGGCCCGGGGCCAGCGTCCCGACCTCGTGGTCGCTGTGGCACTGCCACGCCGCATCCGCGGTCATCGACCGGATCGCCGCCTCGACCGGCACCCGCTCGTCGGGGTTGAGCGCGACCCCGGGCTCGCGCCACAGCTCGCGCGTCACGGCGTTCTCGATGCAGCGCAGCGGGTCCATGGGGGTGACGAGCTCGTCGGAGTGGATCGTCCACCGGATGCCCGCCTCGTCGCACGAACGGGTCCGCCCCAACAACCGGGCCCGTTCCGGCCCGAGGATCTCGTCGCGGAACGCCTGCCCCCAGTAGTGGACGTGGCCGATCAGGAACGACGGCGAGACCCCCAGCGCGGCGATGCGCTCGATCTGCTCGTCGTGCAGGAGCGAGCAGTGCTCGATGCGGTGGCGACGGTCGGGCCCGCCGGCGGCGACGGCGGCGTGGAGCGCGTCGAGGGCGTGGTCGATGGCGCGGTCGCCGTTGGCGTGGATGACCACCTGCCAGCCGGCCGCGGCCCGGGCCCGGGCGGTCGCCACGAGGTCGTCGGGCGTCACGTAGGGCAGACCGCGGTCCCGGGTGCCGAGGTAGGGCTCGCGCTGATGACCGGTCCGACCCTGGTTCGAGCCGTCCGACACGATCTTCCAGCCGGTGGCCCGCACGATCTCGTCGCCGTCGCCGCAGCGCACGCCGTGCTCGTCGAAGCCGGCGGCGCGGGTGTCGAAGCAGGAGTAGCGCAGCCGGGTGGCGAGGGCGTCGTCGGCGGCCATGGCGTGGAAGAGGTCGATGTCGCCCGGCCCGAGCACGGCGCCGGTGCCCTGGTCGCAGATCGTGGTGACGCCGACCGACGCGGCGCGGGCGGCGACGGCGCGAGCCGCGGCGACGAGGTCGATCTCGCGCATGTTGGGGTTGTGGGCCTGGACGCTCAGCATCGCCTGTTGACCGATGAGCACGCCGTCGAGGGAGCCGTCCGCGTACCGGCCGTAGGGCGAGCCGGGGATGTCGGGCGTGTCCCGGTCGACGCCGGCCGCCGCCAGCGCCGCCGAGTTGGCGTAGGTGAAGTGCAGGGATGCGTTGAGCACGATCACGGGCACGACGTCGGACACCGTGTCGAGCAACTCGGTGGTCAGCCGGTCGGGGCCGTCCTGCAGCGACGGGTCGAACTGGCGGGCGGCGAGCCAGTGGCCGCGCGGCACGTCGGGCACGAGCGACCGCAGGTGGTCGAGCGCGCCTGCGACGGTCGGGAACCGGAACGGGCCGATGTCGTGCAGGCCGCCCAGCAGCGCGGTGGGCAGGACGTGGGCGTGCGGTTCGATGAAGCCGGGCAGGATGGTGGCGCCGTCGGCGTCGACGAGGAAGGCGTCGGTGCCGGCCGCCGCCCGGACGTCGTCGTCGGTCCCGACCGCGACGATGCGGTCGCCCCGCACGGCGATGGCGCTCGCCTGCGAGAAGGCGTCGTCGACCGGGAGCACGACGGCGTTCCGGAACACCGTCGCCGGCCCGGTGGGAGGCGTGCGCCGGGCGGCGCCGGGTCGTCCGGTCGGAGGTGCCGGGACCAGCGCCCCGAGGCCCGCGACCAGGTCGCCACCACAGCACGCCGAGCCGTGGTGGAGGCGGGCGAGGTCGGCGGCGCGCATCGGACGGACCCTAGGGCCGCAGTCGCGACCGCAGCCGGTGACCCCGCTGCGGCGAAGGATCCGAAGCGCGCTCCCAGCGCGCTTCGGCTCCGGTCGGAGTTGGCGCGCGCTCTGGGCGCGCGTCGCCTCCGGTCGGAGCCGACGTTTCGGTCGACGAGGCCGGTGCTACCGAGGTGAAATGCTCACCTCCGTCAACCCCGCCACCGGCGAGACCGTCGCCACGTACGAGCCGCACACGCCCGACGAGGCGGCGACGGCGGTCGAGACCGCTCACGCCCGGCACACCGAGTGGCGCCGGCTGACGTTCGACCAGCGCGCCCCGATCCTGCGGGCGGCCGCCGACCGGCTCGAGGCCCGGCGCGAGGAACTGGCCCGGCTCATGGCGGTCGAGATGGGCAAACCCGTCGGCGCCGGTCGGTCCGAGGTCGACAAGTGCGCGTGGGTCTGTCGCCACTACGCCGACCACGCCGAGGCGATGCTCGCCGACGTCGACTACGACGCCGACCGCGACCGCAGCTACCTCCACCACGAACCCCTCGGCGTCGTCCTCGCCGTGATGCCGTGGAACTTCCCGCTGTGGCAGGTGTTCCGTCCCGCCGCGCCGGCGCTCATGGCCGGCAACGGCATGGTGCTCAAGCACGCGTCCAACGTCACCGGGTGCTCGCTGGCGATCGAGGAGATCTTCCGCGACGCTGGCCTGCCCGACGGTCTGTTCCGCAGCCTGAAGATCGGCAGCGACGCGGTCGAATCGGTCATCGGGCACGACCTCGTCCGTGCCGTGACCCTGACCGGCAGCGTGCCCGCCGGCGCCGCCGTCGCCTCCGTCGCGGGCCGGATGCTGAAGAAGTCGGTCCTCGAGCTCGGCGGCAGCGACGCCTACGTCGTCCTCGACGACGCCGAGTTCGATCACACCGTTGAAACCTGCGTCAAGAGCCGTCTTGTCAACGCGGGACAAAGTTGTATCGCTGCCAAGCGATTGATCGTTACTCAAAAAAATGAATCCAAGTTCATTAATTCTCTTCGGCGTTCTCTCGAATTGAAGATCATGGGTGACCCTATGGATGATGTGGACATTGGTCCCATGGTTTCAATAGAAGCGAGGAATGAAGTCCATGATCAGGTTCCGGCGCTGCACATTCTAGCAAGATGAGCGTTTTCGATGAGAAGCTGAGTTTGTGCCATAACGAAGTCGTAATTGTGCGAAACAAAAGCTGGATTTACCAGCGTGGTTACAACGAGGCAATCGAGCGTATAACTCGTCAAGCTTGGAAATTCCACGAAATAAATACTTAAATACAGGGTAAAAACGAAATATAGCAGCCCTAGCCCAGTTGACTAGAGCGAAGGCTTGTTGTGCCTTAGGCCGTGGGTTCGATACCCACCGATCGACCCAGTTACTTCAGAGGTTCGAAAGAGAGCTTCATGAGTAAATAAAATGACCCTTCGGTTAGAGGGGAAAAAAGAATTTCATCAGAAGGTTTCCGGGTCTGATGATCTTAAAATCGGAAATAACCTTGCTCTGAATGTTTCAGAGATAGATCAAATAAAGGAAATACCAACATGACCACCACCAACACCGCCGCTGCTGCCGCCGTCAAGGGTTACACCGTCGCCATGACCGTCATGACTGCTCCGGAAGCTTCCGTCATCGCCACCGGCACTGACCAGGTGAAGTTCCGCGCCAAGATGACTCTGCGCGGCCGTGAAACCGAGCGCACCGTCCTCGCCCAGGGCAAGTCGGCTGCACTCGTGCGCGATCTGGTCGTCGGCAACGACGTGACCCTGCGTGTCTCGTTCGAAGAAGCTCCGGCACAGGAAGAAGGTCAGCGCGGCGGCCAGTTCCTCGCGGTGCTCGGCGTTCCGACCAAGAAGGCCGCCTGATCGGCCGATGAACATCCGGTCTGCCTGGCAAGGCAGACCGGGGTTCATTTGAGAGATGATTTCTCACGGCTCCAGATGTCATCTTTCAAATGAACCTTAAAAAACCACCGCATGATGCAAGGTAAGAAACCTTCATCATGCGGTGGTTTTTTTGATATCCGAACTGCCCCGACCACGATTTTATCAAAAGGATCTGCCAATGAGCATGGAAAAACTGGCTGAACTGCAGCCAAATATCTGTGTCTGGCCAGGTGCAAATATCCAAAAGGAATATGAGTTCATCACCTATCTCATAGACTCCTTCAGGAGCAAAGAGAAAGTCCTCAAAAAAGCCATCTCGCAATCCAGAAGAGGATTGCTACGAGATTTCGAGAAGGAGGAACTCAAAAAAGATGTTGCAATCTATAAAAGCGTAGAAGCTCTCATGCGCTTTTCAGAAATGTCCTATTACGAAGACCTGGAAAACGCGTATGATCTCAAGAAGAAAATCATAAGCCTTCTAAACACAAGAAATCCCATCATTCTTGAAAAGATGAGATTGGCCTCGCTCAGAATCAGCGAGTTCTATGACAACAAAAAAAATCAAAGCAAAATCTATAAAAACGATATGGATTTCTTCGAAAAGATCGGATTCGAGAAATATCCTATCATTTTCATGGCCATGATGTTCGGCTTTTATGGCAATGAAAAGCATGTCAGTTTTGAATGGAAAGAAGGCTACGAATTCACAACCCTCAGCCTTGGATCGTTGTTTATCAGCAATGCTTACGAGCTAAACCTAGACCTTACAGACAGTATCAAATATAAAAAAGGTCTCATCCGAATCGATGCCAAATTCCCTGATATGATAGTTGACAATCTTCCGGGAAAGAAAATATCGGATGTCATCGAGAGCAAATATCTGAAAAACATCGATCGGGAGATAAGAAAGGTAGAGGTAAATAATGACGGTCTTCTAATCTGCCTTGGATATCAGCAAAAAGCCATCAAGCTGACCGAATTCCTCAAAATCGATTCGTGAGACATGATTTATAAGGAAAAGAGATGACGCAAAATTCCAACAACGCCTTTATCAACCTGGCACGCGTCATCAAGACCCTCTCCAAGGGAACGACCGTCAAGCTCCCCTATATCATGGGATCTCGCAATACCGCATGGTCCGATCATTTCCGCTACGGCTTCGATCCTGTCAATGAAGAGGATATGGTCCTTATCGGAAATACCAGGCTCTGCAACAACCAAGTCTCGCAGCCTGTCAGGGATTCGGCATGCAACTGGTCGCTCGATGACGTGCTGAAATATTTCCAGGAAATAGACGAGGCCGAAATCCTCGCCACGAATCTCGAAGAGCTCGGCGAGGAATCCGGGATCATCGCACAAATCGCAGCCATTGAAGGACAGCCTGAAGGAACTTTCGTCGAAATGCTCGATGACAGCTGGCGC
>JBHIXO010000185.1:0-8387 GCA_041984725.1 Acidimicrobiales bacterium | reverse complement strand
GCTCGGCGAGGACCGACTCGGGGAGGAAGGCGGGAAGCGTGCTCGTCGGCGAACCTGCGTCGTCATCGTCGTCATCATCGCCGGTCAGGGAGAAGGCTGCGGAGGCGACCATGAACACGATGAGCGCCGGAACCGCCAGACGGAGCGGCCAGGGCAGGTCGGGCTTCTGTTCGTGACGACGGCCGATGAGGCCTTCCTCTATGTCGTCCTCGCGGTCGATCCATTCGGCGAAGCGTTCGGCGGATGCGGTGGACTCGAAGGCGAGCAGGAGTCGATCGACGAGGCGCTCGGTGGCGAGCGACGCGAACGCGGTACCACCCATGGAGACCCGGGCCGAGACGGGCTCGCGCAGGCGGACGGCCAGGTTGGGGAGCGAGCGGGTGATCCGGACCCCGGGGAGCACGAGATCGCTGCCGAGGCTCTGGAGTTGGTCGACGACCGCGGGCTCGAGACGGCCGAAGAAGTCGCGGCGGATCACGAGGTCGCCGGCGAGATCGCTGGGGCACCGGATCGTCGCGGTGTCGCGGTCGATCACGACGACCGGATCGCCCGCCCGGACGAGTCCGTAGGTCAACCAGACGAGGATCGCGGTCGGGAACAGGAAGAACACGGCGAAGGTCGTCGCCCCGAGCGCGTAGGCCACTCCGGCGATGGCCAGGAGCACGCCGATGGCCACCAGTCCTTCCACGAGGCGCCGGCCCATCGGCGACGCCTTCAGCGGCAGCACCTCGCCAACGTCGCCGCCGCGGCCGCCACCGTCGTCATCCATCGCCTCGGCGTCGACCACGTCACGCCGCCAGGTCGGCGAACCGCGTCCGACAGTCCGGCACCGCGGCCGCGATCCGTTCGCCGCAGGTGTGGCCCAGATGCTCGAGCGCGCCGCCGATGTCGCTGATCCAGTAGACGAGGTCGCAGGCCAGCATGTCGCCGGCCACGCAGCGGTCGGCCAGCGGTGTCAGCCCCGGGGAGGACTGGTCGATGCCGCCGTTCTCCGTCACGATCAGGTCGGGAACGCACGGCGAGGAACCGTCGCCCCGACCCGCACAGGTCCGGCCCGTCTCGAAGTACTCGCTCCCTTCACTCGAGACGTGGATCAGGAGCTCGCAGGCGGTCTCGTTCCCCGCGACGCACTCGCCGTGGACAGCGTCGAGGCCCGCATCGTCGCCGACGCGCTGCGGGCCGGCGCCGGCGTCGCCCCGGAGGACGGCGAGATCGGAGTCGTCGAAGCACCGTTCGGCCGCGGCGAGCAGGAGGGCGACGTCGTCGGACTCGGGCCGGATCAGGGCGCGACCGACGTCGTCGCTCGTCGTGACCAGGTCATTCAGCATGCACCGGGACTCGTCGTCGGAGATCTCGGCGCCCGCCCCCAGCTGCGCGGTGAAGCTGCGCGCGAACGCCGACACGAACGAGTCGACGGCGGAGAGGTCGGGCACGCACACGAGCATCTGGTCGACCAGTCGCTCCCACTCGGCGAGACCGGCGTAGCTGGCGTCCCCGAGGACGGCGGTCACCTCCGCCGGCGTGACGTCGATCCCCTCGCCGATGCACGCGAGCTGCGACGCGCTCAGGTCCTCGCTGGCGCCCGCGACGCCCAGGTCGAGCATCTGGTCGAGGAAGTTCTCGGCCCGCCGTCGTTCGTCGCTGTCCGGTGCGCGATCACCGATCACGCCGTCGATCGCGGCGAACGTGGACTCAGAGACCACGAGGTCGTCGGTCTCGCCGATGCTCCGGAGTGCCGCACCGACCAGCCCGCCCGCGAGCACCAGCACGATCCAGACCGGGAGCACCCGCCATGCCCGCGCACCATCCATCCGACCCATCCCCCGACCCCTCGGCGTCATCCGTCTCCGGCCATCCTTCGGGGGTCGGACCCGTCCTCCCTACCCAGGGCACGCGGCTTCTTCCGAGGCCAGACTCCCGATCGAAACACCACAGATCAGCGCAACCGATCGGACTCGTCGACGTGTTGCGTTGGTCATGCGTCCTCAACAGGGCGGCGACACCCCGGTAATCGCTCGGGAGGAAGGTGGGCTGGTCACCACGTGACCTCCCCCTCCCGAAAGGACACCGGCCATGCCTGACATGTCGCTCACCGATCTCGAGAAGCAGAGCCTCGAGGAGATCCCGCACCCGTCGCTCGGCGCCGGTGCGAACCTCTACGGGTCGACCAAGCTCTTCCCCGACTACCAGGCCGAGGACGGCGAGAGCTACCTCACGCTCGTCCACGGCATCGCCCACGAGTCGTCGGTGGCCTTCGTCGCCATGCTCCAGGCCACCCGCGCCCTGCGCAAGGGCTTCGAGTCGGTGGCCTACTTCTACGGCCCCGGGTCGATGAACTGCATGGACACCCGGGGCTTCCCACACACCGGAGACACCGCGTTCCCGGGCGAGATGAACATCAACGACCAGATCAAGACGTTCATCGGCGAGGGCGGCAAGGTCTACTGCTGCCGGTTCGGGCTCTCGTTGCACGGACTCCGCGAGGAGGACCTCATCGAAGGGGTCATCCCGGCGCACCCGCTCGACGTGCAGGACTGCGTCATCCACTACGCCCGCAAGGGCGCCATCATCAACTCCACGTACCTCTTCTAGACCCGTGGACGTCAGGCATCGCAGCGAGCTCGCCGTCCGCGGCGTGCGGGTCGCCGCGCCCGTACGCCGCACGGGCGGGGCCGGGCCTTCGGACGACGGTCACGTGCGCCTCGACGGATTCGCCTCGGCGATCCCGTTGCTCGAGGACTCGCCATGGGCCGTGGACGAGCGCGGCCGCGTCACCGACGGTGACGGACTCGCCATCGGGCTGCTCGAGCCGGTCGCCCGGCCGGCGTTCTACGACGGCGTGACCGCCGACGGCGTGCCCTACGACCAGATCGCCCGGCTCCACGGCACCGACGTGCTCGCCACGACGGTCGTGCAGACGTGCATCCGCTATCCCGAGGCGACCCGCTGCCGCTTCTGCGCGATCGAGGAGTCGCTGGCGGCGGGCGCGACCGTGCGGGTCAAGTCACCCGAGCAGCTCGCCGAGGTCGCCGCCGCCGCGCACCGACTCGACGGCGTCCGTCAGGCGGTGCTCACAACGGGCACGTCGGCGACCGAGGACCGCGGTGCGCGCCACCTCGCCCGGTGCGTCGCGGCGATGAAGGCGGCGGTCCCGACCCTGTCGATCCAGGTGCAGTGCGAACCGCCCGGCGATCTCCGGTGGATCACCCACCTCCGGGAGGCGGGCGCCGACGCCATCGGCATCCACGTCGAGTCGATGGACGATGCGGTCCGCGCGCGGTGGATGCCGGGCAAGGCCAGCGTCACGCTCGACGCGTACTGGGAGGCGTGGCGCGAGGCGGTCCGCGTGTTCGGCACGAATCGCGTCTCGACCTACCTGCTCGTCGGGCTGGGCGAGGACCCCGACGACCTCGTGCGCGCCGCCACCGAGCTCGCCGACGCCGGCGTCTACCCGTTCGTCGTGCCGTACCGCCCGCTCGCGGGCACGCTCGCGTTCGACGACGGCGACGGCGCACCCGATCCGGCGGTGCTGGCCGACGTCACCGAGCGCATCGCGGCACACCTGCGGGCGATCGACATGCGCGGCGCGGACCAGGACGCGGGGTGCGCCGCGTGCGGAGCGTGCAGCGCGCTCGCCTCGGCGGGGGGATGACCGTGGACGCACCCTCGACCGGGTCCGAGTTCCTCGCCGCGTTCGGCGGGCCGGCCGCGGCCGCCCGGACGCGAGCGCGCATCGAGGAAGCCGACCCGTGGCAGCGGCGCCGGTACCACGACCTCCGCCGCGACGTCTTCGTCGACCGTCAGGGCCTGTTCGAGGGCAGCGACCGCGACGACCTCGACGACGACGACCGCCTCGTCGTCCTGGTCGCACTCGACGCCGTCGGCGACGTGGTCGGCGGGGTGCGGCTCGCACCGTGCACCGCGCCCGACATCGGCTGGTGGGCGGGGAGCCGCCTCGTCGCCGCGCCGGGTGCGCCGGCCGGGACCGGGGGCGCGCTCGTCCGGGCCGCGTGTGCGCGTGCCGAGGTCGAGGGCGTGCTGCGCTTCGACGCCACCGTGCAGGCCGACAAGGCCGGCTTCTTCGAGCGCCTCGGCTGGGCCCGGGTGGGCGACGTCGACCTCCACGGCATGGCCCATGTCGAGATGCGATGGCTGCCCGACCGCTTCAGCCGCCAGGCTGCGTCCAAGCGCCCGATCGCCGACGTGCTCGACGGCACGCGCCCCGGGCCGGCAGGTTTCGTCGGCGACGACGGCTCGCCGGTCCCCGGGACGGACGTGGTCGTGGCCTGCGACGCCGTGCTCCCGTCCATGGTGGAGCGCGACCCGTGGTGGGCGGGGTGGTGCAGCGTCTTGGTCAACGCGAACGACCTCGCCGCCATGGGTGCCGAGCCCGTCGGGCTCGTCGACGCCATCGCCGCACCGACGACGTCGCTCGCCACCCGGACCATGGCCGGCCTCCGGGCCGCCGCCGAACGGTGGGGCGTGCCGGTGCTCGGCGGTCACACCCAGGTGGGCGTGCCCGCCGCGCTGTCGCTCACGATGCTCGGCCGCACGGCTGACCCGGTGCCGGGTGGTGGCGGCCGTCCCGGCGACGCGCTCTCCCTCCTCGTCGACCTGGCGGGCGGCTGGCGCCACGGCTACTCGGGCCGGCAGTGGGACTCGACGACGGCGCGATCTGCCGCCGAGATCCGCCACCTGCACGGCGCGGTCGCCCGCGCCCGACCCACCGCGGCCAAGGACGTGTCGATGGCCGGCATCGTCGGCACGGTGGCCATGCTCGCCGAATCGTCGGCGTGCGGCGCCGTGCTCGACGTCGCCGCCATCCCGACACCGACCGGCGCCGCCACCGCGGACTGGCTCACGTGCTTCCCCGGGTTCGGGATGGTGCTCGCCGGGGCGACGATCGACGCGCCCGCGCCGGCGACGCACGCCTCGATCGGGTCGCTCCGGGCCGGCGGCGGCGTCGAACTGCGATGGCCCGACGGCGTCCGCACCCCCGCCCTGTCATCGACGATCGTCGGCCTCGGGCCGGCGGCTCCGGAGGAGCCATGACCCTCACCCGCATCGGCGCGGTCGCCGCCCCGTTCGACCGCGACCTCGACGCCGGCTTCGCCCGCATCGCCGCCATCCTCGAGGAGGCGCGGTCGCTCGACCTCGACCTCGTGGTGCTGCCCGAAGCGGCCATCGGTGGCTACGTCGCCGACCTGCACGAGGTCGCCGCGCCGCCTCCCGCCCTCGACCCCGACGGCCCCGAGATCCGCCGCCTCGTCGACCTGGCGGGTGATCTCGTCGTCTGCGCCGGCTACTGCGAGGACGGCGGCGACCTCCGCTACAACGCGGCGGTGTGTGTCGGCGCCGGCGAGGTCCTCGGCCGCTACCGCAAGGTCCACCAGCCGCTCTTCGAGGGCGGCACCTACGGGGCCGGCGACCGCTTCGGCGCCTTCGACACCCCGGTCGGGCGCATGGCGATGCAGGTCTGCTGGGACAAGGGCTTCGCCGAGGCGGCGCGGACCCAGGCCCTCGACGGCGCCCGGATCATCGCCAGCCTGTCGGCGTGGCCCGCCAGCCGGACCCACCGCGCCCCGCGCATGGAGGACGACCGCTGGACGCGCCGCTTCGACCTCTTCGACCGGGCGCGGGCGCTCGACAACCAGGTGGTGTGGGTCGCGTCGAACCAGGCGGGCTCCTTCGGCTCGCTCGACTTCGTGGGCCGCGCCAAGATCTGCGACCCGGGCGGCGAGATCCTCGACGTCACACCGGTCGAGGGGGGCATGGCCGTCGCCGCGATCGACGTCGAGGCGGAGCTCGCCGCCCACCGCGCCGGGATGTGCAACCTGCGCGACCGGCGCCCCGACGCCTACCGGCTCGGTCCCTGGAGCGAGCTCACGGCGGCGACGTCGTGAACGCCCCGCTCGCCGAGCCGATCAACGGGCCGCACGTCGTCGTCGCCGGCGGAAGCATCGCCGGGCTGGGCACGGCCATCGCGCTCGACAACCGAGGCGTGTCGGTCGAGCTGCACGAGGCCGACGACGTGGCCTTCGCCCCGATCGGCGCCGTGGGAGAGACGGCCCGTCGGTCGCCGCGCCGGTCGACACCCCAGGCAGCCCACTCCCACGCCTTCATCGCCCGGTGCGTCGAGGTTCTCCGGGCCGAAGCGCCCGACGTGCTCGACGACCTGTGCCGCGCCGGGGTCGAGCCGATCGACCTCGCGGCGACTCGGCCCGACACGGTCCCGCTCCACGCCCACCATCCGGACGAGGAGGGCCTCATCGTCCTCCCCGCGCGCCGGACCACGTTCGAGGCGGCCCTGCGCGCCGAGGTCGCGCGCCGGCCGGGAATCGCGGTGCACACCGGCCATCGCGTCGGCCAGATCCTGCTCGACGACGCCGGCGCCGTGCCCCGCGTCGGTGGCGTGGTGTTCGACGACGAGACCGGCGCCGGGGCCGACGTCGTCGTCGACGCGACCGGTCGCCGGGGGAGCCTCACCGGGTGGCTGGAGCAGCGCGGCATCAGCTTCGACGACCGCCGCCTCGAGTGCGGGATCACCTACTTCACCCGGTTCTACCGACTGCTCGACCCGACCGACCGGCCGCCGCTCAACCGGGGCTACACCAGCGGTGCGAGCTACGACCGCTACTCGTGCCTCGTGTTCCCCGGCGACGGTGACACGTTCTCCGTCACCTTCGGCACCCTGCCCGAGGACCGCGACCTGCGCCACCTGCGCAACGAGGCCGCCTTCGACGCCGCGGTGGCGTCGCTGGAGCTCCTCGCCCCCTGGGTCGACCCGACCCGCGCCGAACCGATCTCGGAGGTCCGCATGATGGCGGGCCTCGAGAACCGCATCCGGCGGCCGTGGGTCGACGGCGCCCCGACCGTGCTCGGGTGGACCGCCGTCGGGGATGCGGCGGCGACCACGAACCCGGCGCACTCGCGGGGCTGCACCCTGTCGCTCGTCCACGCCGTCGCCGTGGCCGACGCCATCGCGGCCGCGTCCGACCACGACGAGCTCGCCGCCCGCTTCGAGGTGGTGCGCTCGATCGAGCAGCAGCCGTGGGTCGACGACTCCGTCGAGCAGGACGCCCACCGCCTCTCCCGCTGGCGGCCCGACGGTGCCGCCGCACCGGCGCGGACCGACCGGTTGAGCAACGGCGAGGCCTACGTCGCCGGCCAGCACGACGCATACGTGTGGCGCCGGTTCACCCGCCTGCAGCAGCTGCTGGAACGCCCCGACGACGTCCTCGCCGACCGTCGCGTGATCGCCCGCGTCCGCGCCGTCCAGGCATCGGGGCGCGGCCTGGCACCGTCCGCGGCGCCGACCCGACCCGAGCTCGTCGAGCTGATCGACCGCGCCTCGGCGTGACGGACGTGCACCGACCCGAGCCCCGATGACGCACTTCGCCGTCGCCACCGGTCACTTCGGGCCCGACGTGTCGTTCAACCTCGAACGGCTGTCGGGCCTGCTGACCGACGCCCGGCGCCGCGGCATCGAGCTGTTGGTCCTCCCGCACGGCGTGTTCAGCGGGTACCACGACCACCTCGACGAGCCGCCGCCGGACGAGGACGACCTCCCCGTGGCCCATCCCGTCGACGGGCCCGAGCTCGACAAGCTCGTCGCGCTCGCCGGCGACATGGTCGTGTGCCTCGGGATCACCGAGGCGGCGGGGGACCGGCGGGCCAACACCGCCGTGGTGTTCGACGGGAGCGGGGTGCTCGGGGCGCACCGCAAGGTGCACCTGCCCCGCGGCGAGCAGCAGCACTACGTGCCCGGCGATGCGTTCGCGCCCGTCGACACCCCCGTCGGTCGGGTCGGCCTCCTCGTCGACTACGACAAGACGTTCCCCGAGGCGGCGCGGACCCTGGCGTGTGGTGGGGCCGACCTCCTGGTCGTGCCGTGCGCGTGGCCGGCGAGTCGCACGAACCGGGCCGAGACGCTGGTCAAGGACCGGCAGCGTCGCCTCTACGACATCTACGACCAGGCGCGCGCCGCCGAGAACCAGGTCTTCCTCCTCTCGGCCAACCAGAGCGGACGGCACGGCTCGTTGCGCTTCCTCGGCCAGTCGAAGGTCGTGGCGCCCGACGGCGCCGTGGTCGCGACGACGGGTGCGCGCGCCGGCCTGGCAACGCACGAGAGCGACCTGCGGGCGGCGACGGTCGCGGCGCGACGGGTCTTCGACCACCTGCGCGAGCGGCGGCCCGACACCTACGGGACCGGGTGACCGTGCGGGTCGCGCTCCTCACCTACTCGACCCGGGCGCGCGGTGGCGTCGTGCACACGCTGGCGCTGGCTGAGGCGCTCGCGGCCCACGCCGACGTCACCGTCCTCAGCCTCGCCCGCTGCGGCGACGATGCGTTCTTCCGGCCGGTCGACTCCGCCGTCGACGTCCGCA
>JBHIXO010000184.1:0-8396 GCA_041984725.1 Acidimicrobiales bacterium | reverse complement strand
CCGCGACCACGACCGCCGAGCTGACGATGAGCCCGACGATCGAGGTGCACGTCGACCTGGTGCACCGCGGCGTGGGCACCGGCGCCTGCGGCCCCGACACCCTCCCGCCCTACCGTGTGACGGGCGGGTCGGCCCGGTGGCGCTGGGCGCTGCGCGCCCTCACCCCCGACGACGACCCCGCCGAACTCGCCCGAACGATCGTCTGATCACCGCTTCTGGCAGGACCAGCGGAACACCTCGACGTCGATCTCCGGGGCTGACCCTCTCGCTTCTGGCAGGACCAACGGAACAGCGACGTCAGCGACCGAGGTCGGCGATGCAGAGGTCGGCGGCGATGCGACCACTGATCGCGACGAGTGGGAGTCCTCCCCCGGGGTGGCTGCTGCCGCCGCAGAGGTACAGACCGTCGATCGGCCCCCGGTTGCCGGGACGGAGGAAGGCGGCGAGTCGGCCGTTCGACGACGTGCCGTAGATCGACCCGCCCGGGGTGCGGAAGCGGTCGGCGAAGTCGGCGGGGGTGCGCTCCTCCCGGTGCACGATCCGTCCCGCCAGGTCCCACCCGCGCGCCGCCATCACGTCGAGCAGGTGGTCGCCGTAGCCGGCCATCGTCCCGGCGAGCAGGTGGTCGCCGTAGCCGGCCATCGTCCCGGCGCCCGCCGGCGCGTTGACGAGCACGAACCAGTTCTCGTGCCCGTCGGGTGCCTGGGTCGGGTCGGTCACCGACGACGTACAGACGTAGACGGTGGGGTCGATGGGCGGGGTGCGGTCGGCGACCAGGGCGTCGAACTCCGCCTCGTAGTCGGCGGAGAACGAGATGTTGTGGTGCGCGAGTCCGGGCGTCCGGCCCGAGACCCCGAGCAGGAGCACGAATCCCGACGTCGATCGCTCCGCACGCTCCGCTCGCTTCCGGGCGCGGCGATGCGGGAGCAGGTCCCGGTACAGGTGCAGGGCGTCGACGTCGGCGACGACGGCGCCGGCCGGGACTCGCTCGCCGGACGCGAGGCGGACGCCCGAGAGTTCGGTGCCGTCGTGGTCGAGGGCCGCGACGTCGGCGCCGGTCCGGATCGTGACGCCCACGCCCAGTGCGAGATCGACGAGCGCGTCCGCGAGACGGGCGAGACCCCCGTCGACGTACCAGGCGCCGAGTTCCTGCTCGAGGTGGGGGATGCAGCCGAGCGTGGCCGGCGCCCGGAACGGCGACGACCCCGAGTACGTCGCGTACCGATCGACGTACTGCACGAGACGGGGGTCGTCGAAGGTCCGTGCCGCCCGTTCGTGCAGCGTCGGGAACGCGTCGATGGCGAGCAGGTCCCGGGGCGACCGCATGCGGCGGAGCAGTCGCAGCGGTGAGGACATCGGCCCGGCGAAGAACGTCCGCTCGGCGACCTCCCAGACCCGGTGCGATCGGGCCATCAGCTCGCGCCATGCCGCTCCCTGCCCCGGGGCGAAGCGGTCGACCTCGGCGATGGTGTCGTCGAGATCGGCCCGATGGTCGAACGACGACCCGTCGGGGAACCGGTAGCGACAGATCGGGTCGAGGCGCCGCAACGTCACGAGGTCGTCGAGCGAACGGCCCGCCACGGCGGCGAGGTCGGCGAAGACGTCGGGCAGCGTCAGCAACGACGGTCCGGTCTCCCACCGGAAGCCGGCGGCCTCGTGGTCGTCGAGCTTGCCGCCCGCTCGGTCGAGCCGTTCGAGCACCGTCACGTCGTGCCCGGCGGCGGCGAGTCGGATCGCCGCCGCGAGCCCGCCCACGCCCGCGCCCACCACGACGACCTCAGCCACGGGCCACCGCCGGATTGCGCACGCCGAGCACGGCGAGCGGCACCATCACCACGCCGCCGACCAGCCCGACCAACGCGTCGCCGAAGAAGACGACGAAGCCGATCGTGTTCATGACGGCCCACCACGCATAGAGGCCGGCGAGCAGCGTTCCGCTCGTCCTGCCAGAACCGGGGACGGGTGTTCCGCTGGTCCTGCCAGAAGCGGAGACGGTGGGGAGGATGCGGTCGAGGACGGCGAGCACGGCGACGGAGGAGACCAGCCAGCCGGCGTAGTTCGACAGGGGGATGCCGCGGTAGAACCCGTCGACGGCCCACACCCAGTAGCCCTCGTCGACCATCTGCGGGTCGAGGAACAGGTCCCATGCGGTGAGCGCGATCGCGCCGACCACGACCGAACCGACCCGGCCGACCGCACCGACCCGGCCGGCGAGGAGACGGCGACCGACCACGAGCGCGGGCACGCCCATGGCGAACCAGGCGAGGGGCACCACGACGGGGATGCCGGCGACCTGGGGGCGGAGCAGGTCGCTGTACTCGTACTCGCCGAACGGGATGCCCGTCGTCGACCCCACCCGCTCGAGCGCCAGCGTCCCGACGGCGGTGACGGCGAGCGCGAGCCCGGCGCGACCCGGTCCCCAGGTGCGGGCCGCGAGCGCGACGGTCGTGCACGCGAACGCCACGATGACGGCGACCGTGAGCGCGCGGTCGTCGTCGACGAGCGGGATGGCGATCTGCGCGGCCGCCATCACCACGAAGCTCGCCGCGGCGAGCCCGGTCGTCACCGGCCGAGCAGCAGGGCCCGTCCGGCCGTCCCGATCTTCTGCCACGTCGGCACCCTGGCACGCGCCGAGAACACGTCGTGGTCCAGCGCCTCGATCTCGTCGAGGATCCGGGCGTAGAGCAGCCGCGCAGCCCGGATGCAGCGGGCCGAGCGTTCGGGCAGGTGGGCGATGCCGGTGTCGGCGACCCGGTAGAGCTCGCGCGCCCGCTCGATCTCGAAGCGCATCAACTCGACGAACGCGGGCGTCGCCGTCCGCGTCTCGAACGCCGACTCCGCATCGAAGCGGCGGATGTCCTCCTGGGGGACGTAGACGCGGGAGCGGTCGAGGTCCTCGTCGACGTCGCGGAGGAAGTTGGTCAGCTGGAACGCGTTGCCGAGCTCGCGGGCGGGGCCGAACGCGGCGGGGTCCGTCGGTTCGAGGATCGGCAGCATCATCTCGCCGATGACCGCGGCCGAGCCGTCCATGTAGCCGAGCAGGTCGTCCCACGTCTCGTAGCGCTCGACGGTGAGGTCCATCGTCATCGACGCGAGGAAGCGCCGGACGCACTCGGGGTCGATGCGGAACGCCCTCACGGTGTGCACCATCGCCTTGAGCACGGGGTCGTCGGCGTCGCCGGCGTCGAGGTCCTCGAAGAACCGGTCGCCGAAGTCGGCGAGCGCCTTGGCGCGGACGTCGGTCGGCACGTCGGCGAGGTCGTCGACGATGTCGTCGGCGTACCGGCAGAAGCCGTAGAGGGCGTGCACGTGGTGCCGCTTGACCGCCGGGAGGACCGTGGTCGCCCAGTAGTACGTCGTCCCGTTGCGCTTGTTGAGCCGCTTGCAGTGGGCGTAGCTCTGCTCGAGCGTGACGGTCACGACAGCTGGTCCACGCGCTCGGCGGCGAGCTTGCCGGAGATGAGCACCATGGGGACGCCGACGCCGGGCACGGTGCCGGAGCCCACGAAGACGAGGCCGGGCGCGTGCTTCGTGACGTTGTTCGGACGGAACGGGCCGGTCTGGCGGAACTTGTGCGACAGCGCGAACGGCGTGCCCCGCTCCATGCCCTGGCGCTCCCAGTCGGCCGGGTCGACGAAGGCCTCGACCTCGACGTCGGCGGGGTAGCCGAGGGCGGCCACCCGGCGGCGGAGCGACTCGTGGAGGCGGTCGCGCTCGCGCGACCAGTCGATCCGGCCGTCGAGGTTCGGCGTCGGTTCGAGGACGTAGAGCGTGTGCGCGCCGTCGGGCGCCATCGACGGCTCGTCGATGCTGTGGACGGTGACGAGGATCGACGGGTCGCCCATCAACGTGCCGCGGTGCAGGAGGTCGCGGAACGCGCCGTCCCACTCCTCGCCGAAGTGGATGTTGTGGTGGGCGGTCGCCTCGGGGAGCGGGCCCCGGACGCCGGCGTGCCACAGCGCGCAGCTGGGGGAGTAGTGGCCGTGGCGCACGGCGAACGGCTGCTTCAGGCCGGGCAGCAGGGTGCGGTGCGCGACCGGCAGGTCGGGGTTGCAGACGACGACGTCGGCCTCGAGGAACTCGGCGCGGCCCTCGGCGTCGGTGACGTGGACGCCGCGGACCCGCCCGCTCGTGCCCTCGGCGAGCACGATGCGGTCGACGGTGATGCCGTAGCGGAACTCGGCCCCGGCCTTCTCGGCGGCGCGGGCCAGCCCGACCGGGACGGCGTGCATGCCGCCCTCGGGGAAGAACACGCCGCGCACGGAGTCCATGTAGGTGATGACGCAGTAGATGGCGAGGGCCTCGAACGGTGCGAGGCCGGCGTACATCGACTGGAAGCTGAAGAGCTTCTGGAGGCGGTGGTCGTCGAAGTAGGAGGCGACCCGTTTGCCGAGCTTCCCGAAGCCGCCGAGGCGGACCAGTTCGAGCGCGGGGCCGGGCGGCCAGGCGAGGTCGAGCGGCGAGTCGAAGTTGGCGTCGATGAAGTGGGCGTTCTCGAGCTCGTAGAGGCGCCGGAGCCAGTCGGCGAAGCGGTCGAACTGGCGGGCGGCGTCACCGCCGACGACGTCGCGGATCTCCTGCTTCATGCGGTCGCGGTCGTGCCAGACGCGCAGTTCGGAGCCGTCGTGGTACGTCGCCCGGTACATCGGGTCGACGGGGCGGAGGCGGACGAAGTCGTCCATGTCCTCGCCCAGTGCGGCGAACGGCGCGGCGAGCAGTTCGGGCATGGTGAAGACGGTCGGCCCCGTGTCGAACCGGTAACCGCCCAGCTCGAGCACGCCGTTGCGCCCGCCCGGGACCTGCTCGCGTTCGAGGACGAGGACGTCGTGACCGCGGGCGCGCAGGTGGGCGGTGGCGGCCAACCCGCCGAGTCCGGCCCCGACGACGATCACACGCATGTCGGGTCTACGCCTCCGGCGGGGGCCACGGATGACCCGACCCCGGGGGTCCGCTCGTCAGGTGTCCCGCCATGCCACGAAGTGCGCGAGGTCGACCAGCGCGCCCTTGGCCTCGTCGGTGACACCGGAGTCGACGATGGCGTCGATCGCGTCGGTGGCCAGCGACTCGATGATCTCCTCGAGTCGGGCCAGCGCACCGGTGTCGCGCAGCACCGCCTGGATGCCGAGGATCTGGTCGTCGGTGAGGTCGGGTGACCCGATGAGGTCGAGCAGCTCGGCCTGGTCGGCGTCGGCGGCCTCGCTCGCCACGGCGAGCAGCGGTGTGGGCTTTCCCTCGCGGAGGTCGTCGCCGACGGGCTTGCCGGTGATCGTCGCCTCGCCGAAGGCGCCGAGCACGTCGTCGCGCAGCTGGAACGCCTCGCCGAGCGGGTCGCCGTAGCGCGAGAGCGCCTCGCCGAGTTCGCCGTAGCGGCCGGTGAGGGCGGCGCCGACGTGGAGCGGACGCTCGATGGTGTACTTCCCGGACTTGTAGCGGGCGATGCGGCGGGCGGCGTCGGGGTCGGTGTCGCCGCGGGCCGTGCCGAGGATGTCGAGGTACTGGCCGACGTTGAGTTCGATGCGCAGTTCGTCCCACACCGAGAGCACCTCGCCGGGGACGTTGCGCAGCATGAGGTCGGCATACACGTGGGCCAGGTCGCCGATGAGGATGGCGACGCCCTCGCCGAACCGGCGTTCCTCGCCCCGCCAGACCTCGGCCTGGTGCCGGTCGGAGAAGGCGAGGTGGGCGGTGCGGAAGCCCCGACGGGTGGACGAGCCGTCCATCACGTCGTCGTGCACGAGGGCGAACGCCTGCAGGAACTCGAACGCGGCGCCGGCGTCGATGACGGCCGGGTCGTCCGGGTCGCCCCCCGCCCCGACGAAGCCCCAGTAGCAGAACGCCGGCCGGAGCCGCTTGCCGCCGGCCATGACGAGGCGGCGCAGCGCCTCGAGCGGGTCGCGCAGGTCGGTGGTCAGCTCCTGCCACCGGTCGAGCTCGGCGTCGAGCACGGCGCCGAGGCGGTCCTCGACCAGCGCCGCCACCTGGAGCAGGCTCGGCGGGACGGGGACGGGCCCCCGGGATGCAGGCCCGGTGGTCGTCCCGCTCGTCGGTGGTGAGGTCGGGATCGCCATCGGGATCCGAGCCTACGGGGATCGGGACCGACCGCGTCCTCGTGCCGCCTGCTTGGCAAGCTGACGCGATGGCCGGCGCCCCGCGACGACAGCCGCACGTGCACCCGCTCCTGCCCGCGCTCCTCGCCCTGATCGTGGTCGGGGTCGTGGTCCTGGTGATCGCCGGCACCACCGGCGACGACGACGGCGACGCCACGGCCCCGGTGTCGTCGACCACGACGACCACGACCGCGCCGCCCGAGACGACGACCACCACCACGACGACGCTGCCCGACCCGGTCCCGCCGGGCGACGTGGTCGTCGCCGGGCTCGACGTCGCGGAACCCACGACCTACCGCATCGACTACGAGGTCGTGGAGAACGGCCTCGCCCGCGACGAGCTGTGGACCGTGCAGCGGCCGTACCGCAGCCTCATCGAGTCGCGGCGCGACGGCGAGCTGCTGTCGGGGACCGCCACGTCGCCGGCCGCGCTCTACACGTACCTCTCCGACCGGGAGGGGTGGCTCGACATCCAGCCCGAACTGCATCGCGCCGCGTTCGACAGCCGGGTCGCCGGCGCCATCGGGGCACTCGAACAACTCGGGCTGGTCGAGCGCTCGGGCGAGCGCGAGGTGGCGGGTCGGGTGTGCACCGAGTACGTCACGGGGCAGCCGCTGAGTGCCGGCGAGGTGACGGCGCCGTCGGCCGGCGAGTCGACGATGGTGTGCATCGACGGAGCGGGCCTCGTGCTGTGGGAGGCGTGGCAGATCGACGGGAACACGATCTCGGAGCGGACGGCGCGCGCGGTCGAGATCGAGCCCGACGTCGACCCGGCCGCCTTCGATCCCGGCCCCCGCATCGAGGACGCCGACGCCTTCAACGCGGCCCTGCAGATCATCGCGGTGCCCGCCGACGAGACGACGCTCGACCAGCTGCGCACCGAGTACACCGTGCCCGAGGGCTACACCGAGGACGGCGCCGTGTTCCGCGGGGTCGTCGGTTCCGGCGGCAGCGGTCAGGAGATCGTCCGATTCTTCTCCTCGGGCCCCGACCTGCTCGAGGTGGCCGAGCACAGCGTCGACGGCCCCGCCGAGCTCGGTCGGGGCGCGGCGGTGCGCGTCGACGTCGAGGGCTGGGACGAGGTCTGGATCGAGCCCGGGTTCCGGAACTCCACGCTGCGGGCCCGGCTCACGTCGTCCTCCTACGTCGAGCTCCGCCACCACGACCTCGCCCTGCTGCTCACCGTGTTCGAGTCGCTCGTCGTCGACGACTCGTGACCGCTCGGCCCGGACGTCGCCGGCGGGTCGTCGTGCCCGTCGTCGCTGCGGTGGCGCTCGTCGGGTGCCGGACCGGTGACGGCCTCGCCGGCGACACCGCCCGGATCACCCTCGACGGCCGCACGGTGACGGTTCCGGTCGACAGCTGTGGTCTCGACGGCGACACCTTCGTCCTGGTCGCTGCCGGCGAGGGCACCCTGCTGCAGGTCCTGTTGCACCTCGACGGCGACGGCGACGCTCGGTCGGTCGATCGGGAGGCCTCGGCCGTGAGCGTCGACGTCCGGGGCGACGAGCAGTACGCCGCGGGCGACGCGACCGTGCTCGGCGTCGATGCGGGGCGGCCGGGGACCCTCGATCGCGCCACGATCCGCGGCGACCGCATCGAGATCGAGGCGTCGACCGCGGCGGTGACGG
Organism: Acidimicrobiales bacterium; assembly: GCA_041984725.1. Taxonomy (GTDB): domain Bacteria; phylum Actinomycetota; class Acidimicrobiia; order Acidimicrobiales; family Salinilacustritrichaceae; genus Salinilacustrithrix. Next base: position 658 of record JBHIXO010000184.1, on the reverse strand, counting down.
GAGCGGGCGGCCCCGACCCCGTCGCCCTCGAGGTCGCGGCCCGTTGCCCGGGCGAACCGGTCGACGAAGCGATGCGGCCCGTCACCGTCGGCGGTGGGGCCTGACCCCCGAACGCTGGTGCGTTTCGTGTCGTCCAGGACACGGAACGCACCACGGAACGGGTGGGTTCAGTCGGGTTCGGGGCCGCCGAGGGTGCGGGTCGCGTCCTCGACGGCGGCCTCGGCCCGGACGATGCGGGCCCGGCACCACTCGATGAGCGCCGCGGCCCGGGCGACCTTGTCGCCGAGGACGTCGACGTCGACGTCGGGTGCCTCGATCTCGACGAGGATGGCGTCGAGCTCGCGGACGGCCTCGGCGTAGCCGGCGGGCTCGGGATCGGGGGTGGGGGCGTCGGTCATGGCTCGGGGTCGCCGGCCGGGCGGACGTGCTCCACCCGGGCCACGAGCTCGCCGTCGGCGAGCTGGACCCGGATCTCGCTGCCGGTCTCGACGGCGGCGGCGGAACGTACCACCGACCCGTCGGCGGCCGTGCGTCGCCAGGCCGCGGAGGCGCTCGTGCGCGTGGTGGGCAACCGCGCCGTCAACGCCATCGTGCCGCTGCTGGACGACGCCAACTGGCGCGTGCGCAGCGCCACCGCGCGCGCGCTCGGCAACGTGCG
>JBHIXO010000183.1:0-8401 GCA_041984725.1 Acidimicrobiales bacterium | reverse complement strand
CGGCACCGGCCAGAGCTACGAGCTGCTGCTGTACCGGATGCGGGCCCACCCGCTGCCCGAGGCCCGGGCCTACGCCGACCTCATGCTCACCGAGCTCCGCAAGGTCATCCCGTCGTTCCTGCGCCGTGTCGACCTCCCCGACCGCGGCGAGCGGTGGCGCGGGTACTTCGCCGACCGCGAGGACGCCATGCGCGACGTGACCGCACGCCTGCTCGGCGCCGAGGAGCCCGCCGACGTCCCCGAGGTGACCCTCGTCGACTTCGACCCCGACGCCGAGATCAAGGTCGTCGCGTCGATGCTGTACCCCTACACCGACCTGCCCGAGAGCCAGCTCGAGTCGCGTGTGCGGGCCATGTCGGTCGAGGACCGCCTCGCCGTGATCCGGGCCTACGAGGGCGACCGTGCCAACCGGCGCCACAAGCCGGGGCGGGCGCTCGAGCGGCCCTTCTACCGGTTCGACGTGCTCGCCGACTACGGCGCCTTCCGCGACCTGCAGCGCCACCGCATGCTCACGATCGAGTGGCAGAGGCTCAGCCCTCGCCACGGCTACACCCGCCCGTCGGCCGTCGACGCCGCCGGCCAGACCGCGGCCTTCGACGACGTCATGGACCGCTCGGCCGACCTGTACGACGCCCTGGCCGACGACTTCCCCGAGCAGGCGAGCTACGCGGTCTCGCTCGCCTACAAGGTGCGGTTCTCCATGAACCTCAACGCCCGGGCCGCCATGCACATGCTCGAACTGCGCTCGACGCCCCAGGGCCACCCCGCCTACCGGCGCGTCGCCCAGCGGATGCACGAACTGATCGCCGAGCAGGCCGGCCACCGCGCCATCGCCGAGTCGATGCGCTACGTCGACCACTCGCCCGAGCCTGCGCTCGAACGCCTCGACGCCGAACGCGCCGCCGAGGCCCGCCGCTCCGCCCACGACTGACGTCCCCGCCCGCCCCGTCGGAGAACCCGGGGTGGGTTGCTTGACCCGCGCGCGGGTCGTCGGTAGCTTGCGCCCCGCATCCGGGCGGGCGGAGACCGCAGGAGGCAATTGCCGTTGCGCGTCCCACTTCGCCCCCGAGATCTCTGTGCACTCGCCGTCGTGAGCGTCTTCGCGCTCGCGGCGTCGGGGACCCACGTGGTCGGTTCGGGGGAGACCCTTGGCGCCATCGCCAAGCAGCACGGCGTCACCGTCGCCGAGCTGGTCGAGGCCAACGGCATCAGCAACCCGAACCTGATCATGGTCGGGCAGGAGCTGACCATTCCGGGCGCGGCACCCACGCCCGTCACCCACGTCGTCGCCCCCGGCGACACCCTCGCCGGCATCGCCAAGCAGTACGGCACCACCGTGGCGGCGATCGCCGCGGCCAACGGCATCACCAACCCCAACCTGATCGTCATCGGGTCGTCCCTCACCGTCGAGGGTGCGACCAGCGGTGGTGGCGGGTCGGGGACCCCGCAGGCCGACCCGGGCAGCAGCTCGGGCGGTGGCGGCTCCGGGGTGCAGCTCCCCGGCCAGCGCCACACCGTCGTCTCCGGTGACACCATCGCCGGCATCGCCCGTCGGTACGGGATCTCGGCGTCCGACTTCATCCGCTGGAACGGCCTGGTCGACGGGAAGATCTACGCGACCACCCGGCTCCTGCTCTACAACCCCGGCACGCTGCCGTCGTTCGGGGGCGGGGGCGGCACGGCGAGCACGACGCACACCGTGAAGCCGGGCGAGACGCTCAGCTCGATCGCGGCGAAGTACGGCGTGAGCGCGTCGGCGATCGCGTCGGCCTCGGGCATCAGCGACCCCAACCGCATCGTCGTCGGCCAACGCCTCACCATCCCCGGCGGCAGCGGCAGTGGCGGCGGCGGCTTCGTCTGCCCGGTCGCCGGCGCCTCGTTCTTCAACGACTGGGGCTTCCCGCGCAGCGGCGGTCGGTCCCACGCCGGCAACGACGTCTTCGCCCCGCGGGGGACCCCAGTGCGGGCCCCGGTCGCCGGGCACGTCGACCAGGCCACGGGCTCGATCGGCGGCCACCAGTTCCGTCTCACCTCGGCCGACGGTACCCAGTGGTTCGGCAGCCACATGGACGCGTTCGGCAAGCGGGGCAGCGTCGCCGCCGGCGACGTGATCGGGTACGTGGGTGACTCCGGGAACGCGAGGGGTGGTCGTCCACACCTCCACTTCGAGGTCCATCCCGGCGGGAACGCTGCGGTGAATCCGTACCCCTTGTTGCGTTCGTCCTGTTAGCCCGGGGTGCTTGGCATGCCCTGACGGCGTGCCCTACCGTTCGGTAGCCCCCTGCGAGTGTCGTCGGTCACGTCCGTCCGTCCTCGCAGGACGACCGTCGACCCGAGGAGCCCGCCGTGGACGCCGCCATCTCACTCCGGAACGTGACCAAGAGCTTCGGGTCGCACACGGTGCTGCGCGACATCTCCTTCGACATCCCGCGCGGCAAGATCTCGGCCGTCATGGGCCCGTCGGGCACCGGCAAGTCGGTGCTCCTCAAGAACGTCATCGGCCTGCTCCGCCCCGACGCCGGCGAGATCTGGGTCGACGGCGAGGAGACCGTCTCGATGGGGGAGCGCGACCTCTACCGGATCCGGCGCAAGTTCGGTGTCCTGTTCCAGGACGGCGCGCTCTTCGGCTCGATGAACATCTTCGACAACATCGCCTTCCCGCTGCGTGAGCACACGAAGAAGTCGGAGAAGGAGATCAAGGAGATCACGCTCGAGAAGGCCAGCCTCGTCGGCCTGCTCGACCATCTCAAGAAGTTCCCCGGCGAGGTCTCCGGTGGCATGAAGAAGCGGGCCGGCCTGGCCCGTGCCCTGTCGATGGACCCTGAGATCATCCTCTTCGACGAGCCCGACTCCGGCCTCGACCCGGTCCGCGTGTCCTACCTCGACGAGCTGGTGAAGAAGATCCAGGAGGAGACGGGCGCGACGTTCCTGATCATCACGCACAACATCGCCTCGGTCATGCGCACCAGCGACTACATCGCCGTGCTCTACCAGGCCGGTCTGGTGAAGTTCGCCTCCAAGCAGGAGATGCGCACCACCGACAATCCCCTCATCCGTCAGTTCCTCGCCGGCCGGGCCATGGGCCCCATCGGCATGGACGAGCTCGCCGACGAACGCACCAAGATCGAACAGGAGCTCATGGATCGGGAGCGCAAGCGGATCGAGGCGGCCGGGCGGGACGTCGACGACTACAGCATCATGACCGTCTGAATGGTTCCTGACGAGCGAGCGGTCGCGGGCGGTGTCCGATGATCGGCAAGGCACAATTCGTCGTCCGGGAGACCGGGAACATGTTCGCCATCTCCCTCGAGGGGTTCCGGCGGACGTGGGACTTCCGCAACTGGTGGCGCGAGTACCTGTCGCAGTGCTGGTTTATCGCGAAGGTGTGCTCGATCCCGGTCGTGCTGATCTCCATCCCCTTCGGCGCCGTGATCGCGCTGCACGTGGGTACCTTCTCCCGCCAGCTCGGCGCCGAGTCGACGACCGGCGCCGCCATGGTGCTGGCCATCGTCCGCGAGGCCGCCCCGATCGCGACCGCCCTGCTGATCGCCGGCGCGGGCGGCTCGGCGATGACGGCCGACCTCGGGTCCCGCAAGATCCGCGACGAGCTGGCCGCCATGGAGGTCATGGCGATCAACCCGGTCCACCGGCTCGTGACGCCCCGCCTCTACGCCGCCGCCACCGTCGGGCTGTTCATGGTGTCGTTGGTGTCGGTCGCCGGCATCGCCGGGGGCTACTTCTTCAACGTCGTCATCCAGAAGGTGACGCCGGGCGCCTACTTCCAGGGCTTCACCTCCCTGGTGCAGCTGCCCGACCTCTACTCGTCGCTGGTCAAGGCGGTCGTGTTCGGGTTCATCGCCGCCACGGTCTCCTGCTACAAGGGCATCTACGCCAAGGGCGGCCCGAAGGGCGTCGGCGACGCCGTCAACCAGGGCGTCGTCATCACGTTCATCCTCATCTTCTTCACGAACCTGATCATGACGTCCCTCTACTTCGCCCTCGTGCCCCCGAAGTTCTGATGCGGACCGACGCCCACCCCTCGTCGAGGACCCGCTGATGGCGGCGATCACCCGGCTCACCCGCCCGGTCGGCAACGTCGGCCGGTCCCTCGGCGACGGCCTCGAGGACCTCGGCAAGCAGCTGACCTTCTACGGCCGCGTGCTGTGGGACATCGCGACGACCCTGATCCTGCGCCTCAAGTACCGCAACGTCGTCTTCAACCTCATCTCCGACATCACGGTCGGCGCCGGCGCCCTCATCGTCGGTGCCGGCATGGTCTTCGTGATCTTCTCGATGAGCTTCTTCACCGGCGCCAACGTCGGCCTGCAGGGCTACGCCGGCCTCGAACAGATCGGCGCCGAGGCCTTCACCGGGCTCGTCGGCTCGTTCGCGAACACCCGCGAGGTCACGCCGCTCATCGCGGGCGTCGCGTTCGCCGCCCAGGTCGGGGCGGGGTTCACCGCCGAGCTCGGCGCCATGCGGATCTCCGAGGAGATCGACGCGCTCGAGGTGATGTCGGTCCGCCCGATGAGCTACCTCGTCGGCACCCGGGTGCTCGCCGCCCTCGTGGCGATCATCCCGCTCTACCTGATCTCGCTGTTCGCCAGCTTCTTCGCCACGAAGCTCGTCACCACCGAGTTCTTCGGCCTGTCACCCGGCGTCTACGACTACTACTTCCGCCTCTACCTGCCGCCGATCGACATCTTCTACAGCCTCGTCAAGGCCGCGATCTTCGCCGTCATCGTCGCCCTGATCCACTGCTACTACGGCTTCTACGCCAGCGGCGGCCCCGCCGGCGTGGGCGTCGCCGTCGGCCGGGCCATCCGCCTGTCGATCGTGGCCGTGGTCGTGTTCAACCTCGTCCTGTCGCTCATCTTCTGGGGTGGCGGCAACACCGTGAGCCTCACCGGGTGACGACGATGCGCCTCACGACCGAACGCAACCGCAACATCATCTCCGGCGCCGTCGGACTCCTCCTGTTGATCGCGGGCATCACCGTCGGCATCAAGGCCAGCTTCGGCGCGTTCGACGGCGGCTACCAGCTGACCGGCACCTTCGCCGCCGCCGGGCAGGGCCTCATCGACGGCAGCGATGTCAAGGTGCGCGGCGTCAACGTCGGCGAGGTGTCCGGCATCGACCTGGTCGACAACCGCGCCGTCGTCACCATGCGCATCTCCGACGGCACCGAGATCCCCGTCGCCGCGCAAGCGGTCATCCGGCCCAAGACGCTCTTCGGCGAGAAGTTCGTCGACCTCATCCCCGGCCAGACCGAGAGCACCGGCCCCTACCTCGCCGACGGTGACGAGATCGCCGACACGCTCGGCGGGTTCGAGCTCGAGCAGGTCCTGGCCGACACGTACCCCGTGCTGGAGGCCGTCGATCCCGCGGAGCTCGCCATCGTCCTCGACGAGCTCGCGACCTCCGCCGACGGCCTGGGCGAGACCGTGAACCGCAGCCTCGTCAACGGCGCCGCCGTCGCCGAGCTCACGACCAGCAACGACGCCGAGTTCCGCCAGTTCACCGCCGACCTCGCGCTGCTCTCCGAGGAGCTCGACGCCCTCGCCCCCGACCTCGTCGCCGGCGCCCGCGACCTCAACGTCGCCCTCCCGAGCCTCAACGCCCGCAGCGACCAGCTCAACTCGCTCCTCGTGCAGGCCAGCCGCCTCTCGAGCGATCTCGCCGACCTGCTCGAGAACAACGAGGCGTTCACGACCCGGGCGCTCACCGACGGCAGCCGGCAGCTCCAGACGTTGTTCGACAACCGGGGCCAGCTCCAGCCCCTGCTCCTCGGCATCACCCGCTACACCCAGACGCTCAGCGAGGCGGTCCGCATCGAGGTCGGCGACGGCACCCTGATGGCCGCCGTCAAGCTCGTCGTGAACCCGATCGAGCTGCTCGAGGACGAGGCCGACCAGTCGCCGGTGCCGATCCCGATCGACGCCGACGACATCGGGGACCTCGTGCCCGACGTGCTGCCCGAGGACGGGCTGTCGAACCCGCTCGCGCCCGGCACCGGGCTGTCGACGTTCTCCCGCGACCTCCTCCAACTCCTGACCGGAGGCGGCCGATGACCCGCACCGCCGTCAAGTTCGGGCTGTTCGTCGCGCTGTGCCTGGCGTTCACGCTCTACCTGGCCTCCACCATCGGGAACACGACCATCCCCGGCCTCGTCGGTCGGGGCGAGCCCACCTACACGGTGCAGGCCACCTTCGACGACGTCACCGGTCTGCTGATCGACGACAACGTGAAGGTCGCCGGCGTCCCCATCGGCAAGGTCACCGGCATCGATCTCGCCCGGGGCGAGGCCACGGTCACCATGGAGATCCGTGAGGACCACCCGATCCCCACCGACACCACGTCGGCCATCCGGTGGCGGAACCTCATCGGGCAGCGCTACATCTACCTGTACCCGGGCGACTCACCCGTCGCCATGCAGGACGGCGCGACCATCACCGAGACCACCAACGTCGTGGACCTCGGCGAGCTGTTCAACCGCCTCGGCCCGATCGTCGCCACGATCGACGAGGGCCAGGTGAACGAGTTCCTCGAGACGGTCAACGCCGCGCTGGAGGGCAACGAGGACGCCGTCAGCCAGTCGCTCGACGACCTCGCCTTCGTCGTGCAGGGCCTGGCCGACCGCGACCAGGCGATCGGTCGGCTCATCGACAACCTCGAGGTCGTGTCGCGCACCGTCGCCGACCGCGACGCCCAGATCGAGACCATGCTCGACAACCTCGGGGCGCTCGCCCGGACGTTCAGCGACAACACGGCGCTGCTCGAGACGGCATTGATCGAGATGGGCGCCTACAACCGCGACCTGTCGCAGTTGCTCACGACCAACCGGGCCGAGCTCGACGGGATCATCGCCAAGCTCGACAACACGCTCGGCACGGTCGAGGCCAACCTGGGGCCCGTGGGTGTCGCGCTCGACCGCCTCGACGAGAACGCCAGCGCCACCTTCCGCACCTCGCGCAACGGCGAGTTCCTGAACCAGACGATCCTGTGCCTCTCGGTGCTGCCGCCCCCGTGCGCGACGCCGATCATCCCCGGCCTCGACGGCATCCTCGGGTCCTCCGACGTCGACGCGGTCGAGGTCACCGACGGCTCGCTCGCGGTCGGCACCCGCCGCGGCGCCGACGCCCTCCTCGGCCTCCTGGGGGGTGTGACGCCGTGAAGTCGTTCCGCGACATGAACCCCTACGCGGTCGGCCTGGTCTCGGTGCTGCTGCTCGGTGCCGCCACCGGCTTCGCCTTCATGGTCGGCCTCCTCAACCTGCTCGAGAAGACCTACGACATGGAGGGCGTCTTCGACGACGCATCCGGCCTCCGCAACGGCGACGACGTCAAGGTCGCCGGCGTCAAGGTCGGCCGCGTCACCGGCATCGAGGTCGACCGCCCCACCGGCAAGGTCCGCGTCGAGTGGGTCGTCGACCAGGGCGTCGAGATCGGCAACGACGCCGGCGCCGAGATCGCCCTGTCGTCGCTGCTCGGGGCCAAGGAGCTGCGCATCCTCGATCCCGCCGACGGCGACATGATGATGGAGGACCTCCCGGCCGAGCAGCGGGTCATCCCGCTCGAGCGCACGAAGGTGTTCTTCGACCTCTTCGAACTGACCCGCGTCGCCACCGAGGGCATCCAGGAGCTCGACACCGCCGGGCTGAACACCCTGCTCGTCGACCTCGCCGACATCACCGAGGGCAAGGCGGGCACCGTCGAGGACCTCGCCGACGGCATCACCCGCGTCGGCGCCGCCATCAACCAGCGCGACGCGCAGTTCGAGGCGCTCCTCGACCAGGCCGATCGCCTCAGCGCCACCCTCGCCGACAAGGACGACGAGATCCTCGCCCTGCTCGACTCGTCGCAGCAGATCCTCGACCTGGTCGTCGAGCGTCGTGACGACCTCGCCCTCGTTCTGGGCGAGACCGCCGAGACCGTCCAGGAACTCGACCGGCTCATCTCCACGAACAAGGACCGCCTCGACTCCGCGCTCGACTCCCTCAGCCCGACCCTCGATGTGGTCGCGGCCCACCAGGACGACCTCGACCGGGCCCTCGCCTGGCTCGGCCCGGGCCTGCTGCAGCAGTCCCGCGGCGGCGGCCAGGGGCCCTGGCAGGACATCTTCGTCCGGGGCATCGGGCCCGACGTGGTCGAGGCGCTCCAGGACGTCTACTCCATCCTCCTGGGGGTCGAGTGATGCGTCGCCGCCGCACGCTCGTCACCGCGCTCATCGCGCTCGGCCTCCTCGCCCCGGCCTGCTCGCTCGTCGACCGCGGCGGGAGCTACGACGTCGTCGCCTACTTCCCGCGAGCCGTGTCGCTCTACGAGTCCGGCGCCGTCCAGGTCCTCGGCCTCCCGGCCGGTGAGGTGACCGACGTCGAGGTCATGGGCGATCGGGTCAAGGT
>JBHIXO010000182.1:0-8411 GCA_041984725.1 Acidimicrobiales bacterium | reverse complement strand
CACCCACGGCTTCAACATCCGGTACGGGCTCGTCACCCCGCCGGCCGACGTCGACGTGATCATGATCGCCCCGAAGGGCCCGGGCCACCTCGTCCGCCGCACCTACACCGAAGGCGGCGGCGTGCCGTGCCTGATCGCCGTCGAGCAGGACGCGTCGGGCTCGGCCCACGCACTCGCCCTCTCCTACGCCGACGCCATCGGCGGCGGCCGGGCCGGCATCCTCGACACCACGTTCACCGAGGAGACCGAGACCGACCTGTTCGGTGAGCAGGTCGTGCTCTGCGGCGGGCTCACCGAGCTCGTGCGGGCCGGCTTCGAGACGCTCACCGAGGCGGGCTACGCGCCCGAGTCGGCGTACTTCGAGTGCCTCCACGAGCTCAAGCTCATCGTCGACCTCATGTACGAGGAGGGGGTCGCCGGCATGCGCTACTCGATCTCCGACACGGCCGAGTACGGCGACCTGACCCGCGGCCCGCGGATCATCACGCCGGCCGTCAAGGCCGAGATGCGCAAGGTGCTCGACGAGATCCAGGACGGCCGCTTCGCCGAGGAGTGGGTGGCCGAGGCCAACGGCGACCGCGCCAACTACGACCGCCTCCGCAAGGAGGGCGAGGCCCACCCGATCGAGGAGGTCGGCCAGCGCCTCCGCGGGATGATGCCGTTCATCTCCGCCGGCAAGCAGTCGGTCAAGGACGCCGCGGGCGGCGCCCAGGACTGACCCGCCCGGGTCCCACACGCGGGGAGGAGGTCGCGTCCGGCGCGTCGAAACGCGTGGCGTGACCTCCCGCCGAGTCCTCGCCATCGTCGCGCTCGCCGTCGCGGGCCTGCTGGGGTTCGTCCCCACGGCCCGCGCCGGCGGCGACCCCGCACCCACGACCTCTCTCGACGCGCTCGACGCGGCGATCCGGTGCCCGCAGGTGTTCCAGCACCGCGACACCGAGGTGGTGCTGCTCGTGCACGGCACCGCCGTCACGGCCGAGGAGCACTGGGGTTGGAACTACGCCCAGGACCTCCCCGGCCACGGCTACGACGTGTGCACGGTGGAGTTGCCCGACCGGATGCTCGGCGACATCCAGGTCTCGGCCGAGTACATCGCCCACGCCATCACCCACGTGGCGGCGGCCCACGGCACCGACGTCGACGTGATCGGGCACAGCCAGGGGGCGCTGGCCCCGCGCTGGGTGCTCGTCCACTACCCGGAGGTCCGGGACCTCGTCGACGACGCCGTTCTCCTCGCCGGTCCCCACCACGGCACCCTGACGACCGACGCACTGTGCGCGCTGGGCTCGTGCGCGCCGGCGGCGTGGCAGATGCGGACCGGTTCGGCCTTCGTGGCCGCCGCCAACCGGGGGGACGAGACGCCCGGCGACGTCGACTACCTGAGCATCTACAGCCTCACCGACGAGCTGGTGCAGCCCGCCTCGACAGCCGAGCTCGACGGCGCCACCAACGTCCTGCTCCAGGACCTGTGCCCGAAGCCGGTGCACCACGCCGGGCTGAACTCTGACGCCATCACGTTCGAGCTGGTGCTGTCGGCCCTCGGCCGCGACGGCAGTGCCGACGTGGGCGTGATCGGCCCCGAGGACTGCCTGGCGCCGTGGTACGCCGGCACGACGCTCGGCGACGTCGTCGGCGGCAACGTGCTGCTCTACGGCAACGGAGCCCAGGCGTTGCTCGCCCACCCGGCGGTGGGCGCCGAACCCCCGCTGCGGGACTACGCCCGGCCGTAGCCCGCCCGGCCGTCGCCCGCGCGCGCCGTCGCGGTCGGGGCTCGTCAGAAGCAGGCGTCGATCGCGGGCGCGAGGATCTCCATCGCCGAGGTCTCGGGGTCGTCGCCCCGGAACCCGGCGGTGAAGAGGGCGCCGATGGCATCGTCGGAGATGTTCTCGTCGAGACACGCGAGCGCGGTGTCGGGGATGCCCTCGGCGGCGAAGCCCTCGAGCAGCACGGCGCGGACGTCGATGCAGGAGACGAACGCGTCGGTGAAGGCCGCGGCCTCCTCGTCGGTGATGTCGTCGAACTGGTCGGCACCGGTCTGGTCGGCGCGGATGCCGACGAGCACGAGGCGGCTCAACGGGAGCTCGTCGGCGACGCCCTGGGCGACGCAGCGGGCTTCGGTGTCGGACACGGGGAACGACGGGTCGGGTTCGGCGGTGATGCCCTCGGTGATCGCGTCGACGAGGAGGGCCTCGACGTCGGCGATGCAGTTCTCCATCGCGCCGGCGATCGACGTGATCTCGTCGTCGCTCAGCGCGGCGAAGTCGACGGCGTCCGGGGTGTCGTCGCCGGATTCGGTGAACCCGATCTCGATGACGCGGTCGACGCCGAGGTCGGCCACCACGGTCTCGGCGACGCACGTCGCCTCCTCGTCGGCGATGTCGTAGTCCTCGAACGTGGCGTCGTCGCGGAGGCTGGCGGCCAGCGCGGCGAGCACCTCCTCCTCGTCCGAGGTGCCGTCACCGCACGCGGCGGAGGAGCAGGCGAGGGCGACGGCGAGCGCCGTCCTCGCCATCAGCGTCGTCGCCCGCGCACCCGTCACATGGTCTCCTCGAAGCTCACCACCCCCTCGCCCCGCAGGACGTTCTTGAGGAGCTTGCCCGAGGCGTTGCGAGGGAGCTTGTCGTGTTGGATCTCGACGTAGGCCGGCACCTTGAAGTTCGCCAGCCCGTCGGCCACCCACTGTCGCACGCCGGCCTCGTCGAGATCGTGATCCCCCTCGACCTGGACGACGGCCTTGACCTCCTCGCCGAGCTCGGGATGCGGGACGCCGATCACGGCGGCGTCGGCGATCGCGGGGTGCTGGACGAGCCGCTCCTCGATCTCGACGCAGTAGATGTTCTCGCCGCCGCGGATGATCATGTCCTTCTTGCGGTCGGTGATGAAGAGGAAGCCCTCGTCGTCGATGTGGCCGATGTCGCCGGTGCGGAGCCAGCCGTCGACGATCGTGTCGGCGGTCGCCTCGGGCTTGTTCCAGTAGCCCTTCATGATGATCGGGCCCTTGATGCAGACCTCGCCGGTCTCGCCGGTGCCGAGCGCGTTGCCGGCGCCGTCGATGACCTGGATCTCGACCGTGGGCACCGGGGGACCGACCGACGTGGGCTTGCGCTTGGCGTCCTCGCCGGAGCAGACCGTGGCGACCGACGACGACTCGGTGAGGCCGTAGGCGTTCGAGGTCGAGCGCACGTTGGGGAACGTGTCGGCGATCTTGCGCTGCAGCTCCTCGGCCGACGGCGAGCCGCCGAAGGCGACGGTCTGGACCGACGACGTGTCGAAGTCGTGGCGGTCGGGGTGCTCGCAGACCCGCCAGATCATCGTCGGGACGGTCGCCCACACGTTGACCTGCTCGTCCTGGATCATGCGCAGCGCGTCCTCGGGCTCGAACTTGCCGACCGGCATCACGAGCTTCATGCCGGCGACCATGCCCACGACGAGCGTGGAGTGGCAGCCCGACACGTGGAACAGCGGCGACGTGAAGAGCGACACCATCTGGTCGGTGCCGAGCGCCGGGGCCGGCGCTGCCTCGCCGTCGCCGGCATCGGCGGGCGTGGCCATCGACGCGGCCACCGTGCCGAACAGGGTGTTCTGCAGGTTGGCGATCATGTTCCGGTGGGTCGACATGATGCCCTTGGGCTTCCCGGTCGTGCCCGACGAGTAGAAGATGACGGCGACGTCGTCCTCGGCGATCGGGGTGTCGGGGAGCGTGGGGCTCGGTTCGCCGGTGAGCTCGTCGAACCGGTGCAGCTTGGCGGCGTGGGCCGGGCCGACGACGTCGACGAAGTCGGCCGGGTCGGCGTCGCTGGTCAGGTACACGCGCTCGAGGTCGGGGCACTCGTCGAGCTGGTCGGCGATGCGCTCGAAGCGCTTCCGGTCGGCGACGAGCACCTTGGCGCCGGAGTCCTGCAGGCCGTAGACGATCTCCTCGGCCTTCCACCAGCCGTTGAGGCCGACGAGGATCGCGCCCCGCGACACCGTCGCCCAGAAGGTGAGGCACCACTCGGGGTTGTTCTGGCTCAGCACGGCGATCCGGTCACCGTGGCCCACGCCCGCACCGCCCTCGGCGGCGGGCGCGGCCAGGGCGTTGCCGACGCCGTTGGCGGTCGTCACGAAGCGCTGGAAGCTCCAGGCGTCGTCCCCGTACTGGAGGAAGGTCTTCTCGCCCTGGAGCACCGCGAGTTCGGGGATGGACCGCAGGTTCGGCATCCGCTGGGCGTACACCTGCTGTTCGACACCGTCGATGGTCTCGGTGGTGATCTCGAACATCGCGCCGGGCGCGGTGAGCTGGGCGCGGACCTCTGCAACCGTGGGCATGGGGTTCCCCTCGTCTCGTGGCGGAGCGTCGCCGGTGGGCGACGGTCGCATTCTGGCAAAGAGCGTTGCCAGGACGAAGACGTCAGGGGAGGAAGAGGCTCCGCTCGCGCTCGGAGGGGATGCGGCACTCGTCGTACTTGCCGAAGATCCGGTACCGGTTGGCGGCGATCACGCGGTAGACCGCGTCGGTCACGACGCGCGGGGTGACCCGGATGAGCCCGCGGAGCACGGGCCAGCGGTCGATGACCGCGAGTTCGGCGGCGACGGCGGTCATCCGCTCGTGGACGATGGGCTCGGGCCCGGACAGGTCGACGAACTTGAAGGTCGCCTCGGCGGCGGGGGCGTCGTCGTCCCACTCGATCCCGAGCGCCGCGGCGGTGTCGCCCTGCAGCGGGGCGTACCGGAGGCGCTGCTCGGTGTCGAGCTTCATGAGGAAGCGCACGCTCTCGTTGCAGAAGCCGCACACCCCGTCGTAGAAGACGATGTGGTCGGGCAGTGCCGCGTGGTCGGCGACTGCGGCATCGCCGACGTCCGGGGTGGGGGAGTGCTCGGTCGCCGTCATGGGGCCAGGATAGGGCCGGGACGGGACGGATCCCGCCGCGTCGTCTCCGGCCGAGGGGTCCGTCAGCCCAGGTGGTCGAGGACGTGGTCGATGCAGGCGGTGAGGGCGGCGACGTCGTCGGGGTCGACGGCGGGGAACATCGCGATCCGCAGCTGGTTGCGGCCGAGCTTGCGGTACGGGTCGGTGTCGACGATGCCGTTGGCCCGGAGCACGGCGGCGAGCGCGGTGGCGTCGACGCTGTCGGCGAAGTCGATCGTGGCGACGACGTGAGAGCGGTCGGCCGGGTCGGTGACGAAGGGCGTGGCCAGTTCGTGGGCGTCGGCCCAGCCGTAGAGGATCTCGGCGGAGCGGTCGCAGCGGCCGGCGGCGAACTCCATCCCGCCGTTGTGGCAGAGCCACTCGACCTGGTTGGCGGCCATGAGCAGCGTGGCGACGGCCGGCGTGTTGAGCGTCTGGTCCTTGCGGCTGTTGTCGAGTGCGGCCTGCAGGTCGAGGAACGGGGGGATCCAGCGGTCGCCGGCGGCGGCGCGGGACTCGATGCGCTCGACGGCGGCGGGGGAGACCGCCGCCAGCCAGAGGCCGCCGTCGGAGGCCAGCGCCTTCTGGGGCGAGAAGTAGTAGACGTCGCACTCGTCGAGGTCGACCCGCAGGCCGCCCGCCGCCGACGTGGCGTCGACGATGGTCATGGCGCCGTCGCCCGGACGCTCGACCGGCATCATCACGCCGGTCGACGTCTCGTTGTGGGTGAGGCAGTAGGTGTCGACGCCGTCGACGGTCGTCACGGTCGGCCGGGTGCCGACCTCGGCCTCGACCACGACCGGGTCGTCGAGGAACGGCGCGGCGGCGACGCCCTTGGCGAACTTCGCCGAGAACTCGCCGAAGCTGGCGTGGAGGGTGCGCTGCTCGATGAAGCCGGCGACGAGTCCGTCCCAGATCGCGTGGGTGCCACCGTTGCCCAGCACGATCTCGTAGCCGTCGGGCGCCTGGAGCAGTTCGGCGAGCCCGTTGCGGAGCGACGCGACCGCGAACTTGACCGGCGACTGGCGGTGCGAGGTGCCCATCACGGGCGGGTCCCCGGCCCCGGGCGTCCCCGACGGCATGCCCGCCAGGACGGCCTGCACCTGCTCGGGGCGGACCTTGGACGGGCCCGAGCCGAACCGGCCGTCGGCCGGCTTGAGGTCGTCGGGGATCGTGATGTCGGGCGTGGTGGCAGCCATCGACGTGCAACTATCGCGGAGTCCCCGACCAGGAGCGAAACGACAACATGTCCGGTCCGTCCGCCACCTCCGACCGCGCCCCGCACGCGCGGATCGCCGCCGCCGTCGACGCCATCGCGCCGTCGGCGACCCTCGCCGTCACCGCCAAGGCCAAGGAGTTGAAGGCCGCCGGCGAGTCGGTCATCGGCTTCGGCGCAGGCGAGCCCGACTTCCCGACCCCGCCCCACATCGTCGAGGCCGCGGTCGCCGCCTGCCAGGACCCCGCGAACCACAAGTACACGCCCGCCGGGGGCCTGCCGGAGCTGAAGGCCGCGGTCGCCGCCAAGACGGCACGTGACTCGGGCCTCGAGGTCGATCCGGCCACCGTGCTCATCACCAACGGCGGCAAGCACGCCGTCTACAACACGATGCTCACCATCGTCGATCGGGGCGACGAGGTCCTCCTGCCGGCGCCGTACTGGACGACCTACCCCGAGCCGGTCGGGCTGGCCGGCGGCGTGGTCGTCGAGTTGCCGACCGACGAGACGACGGGCTTCAAGGTGACTGTCGACCAACTCGAGGCGGCGCGCACCGAGCGGACCAAGGCCCTCGTCTTCGTGTCGCCGTCGAACCCGACCGGGGCGGTCTACACCCGCGACGAGATCGAGGCGGTCGGCCGGTGGGCCGTCGAGCACGGCATCTGGGTCATCACCGACGAGATCTACGAGCACCTGACCTACGGCGGCCGCGAGTTCCACTCGATGCCCGTGGTCGTCCCCGAGCTCGCCGACACGTGCGTCGTGCTCAACGGCGTGGCGAAGACCTACGCCATGACCGGCTGGCGCGTCGGATGGATGATCGGCCCGACCGACGTCATCAAGGCGGCGTCGAACCTGCAGAGCCACCAGACCTCCAACGTCGCCAACGTCAGCCAGCGCGCCGCCCTCGCCGCGGTCAGCGGTCCGCTCGACGCGGTCGTCGAGATGCGTCAGGCGTTCGACCGGCGCCGCCTGACCATCTGGAAGATGCTCGACGCCATCGACGGGGTCGACTGCCTCGAGCCCGAGGGCGCGTTCTACGCCTATCCCAAGCTCACCGGCCTGCTCGGCCGCGACATCCGGGGTCGGACGGCCTCGACCACGCTCGAGCTCGCGGGGATCATCCTCGAGGAGGCGAAGGTCGCCATCGTCCCGGGCGAGGCCTTCGGGAGTCCGGGCTACGCCCGGCTGTCGTTCGCGCTCGGCGACGACGACCTCGGCGAGGGCGTCCAGCGCATCGCCGACCTCGTCTCCTCGTGACGGCGCCGGCGACGGTCCCGTACGGCGAGTGGCCCTCGCCGATCAGCGCCGAGGCGGTGGTCGCGGCTGCCGCGTCGCTCGGCGAGGTCCACCTCGTCGCCACCCCCGACGGTGAGATCGCGTTCTGGAACGAGGGCCGCCCCGCGGAGGGCGGCCGTGTCCAGATCGTGCGCCGACTGCCCGACGGCACGACGCACGACCTGTTGCCCGACGGCTGGTCGGCCCGGACCCGGGTCCACGAGTACGGCGGCGCGGCCTGGATCCCCACCGCCGACGCCGTGTACTTCTCGTCGTGGGACGACCAGCGCGTGTACCGATTGTCGATCGGTCCCGACGGTGCCGCAGGTGCACCCGAACCGCTCACGCCCGAACCCGTCGCCCCGCACGGCCTGCGGTACGCCGACCTCCGGGTCCACGAGGGGCTGCTCGTCGCCGTGCGCGAGCGCCACGACGGCGTGGCCGAGGGTGCCGATGCGGTCAACGAGCTCGTCGCCATCCCCATCGGTCGCGCCGGGGCCGAGGGCGTCGACGGCGACGAGCCGGCCGACCCGGTCGTCCTGGTGACCGGACCCGACTTCGTCGCCGCACCCCGGATCTCGCCCGCCGGCGACCGCCTGGCGTGGATCGCCTGGGACCACCCGGCGATGCCGTGGGACGCCACGACGCTCTACGTCGCCGACTTCGACCCCGGCCTCGACGACCCCGGCGGGCTCCCGCTCGTCGGCACCGCCGTGGCCGGCGGTCCGGCGGAGTCGGTGATCCAGCCGACGTGGTCGCCCGGCGGCGACCTCCACTTCGTCTCCGACCGCACCGACTGGTGGAACGTGTACCGCCACGTGCCCGGCGGCGCCGCCGTGGCCGTCACCGCGATGGACGCCGAGATCGGCACGCCGGCCTGGGTGTTCGGCATGCAGCGCTACGGCTTCCTCGACGGCGGCCGGGTCGTCGTCGCGTACGCCCGCGACGGTCTCGACCACCTGGCGGTGGTCGACGCCGACGGGGCGGTCGTCGACGTCGACACGCCCTTCACCGAACTGGCGTCGCTCA
>JBHIXO010000181.1:0-8448 GCA_041984725.1 Acidimicrobiales bacterium | reverse complement strand
ATGAAGGTGGGCGGGTCGGGCGCGCTGCGGCGCTGCACGACGCGCTCGACGACCTCGGCCCCCGCGGTGTCGATGAGCGCGGCGAGTTCGTCGAGACCGCGTTCGGTCTCCTCGGCGTCGTCGGGCGGCAGGGTGACCCCGACGAGGACGATCTTCTCCCGGAACGACCGGTCGATGAGCGTGTCGGTGAGCGCGTCGGTCACGACGCCGATCCTCGCCGACCGTGGGCCCCGACGGGAAGCGGGTTCGTCACAGGGGCCACTGCACCGTGGCGACGGCGACCACCGGGACGGTGAGTTGGGCCTCGTCGCCGGCGAGGTCGACCTCGACGGTGCCGCCGGGCTGCACGACCCGCGTCGCGGCGGGTGCCAGGCCCCACGAATGGGCGGCGACGGCGGCGGCGACCGCGCCCGTGCCGCACGCCTCGGTGGGTCCGACGCCCCGCTCCCACACCTGCATGTGCACGGCGCCGGCCTCGGCGGGCAGGACGAGTTCGACGTTGGTACCGCCCGGCGTGCGGTCGCTGATGCGGGGGCCGATCTCGTCGAGGTCGGGGACGTTCGTTCCGTCGGGGACGTGGCACACGACGTGGGGGTTGCCGACGTCGATCGCCACGGCGCGCAGCACCTGCTCGTCGACCCACTCGTCGAGGTCGCCGACGAGCTTCGGCACACCCATGGCGACCCGCATGCGGTGGCGGGCCGGTTGCTCCTGGTCGACGACGGTCACGGTGCGCGGCCCGGCGTCGGTCTCGATGCGGGCGACGCCGTCGGGAACGTGGCCGGCCCGGGCGAGCGCCTGGGCCAGGCAGGAGATACCGTTCCCGCTCATCTCGGCCCGGGAGCCGTCCTCGTTCCGCAGCTCCATCCGGAAGCCGGTCGCCGCACGGGTGACCCGGATGAGGCCGTCGGCCCCGACGCCGCGGTGCCGGTCGCACACCCGGAGCGCGACGTCCTCGTCGATGGGATGGAGGTCGTCGAGGTCGAGCAGGACCAGGAAGTCGTTGCCCAGGCCGTGGTGCTTGGTCAGGTGCATCGGGACCTCATTCTGCCCCGGAGGCGACGAGGTTCCGCACGTGTTCGACCGCGTCGTCGCCACCGGCGACCCAGTGGATGCGCGGGTCGCGCCGCAGCCAGCGCTCCTGGCGGCGGGCGAAGCGACGCGTGCGCCGTACCGCGAGGTCGACGCACTCGTCGAGGGGTCGGCCGTCGAGGACGTGCTCGGCGATCTCCTTGTAGCCGAGCGCCTGCGCGGCGGACCGGGACAGCGGTCGTGGTCCGGTCACCAGTGCCCGGACCTCGTCGACGAACCCCGCGGCGAGCTGATGCCGGTAGCGGGCCTCGATGCGACGGTCGAGCTTGGAGCGATCCCAACGCAGGGCGATGAGCGTGAAGGGGGTCTCGGGGTGCTCGTCGAGGCCGGGACCGAAGGAGGAGAACGGGCGACCGGTCCCGAGCGTGACCTCGAGCGCCCGCACCACCCGACGGCGATTGGTGGGCTCCATGCGAGCCGCCGCGGTGGGGTCGAGTTCGGCGAGCCGGCGGTGGAGGGCGGGCGTGTCGGGCTCGTCGTCGAGTTCGGCGAGGACCTCGGGGTGTCGGCCCGGGAACTCGAGCCGGTCGACGACGGCACGCAGGTAGAGCGTGGTGCCGCCGACGAGCAGGGCGCGCCCGCCGCGGCCGTCGATGTCGGCGATGGCGGCCGTGGCGAGGCGCTGGTAGGTGGCGACGTCGAAGTCGTCCCAGGGGTCGGCGACGTCGACGACGTGGTGCGGGACCTCGGCCCGCTCGGCCGGCGTGGGTTTGGCGGTGCCGATGTCCATGCCTCGGTAGACCTGCATGGAGTCGACGGTCACGATCTCCCAGGCGGGATCGTGGCGGGCGAGGGCGAGGGCGACGGCCGACTTGCCCGATGCCGTGGGGCCGACCAGGGCGGCGTGGCGACCGATCGGAGCGCCGTCAGCCGGCGGCAACGGGGATGCGGGTCTTGTGGCTCGCCACCTGCACGACCTCGCGGAGCTCGCCGAGGAGGTAGTGCGTGGCGGCGCCGGTCACCTCGACCCGGGCGTAGCTGCCGGCCCGGATGGCCGCCGACGGGAAGTGGACGAGCTTGTTCTGGCGGGTGCGGCCGGTGAGGACGCCGGGGTCCTTGCGGCTCGGCCCCTCGACGAGCACCTCCTCGACGCGACCGACACGGGCCTCGTGGCGATTGCGGGCTGATCGTTCGATGACCCGGCGGAGGCGCTCGTAGCGGTCGTGGACGACGGCGGGGTCGACGAAGCGGTCGGTCCACTCGGCGGCCTCGGTGCCGGGTCGGGGCGAGTAGACGAAGGTGTAGGCCGAGTCGTAGCCGGCCTCGGCGGCGACCTCGAGGGTGGCGGCGAAGTCGTCGTCGGTCTCGCCGGGGAAGCCGACGATGATGTCCGTCGTGAGGGCCAGGTCGTCGACGGCGGCGCGGGCGGCGGCGGCGCGCTCCAGGTAGCGGTCGGCGGTGTAGCCGCGGTGCATCGCGGCGAGGACGGCGTCGGACCCGGACTGCAGCGGCAGGTGCAGGTGATTGCACACCTCGGCGTGGTCGGCCATCGCGGCGATCGTCTCGGGCCGCAGGTCCTTGGGGTGGGGGCTCGTGTACCGGACCCGCCGGATGCCGGGTACGGCCGCGGTGGCGGCGAGGAGGTCGGCGAACCACGGGCGGACGGGGTCGCTCCCCCCGGCCCGCCGGGCGGCGAGCGCGAGGTCGCGGCCGTAGGAGTTGACGTTCTGGCCGAGGAGCGTGATCTCGGTGACGCCGTCGGCGGCGAGCACCCGCACTTCGTCGACGATCTCGTCGAAGGGCCGACTGAGCTCGGGGCCCCGGACGGCGGGCACGATGCAGAACGCGCAGGTGTTGTCGCACCCGATCTGGATGGTCACCCAGGCGGCGTAGGGCAGCTCGCGGCGGGCGGGCAGCGCGCTCGGGAACTCGACGTCGTCGTCGTCCGGAGCGTCGAGGATCTCGGTGATCGGGCCGTCGGTACGGGCGGCCCGGAGCAGCTCGGCGGCCCGCCCCACGTTGTGGGTCCCGAGGACGACGTCGACGTGGGGCGCCTTCTGCCGGACGAGATCGCCGTCCTTCTGCGAGAGGCAGCCCGCGACCACGATCTCCATCCCGGGGTGGGCGTCCTTGGCCGACTTGAGGTGGCCGAGCGTGCCGTAGAGCTTGTTGTCGGCGTTCTCCCGGATGCAGCACGTGTTGAGCACGACGACGTCGGCGGCCTCGTCGCCGGCGACCCGGCGCAGTCCGTCGGCCTCGAGGAGCCCGGCGATGCGCTCGGAGTCGTGCTCGTTCATCTGGCACCCGAAGGTCTGGATGCGGTACGTGCGCTCGGACATGGACCCCACCGGCTACGCGGTCCCGGCCTGCCGTCCCACGGGCGCCCCGGCGCGCGTCGCCGGGATCAGCCCCGGTGCGCGGAGATGTGGTGGCGGCTGCTCAGGCGAGATGGGCGGCGAGGTCGACATCGACGGCGACGTCGTCACCGGCGCGGTCGCGGTCCTCGATGCGCAGCCGGATGGCGGTGCGCTGCTCCCCCGAGATCGTGATGTCGGCGAAGCTCGGTACGCAGACCAGGTCGATGCCGCTGGCTGCGACATAGCCACGGGCGATCGCGACCGCCTTGATGGCCTGGTTGAGCGCGCCTGCGCCCACCACCTGGACCTCGACCGCGCCGTGCGTGCGCACGACACCAGCCATCGCCCCGGCCACGGAGTTCGGGTTCGACCGGGTCGAGACCTTGAGTTGTTCCATCAGTGCCTCCAGGAGGCGACGTTCCCAGCGTCGGAATCTTCGACACGGAGCGTGCGCGTTCCTCCCCACCCACCGATCCGTTCCGTGCGCTCGTCGCCGAGCGCACGGCGCGGACCGGCCGGAGACGACGATGATCAGTCGTCGAGGCTGATGGGGGCGTCGAGGTCGATGTCGTCCTCGTCGAGCTCGTTCTCGCCCTCGGCATCGGGGTCGATGCCCACCTGCTTGCGGATCCGCTCGGAGATCTCGACCATGATCTCGGGGTTCTCCCCGAGGAAGGTCTTGGCGTTCTCCCGCCCCTGGCCGAGCTGCTCGCCCTCGTAGGTGTACCAGGCACCCGACTTCTTCACGAGGCCCAGGTCGACGCCGATGTCGAGCAGGGAACCCTCACGGGAGATCCCCTTGCCGTACATGATGTCGAACTCGGCCTGGCGGAACGGCGGGGCCACCTTGTTCTTGACGACCTTGACGCGGGTGCGGTTGCCGACGACCTCGGCACCGTCCTTGAGGGACTCGATGCGGCGGATGTCGAGCCGGACCGAGCTGTAGAACTTCAGGGCCCGGCCGCCGGGCGTGGTCTCGGGCGAGCCGAACATCACGCCGATCTTCTCGCGCAGCTGGTTGATGAAGATGCAGATGGTCCGGGACTTGTTGAGGTTGCCGGTCAGCTTGCGTAGGGCTTGCGACATGAGGCGGGCCTGGAGGCCGACGTGGGTGTCGCCCATCTCGCCCTCGATCTCGGCCCGGGGCGTCAGGGCGGCGACGGAGTCGATCACCACGACGTCGATCGCCGCCGACTTCACGAGCATGTCGGCGATCTCGAGCGCCTGCTCGCCGGTGTCGGGCTGGGAGATGAGCAGCTCGTCGACGTCGACGCCGATGGCGCGGGCGTACACGGGGTCCATGGCGTGCTCGGCGTCGATGTAGGCGCAGATGCCGCCGTTGCGCTGGGCCTCGGCCACGACGTGCATGGCGAGGGTGGACTTGCCCGAGGACTCGGGCCCGAAGATCTCGGTGACGCGGCCCCGGGGCAGACCGCCCACTCCGAGGGCGAGGTCGAGGGCGAGGGCGCCGGTGGGCACGGCCTCGATGGCCATGGTCCCCTTCTCGCCCATCTTCATCACGGCGCCCTTGCCGAACTGCTTCTCGATGTTCCCGAGAGCCATCTCGAGTGCCTTCTCACGTTCCATTGCTGCCGTTCCTTTCGGGTGGCGGGGTGGCTGCCTGGACTCGGTCGAGACGCTGCAGCGAGTGCGTACCGTCGAAGGTACGGAGGGGGTCTGACAGGAACTCCGGGGAGTGCCCGCCAGCCCCGTCCGCATGGGTCGCGGCCGGGTGGCCGCACGTCCGTGGTGGGCGAACGACAGCAGCGTAACTTCGAACAGTCGTTCGGGCAAGCATCCCCTGGGCGCCGGCAGCTCAGTCCGAACCGGCGCCCGGGGCCTCGCGGCGCGGCGCCAGGTGGGCCCGGGTGAAGGCCTCGACGGACTCGGGGTCGCCGGGGCGGGCGAGCGCGTACCCTTGGGCGAAGTCGCAGCCGAGCACCCGCAACCGGGCGAGTTGCTCGATCGTCTCGACGCCCTCGGCGATGGCGAGCAGCGAGAACGACCGCGCCAGGTGCAGCGCCGCCTCGACGATGCGCTCGTCGGCGAGTCCGGGGCCGGCCGCGCCCACGAACTCGCGGTCGATCTTGAGGGCGTCGATGGGAAGCGTGCGGACGTGGGTCAGCGACGAGTAGCCGGTACCGAAGTCATCGAGGGCGAGGCCGACGCCGATGTCCTTGAGCGCCCGGAGCGTCGCCTCGCTCCGGACCGGCTCGCCCACGACGGCGGTCTCGGTCAGCTCGAACCAGAGCGCATCGGGAGGGAAGCCGTGGCGGTCGAGCAGATCGACGGTGAGACCGACGAGGTCCCCCTCGATCAGCTGGCGTGCCGACAGGTTGACCGAGACCGCCGTCGGCGCCGACCCGGGGGCGAGGTCGCGCCAGCGAGCCAGCTGCTCCGCCGCCCGCTCGAGGACGAAGCGACCCATCGGGACGACCAGACCGGTGTCCTCGGCCAGTCCCACGAAGTCGGCGGGGGACAGGAAACCGCGCTCGCGGTGTGGCCAGCGGATGAGCGCCTCGCACCACACCTCGGAGCCCTGCAGGGAGACCTCGGGTTGGTAGTGCACGACGAGTTCGTCGCCCGCGAGCGCGGCGACGAGGTCGCTGGTGAGGTGCAGGCGGTCGGCGAGACCGGCCCGGAGCTGCTCGCCGAACACCTCGACCTTGCCGCGCCCGGAGACCTTGGCCCGCTCCATGGCGACGCTCGCGTTGCGCAGGAGCCGGTCGGCCGACGCTCCCGCCCGTTGCCGTACGGCGACGCCCATTCCGACCGCGATGTGGAACGCGCTCCCGCCGAGCTCGAAGGGCGCGCCACCGACGCGGTCGGCGAGGAGCTGCGCCGTGTCGACCGCCTCCTGGGCGTCTGCGATGTCCTCGAGGAGTACGGCGAACTCGTCCCCGCCGAGTCGGGCAACCGTCGCCGTGCCGTCGACCGCCGCGACGAGTCGTTCGCCGATCGATCGGAGAAGCGCGTCTCCGGCCTCGTGACCCAGGGCCTCGTTGACGTCGCGGAATCCGTCGACGTCAGCGACCACGACGGCGACCTCGTGGCGGGGCCGGCCGAGGGCGACGCGCAGTCGGTCGAGGAACAGCGCCCGATTCCCGAGTCCTGTCAACTCGTCGGTGACGGCGGCCGCGCTGAGCAGGTCGCGGTCGCGGGTCCGCTCGATCGCGTGGGAGAGCAACGTCGCGAGCGTCCGCACGACGTCGAGCTCGTCGGGACCGAAACCCCGGTCGGCGGTCCGGCCCACGCCGAGCAACCCAGCCCGCCGTCCGTCCACCCGGAGGAGCGCCGTGGCCACGCGCACCACGCCGAGCTGGTCGAGCAGCGGAGTCTCGTACCGGCGCCGGAACTCGTCGTCGATCTCCAACGCCACCCGGTCATGACGCAGCAGCCGTCCGATGATGGATGCATCATCGGCGGGCGAGGTGTGGTTGCCGATGTACTCGACCGGACCACCGACCGCCGCGACCAGGCGGGCGCGGGGTCCTTCGTCGTCGAGCAACATGAGGAAGGCGATGTCGGCGCCGGTGGCGTTGGCTGCCTCCCGCACCGCGGCATCGTGGAGCTCGCGGACACTCGGACGCGCCAGCGCGAGCTCGCCGAACTCGGCCACCGCGTGGAGGTGGGCAGCATCGGCCACGACCGGAGCCTAGGCCCGGCACTCCGCACCGTGACGAGGTGACCGCGTGGGGAGTCAGGCGTCGAGCAGGCGACGGCGGAGACCGTCGAGCAGCGAGATGCAGGCGTACTGCCGGATGCGCTCGCGGTCTCCGGGCAACCCGATCCGGCGGACCTCGACGTCACCGTCGACGTCGCTGGCGAGGAACACGGTGCCGACGGGCATGCCGTCCTGCTCGTCCGGGCCGGCGACGCCGGTGACGCCCAACCCGACGTCGGCGCCGAGCACGCGCCGGGCGCCCGTGGCCATGGCGGCGGCGGCGTCCTCGGTGACGACGGGGCCCTCGGGCACGCCGAGCACGTCGAACTTCACGGCGGAGGCGTAGGAGACGACGCTCCCCCGGAACCAGCGCGACGCCCCCGGCACCGCCACGATGCGCGACGCCACCAACCCCCCGGTGACCGACTCGGCGAGGCCGAGCGTCCAGTCCCGCGCCAGCAGGTGGCGGCCGACCGCGGCCTCCATCGTCTCGTCGTCGGTGCCGAAGACCAGGTCGCCGAGCACGGCACGGACCTCGGCCTCCTCCGCGTCCACCGCTGCCCAGGCGGAAGCGTCGTCGTCGCCCTTGGCCGTGATACGCACCCGCAGTCCCTCGATCCCCGAGGCGTTGAAGGCGAGCGTCGCGGTCCCGGAGTCGTCGAGCGCGGTCATGCGGTCGGCGAGCAGTTCGGCCAGCCGGGACTCCGACTCGCCCCACGTGCCCAGCGTGCGGGACACGATCGTGGTGGTCTCGCCGGATCGGGCCCGCAGGTCGGGGATGACGCCCCGGGTCACCATGTCCTTCATCTCGTGGGGGACGCCGGGGACCGCGTAGACGACCTTGTCCTCGCCCACGGGGCAGATGAGCCCGGGCGCGGTCCCCCGGGTCTGGGGGATGACGGTCGCGCCGGCCGGGACGTCGGCCTGGCGCAGGTTGTTCTCGGGCATCACCCGGTTCCGGCTGGCGAACATCGAGCGGATGACGTCGGCGACGTCGTCGTGGCGCTCGAGGTCGACGCCCATGACCTCGGCGATGGCCTCACGGGTCACGTCGTCCTGGGTCGGCCCGAGCCCCCCGCAGCAGATGACCGCGTCGGCTCGCGCCAACGACTCGCGCAGGCACGCGACCATCCGGTCGTGGTTGTCGCCCACACGGACCGCCCGGTGGTGGTCGACGCCGGCGAGGGCGAGCTGCTGGCCGATCCACGCCGAGTTCGAGTCGACCACCGTCCCCAGGAGGAGCTCGGTCCCGATGGCGACGACCTCACAGCGCATGGCGCCGGACGCTAGCGGCGCCCGACGGCGCCCACGCGAGGATCCGAAACGCGCTCTCAGCGCGCTTCGGCTCCGACCGGAGCCGACGTGCTTTTGTGGCCCGCCCGCCCCAGGATCCGA
>JBHIXO010000180.1:0-8455 GCA_041984725.1 Acidimicrobiales bacterium | reverse complement strand
CATGACCGTGGTGTCGAGGTCGCGGGCGACCATGTCGCCGTGCGGCGCGACCGAGTCGCGACCGTCTCGATACCAGGCGAGCCCGATGTGCGCCATCGGCTCCTCGTGCCGGGCGACGAGCACGTCCACGATCTCGTCGAGCACGGGGTGACCGGCACCGTCACGGGGCAGGGCGGCCGTGAGCCGGGGGACGTCGACCATGCGGTCGTACATGGGTCGGCGCTCGGCCCGCCACGCCGTGGTGGCGGTGATGCGGTCGAACACCTCCTGCTCACCCGCCAGCCAGCCGGGCACGTGCTCGATCCAGGCGCCGTGGTCGAGTTCATGGCGGACGAGGCCCGCGAACGTCGGGTCGATGACCGCCGGGCCGGCGCCGAAGAGCGTGGGCTGGAGCGTCGTGGTCACGCCCGCAACGATACCCGAACACCTGTTCGTCCCGAGGCACCCGCCGGGCGGCGATACGATCTCGGACGTGGGGGCGTCCGGAGAACTCGGTGGCACGTTCACGACCGCGGACGGTCGGGCCCTCGGCATCTTCGTCCGCGACGAGTCGACGTTCGAGGCGATGCGGGTGGCGCTCGGCGACCCCGTGTGGCTCGTCGGGGCGACCTGGGACGTCCTGTGTACCAACGACTACAAGCGCGGCCGCTTCGTCGACGCCTTCGGCGCCTGGGTGGAGCGTCAGGACGCCGGTGCGGTGGAGGGGTTGCTCGAGCCGGTCGGGGTCGTCGTCACCGCGACCTGAGCCCGACCGAGTCGGTGCGTGAAGCCGTCATGCGCACGGCCCGGGGGGCTGACCGTCGTCCGGGACGAAGCCGACGATCTCGCCGCCCTCGTCGGTGTAGGTCATGACGTCGTGTCGCACGACGGCCGATCCACGACCGATCCAGTCGGAGGGGGTGTTGGTCGCGTCCAGTGGAAGGGCCGGATCCCCGTCGACGGTCTCCGTCTTCGGCACCTCCCACGTCCGCCCGTCCACCGTGACGGGCAGCACACCGCAGTGCCACAACGTGACCGACAGCGGAACGGCGCCGTCGGGGAGATCCGGGACGGGTCGCTCGGTCATCTCGCTCGTGGGAATCTCGGAACCGTCAGCAGCGAGCGGCTGCTCGTCCCCGCCGCACGCCGCCAGGAGGACGACGACCAGGATCGACAGCGCTCGCATGGATGTCGGACGCTGGCGGTCCTGCTCCGGTTCCCGAGGTCACGACGTCGCGTGATCCGGTCGGGTCCAGGGACCGGACACGACGGCGCCGGTCTCGTTTGGACCGGAGCGGTCGCGGGAACGGTGACCAATGCATCCGACCCCGACTCCGGAGCGACCATGACCCAGGCACGCGACATCCACATCGGCGACGAGGTCGAGTGGGACTGGGGCGACGGCACCGGCACGGGCACCGTGCAGGAGCGGTTCACCGAGAAGGTGACCCGCACGATCGACGGGTCGGAGATCACCCGCAACGCCACGAACGACGAGCCGGCCTATCTGGTGGAGCAGGACGACGGGAGCCGGGTGCTCAAGTCGACGACCGAGCTCCGGCCGGCATGAGGAGGAACGACCAGCCATGAGCGAATCGACCACGAAGGACCACGGCCCGTCCGTGAAGGACGACGACCGCTACGAGGCCCTGCGCGACGAGGGCTACTCGAAGTCGAAGGCGGCGGCCATCGCCAACAGCGGCGACGAGGCCTCGGCCAAGGGCGGGTCGCAGCCGCCCTACGAGGAGTGGACGAAGGACGACCTGTACGACCGGGCCCGGGAGCTCGACATCGAGGGTCGGTCGGACATGACCAAGGACGAGCTCATCGAGGCGCTCCGGTCCTGACCACCGGCCGGGGATCACCGGACGTCGTCATCGGAAGTCACGACTCTTCGGCGTCCCCCGCACGGGCAGCACCGAGAGCTTCTCGGCCACGACGTTGATCACGCCCTCGCTGCGCTCGCAGCGACCGCGGATCACCATGGCCGGGGCGCTGATGGCGACGCGCCGGTGCGCCGTCCAGCACCCCTTCGACACCACGACGTTCACCAGGCCCGTCTCGTCCTCGAGGTTGAGGAACATCGTCCCGCCCGCCGTCGCCGGGCGCTGACGGTGCGTGACGACCCCGGCGACCTGGACCCGGGCGCCTGGCTCGACCTCGTGCAGACCGACGGCGGTGACCACGCCCAGTTCGTCGAGTTCGGCTCGGACGAACTTCGTGGGGTGACCGTCGGGGCTCATGCCCGTGGACCACAGGTCGGCGCGGGCGGTGTCGTAGTCGTCCATGCCCGGCAGCGCCGGCTCGCGGGGTGGTGCCGCCCCGGTCACGATGCCGGGCAACCGGTCGGGCCCGTTCTGGGCGACGGCGCCGGCCTGCCAGATCGCCTCCCGCCGGTCGAGACCGAAGCACCCGAACGCGCCCGCCGTGGCCAGGGCCTCGAGCTGGGGCAGGGTGAGCCGCACCCGGCGGGCCAGGTCCTCCATCGACACGAAGGGCCGGCCCGTCCACAGCCGCTCGTTCGCGATCTCCTCGGCCAGGTCGGGGCCGATGCCGCGCACCTCGCGCAACCCGGTGCGCACGACCGGACCCCCCGTCCCCCACTGCTCGGCCGGCAGGCGCCGGGTGGTGTCCACGGGGTCCGCCGCCGGATCCGCTCCCGGCTCGCGGTCCCACTCGAGGGTGGCGGTGTCGGCCGAGGCGTTGACGTCGGGGGTGCGGACCTCGACGCCGTGGCGCTGGGCGTCCTGCACCAGCGAGTGCGGCGACCAGAACCCCATCGGCTGGGCGTTCAGCAGCCCGGCGCAGAACGCGGCGGGGAAGAACCGCTTGAGGAACGACGACGCGTACACCAGGTAGGCGAAGCTCACCGAGTGGCTCTCGGGGAAGCCGTAGTTGGCGAACGCGGCCAGCTTCGTCCAGATCTCCTCGATGACGTCGGGGGGCACGCCCCGCTCCCCCGCCCCGGCCCGGAACCGGCCGTGGAGCCGCTCCATCCGCTCGGGTGAGCGCTTCGACCCCATCGCCTGGCGGAGCTGGTCGGACTCGGCCGGGGTGAACCCGCCCACGTCGATCGCCATCTGCATGAGCTGCTCCTGGAACAGCGGCACGCCGAGGGTCTTGGCCAACGACTTCTCGAGCAGCGGGTGCAGGTAGGTGACCGGCTCCTGGCCGTTGCGCCGCCGGATGTAGGGGTGCACCGACCCGCCCTGGATGGGCCCGGGCCGGATGAGCGCGACCTCGACCACCAGGTCGTAGAAGGTGCGGGGGCGCAGGCGGGGCAGCGTGGCCATCTGGGCCCGGGACTCGATCTGGAACACGCCCACCGAGTCGGCGGTGCAGAGCATGTCGTACACCTCGTCGTCCTGGGGGATGGTGGCCAGGTCGAGCTCGATGCCGTAGGCGCCGTGGACCAGGTCGATGGTCTCGTGCAGGGCGGTGAGCATGCCGAGGCCGAGCAGGTCGAACTTGACCAGGCCGGCGGCGGCGCAGTCGTCCTTGTCCCACTGCAGGACGGACCGGATCGGCCGGTCGCTGCGCACGGTGGCCCCCTCGCGGCCCTGGAACCGGGCCCACTCGACCGGACAGACCTCGACGACGGGCCGGTCGCACAGCACCATCCCGCCGGAGTGCACGCCGAGGTGGCGGGGGAAGTGCTCGACACGGGCCGCCAGGTCGAGCACGTCGTCGGGGAGCTGGTTGTGGCCGGCGGCCTTGTCGGCGGCGGTGGTCGCCACCCCGCCCCAGCCGTCGGACGACTTGGCGAAGGCGTCCTGTTGACCGGTGGCGTAGCCGAGGGCCTTGGCCATGTCGCGGATCGACGACTTGGCCCGGTAGGTGATGACGTTGGCGACCTGGGCGGCGTGGCGGCGGCCGTGGCGCTCGTAGACGTACTGGATGACCTCCTCGCGCCGGTTCGACTCGATGTCGATGTCGATGTCGGGGGGCCCGTCGCGCTCGGGCGACAGGAACCGCTCGAAGAGCAGGCCGAGCGCCACCGCGTCGGCGTTGGTGATGCCGAGGGCGTAGCAGACCGCCGAGTTGGCCGCGCTCCCCCGGCCCTGGCAGTAGATGCCCGAGCGGCGGCAGAACTCGACCAGGTCCCACACGATGAGGAAGTAGCCGGGGAACCCGAGCGCCTCGATCAGCGCGAGCTCGTGGTCGATCTGGGCCCAGGCCCCCGGCACCCGCTCGGCCGCGCCGCCCGACCCGGGCTCCGGCCGCGGCCCGTAGCGCCGTTCGGCACCGGCCTCGGTGAGCCGGCGCAGGTGCTGCATCTCGGTGAGGGGCCGCCCGTCGGGGCCGGTGGGGCACGGGAACGGCGGCAGGTTCGGCGCGACCAGGGCGAGGTCGAACGCGCACGCCAGCCCGAGCTCGGCGGCCCGCTCGACGGCACCCGGGTAGCGGGCGAAGCGCCGGGCCTGCTCCTCGCCCGAGCGCAGGTGGGCGGTGGCCGCCGGGGGGAGCCAGCCGTCGGCGTCGTCGAGGCTGCGCCGGGCCCGCACCGCGGCCAGGGCCGTGGCCAGGCGCCGCTCGGCCGGGGTGGCGTAGTGGACGTTGTTGGTGGCCACGACCTCCACCCCGACCCGGTGGGCGATGGCGGCGAGGGCGTCGTTGCGGGCCGAGTCGAGCGGGTCGTGGTGGTCCCACAGCTCGACCGCCACGTTGCCGGCGCCGAAGGTGTCGACCAGGCCGTGGAGCTCGCGCTGGGCGGCGGCCGGCCCCCGCTCGACCAGGGCCCGGTTGACCGCACCCTTGCGACAACCGGTGAGCACCAGCCAGTCGCCCCCGTGGGCCCGCGACCAGTCGACACCGTCGTAGACGGGCTTGCCCTTCTGGGCCCCGGCCAGCTGCGCGGTGGAGATGACGTCGGCCAGGCGGGCGTAGCCGGACGGGTTGCGGGCCACGACGAGCAGGTGCGAACCCTCGGGGTCGGGGACGCCGTTCTGGGGCGCGGTCAGCCCGAGCGAGAGCTCGGACCCGAACACGGTGGGCAGGCCCACGGCCCGGGCGGCCTCGGCGAAGCGGACCACGCCGTAGAAGCCGTCGTGGTCGGTGAGGGCCAGGGCCTCGAGCCCGAGCCGGGCGGCCTCCTCGGCCAGGGCCTCGGGGTGCGAGGCCCCGTCGAGGAAGCTGAAGTTGGAGTGGCAGTGGAGCTCGGCGTAGGGGACGGTGCCGGTCCGGCGCCGCAGGTCGGCCGGGGGCTCGTAGCTCGGCCGGTGGTACGACCACGCCGGGCTGTCGGAGCCGTCGCCCTCGGCCCGGGTGCGCTTGCGGTGCCGGTCGTCGGTCGCCGGCTCGAACGCGCGATCCGACAGCGTGCGTTCGAGTTCGGACCAGGAGACGTGCGGGTTGTTGAATCCCACGTCCGCCGATGGTAGGGGAACGGATGTTCGTCTGTCGAACGTCTGTTCGACCCCTGATCACCCGATCTTGCGGCCGTTCTGGCGAACCCTCCACCGAAACGGCCGCAAGTTCGGTGGGGATCAGGCGGCGGGCACGGCCTCGATGGCGGGGGACGGGGGCTCGGCGGCCGCGCAGTAGGCGACCACGAGCTTGCCGAGGGCCCGCTCGCGCACGACGGTGGGGGCCGTCGGGTCGGCGGCCACGGCCACCACGGTCTCGGAGACGCCGCGGCGGCGGGCGCCGGCGTAGAGGGCACCGAGGGAAGCCCGGTGCCGAGCGAAGCCGTCGGCCACGACGGCCTCGGCGAGCTGCATCGCTTCGGAGTGGGTCATGTCCCGAACGTACGGAAACCGAGTCATGAGCACCAGCGATTATTGCTTCTCTCAATCATCAGTGATACTAATGATCCATGGCCTCCCTCCGTGACCTGGAGCTCCGCCACCTCGCCGCGCTCGCCGCGGTCGTCGACGAGGGCTCCTTCGCCCGGGCGGCCACGGCGCTCGGGTTCACGCAGTCGGCGGTCAGCCAGCAGATCGCCGCGCTCGAGAAGGCCGTCGGGCTCCCCGTGCTCGACCGGCCCCGCGGCCCCCGTCCCGCCGAGCTCACCCCGGCCGGCGCCCTGCTGCTCGACCACGCCCGCCACGTGCTCGGCCGGGTCGACACGCTGGCCGACGAGCTCGACCGGTTGCGCCGCGGCATCACCGGCCGCCTCGTCATCGGCACCTTCCAGTCGGTGTCGGCCGAGATCCTCCCCGGCGTCATCGGCCGGATGCGCCACGACCTGCCCGACGTCGACATCTCCCTGTTCGAGACCGACGACCAGCAGGTGCTGCTCGACCGCATCGCGTCCGACGAGCTCGACCTGGCCTTCACCGTCGACGCCGCCCCCGACCCTCGCTGGACGTCCGACCTGCTCGGCCGCGACCCCTTCGTGGTGATCGCCCGCACGGGCGACCTCCCGGGACCCGTGGCGACCCCCGACGACCTCGTCGACCAACCGATGATCGGCCAGCCGGGCGGCAACGTGTGCCAGCTGCTGATCGACCAGCGCCTCGCCGAGTACGGCGTGCGCCCGGACTACGTGTTCCGGTCGGTCGACAACGGCGCCGTGCAGGGCATGGTGCGCTCGGGCATGGGTCGGGCCGTCATGCCGTCGCTCGCCATCGACGCCGACGACCCCGGCATCGACGTGCTCCCGCTCGACCCGCCGCTGCAGCCGCGCACCATCCAGCTCACCCGGCGGGCCGGCCGCTCGCTGCCGCCGGCGGCCGACCGCTTCCTCGAGATCGCCCGCGAGGTCTGCGGCGACGTGTTGCTCGACCCCGACCTGATCGCGCCGGTCAGCTGACCGTCGGCGTCCGGCCGATCCGCCGGAGGTAGCGGTCGAG
Organism: Acidimicrobiales bacterium; assembly: GCA_041984725.1. Lineage (GTDB taxonomy): Bacteria > Actinomycetota > Acidimicrobiia > Acidimicrobiales > Salinilacustritrichaceae > Salinilacustrithrix. The sequence goes on along the minus strand of JBHIXO010000180.1, from coordinate 1,682 downwards.
GTCGGTGCGGATGTGGCGGACGAGGTCGCCGATCCGGGCGTTGCCGGCGGCCAGCGCGTCGATCATCTCGTCGGTGAGCCCGGCCCGCATGTCGACCGGGTCGACGAAGCGGACACCGTCGTGCTCGTGGCTCACGACCGGGTCGCCGTCGGCGAGCGTGCCCCGGTAGCTGAGCTGGAGGCAGTCGCCGCCGTAGACCCACAACGGGTAGGCGCCGACGAGCTCGAGGTCGCCGACGACGTCGAGCCCGCACTCCTCGACCAGCTCGCGCCGCGCCGCCACCTCGGGCAGCTCGTCGCGCTCGACCGCTCCGCCGGGCAGGAACCACTGCCCCGACATCGCTCCGCCGGCCCGCTTCAGCAGCAGGATCTGGCCGTCGCGCTCGGCGTAGACCGCCGCCGACAGCCCGTAGAGCTGCACGTCGTAGGACGGGTCGCCCGTCCCGAGCCGATCGTCGATCTCCCCGTCGCCGCCCACGGGCGCATGCAACCATCAGTCGTAGGTCGCCGCAACCCCCCACCGGCCACCCTCGAGCACGACCAGGCGCGCGACGCCGTCGGCGGTGACGACCTGGAACCGGGCCCGGCGGGAGTGGCGCTCGGGGTCCCACCAGCGTTCGTCGACCGGCCAGGGCCCGGCCCACGACGTGATGGCCGTGCCGGCCGGATCGTGGCGGGCCGGATCGTGACGGGCCGTCGGGAACCGCAGCGCGACCGGCGGTGCCGTGGGCTGGCAGCGGCCGTCGACCGCGACGGGCCGGCCGCGGGCGTCGACCACGTCGACCGGCACGGGGACGGCGTGCAGCGAGGCCGGCGACGGGTCGGGCAACCGGCCGGGCCAGGGCGCGGCGACCCAGTCGGACCGCACCGCGGGACGGTCGGCCGACAGGTCGACAGCGGCGGCCGGGACCAGGCGCAGCTGCTCGGCCGGTTCGCGGCCGCCGGCGAACTCGGGGACCCGGACGGCGTCGGCGCCGAGGAGACCCTGGACGCGGGCGATGGCCCGAACGGCCCGGTCGGCCGCCCCCGTGTCGCGACCCTCGAAGCCGTCGCCGACGAAGCCGAGCTGGCGTCCCGAGGCGGCGACGACCTCGTCGGGCTGCAGGCAGAGGTGGACGATGCCGGCCGTGGGCCGCTGGCGGACGTTGGCGTGGAGCCACCCGTCGAGCTGCCAGCGGACCCGGTCGGCGATGGCGCCGGCGGTGAGCGACCCGGCCGCACCCGCGTTCGCGGTGCGCCACACCCGCTCGGAGCGTTCGCCGTGCTCGGTCTCGGCGAGGATCACGATGCGGGTGCACACCGAACCGCGGGCGTCGAGACGGCGGTGGAGCTCGTCGGCCAGGCCGCGGGCGACGAAGGCGGCCGGGGCGACCTGCTCGGCCGGCGGGTCGAGCTCGGCCGAGACGACGAGATCGGGCGGCGGCGGCCGGGTGTCGGGGGGCGTGGCGTCGAGCCCGGCGGCGAGGCGGTGGGCGGCGAGACCCTCGGCCCCGAAGCGGCCCACCACGTCGGCCACGGGCAGGGCGGCGAGGTCGCCGAGGGTCGCCAGGCCGAGTCGGTCGAGCACGTCGACGAGGTCGGGGTGGTCGAGCGCCGCCAGGGGCAGCGGGGCCAGGAACGCCGCCGAGGCACCGGGGGCGACGACGTGCACGCCCGCGGGGTCCCGCCGGGCGGCGCGGGCGG
>JBHIXO010000179.1:0-8487 GCA_041984725.1 Acidimicrobiales bacterium | reverse complement strand
GGCGCGGACGGTCATCCAGTAGTCGCCCGAACCGCCCGAGGCGAGGTGGTCGAAGAGGTAGGTCCACGTCGACGACGGCTCGCCGGGCGTGTCGACCGTGATCGGGTTCAGGACGTAGCCACCCCACGTCCCGGTCGCCTCGTCCCACCAGTTGCCGCTGACCCGGTCCTTGATCGCCAGTTCGACCCGGTCGACGGCGAGGTCGTCCGTGGCCTCGCCGGTGATGGCGATCGGGTTCTGATCCGTGGTGTCGAGTGGCTGCGGCCAGATCAACGTCACCTCGGGGTCGGCCGCGTCGACCGGGCCGTCGGGCGTGGTGAACCTGGTGGTGTCGGCGACCCCGCTGTTGCGGTTGCCGGCGACGTCGGTGACCTTGATGTTCGCCGAGTACGAGCCGTCGGGCACCGCGCCGTGGAAGACGTAGCGCCAGGTGACGTCGGTGCGCGGACCGGCGACGGCGACGTTGGTGTAGCGGGCGCCGTCCTCCCAGACCATCCGGTTGCCGTCCCACCAGCGGCCGGTGTCGAGGTTCTTGATCGCGATCTCGACGACGGCGACGCCGGACGGGTCCTGGGCGGTGCCCTCGAACACCACCGACCGCTCGACGGCGCTGTCACGGACCGGCAGCGAGATCGTCCCGCTCGGGGCGGTCCCGTCGTCGACGACCGTGCCCTCGTAGTCGAAGACCTGGATGCGGGAGTTGTTCGAGTCGGCGACGTAGAGCTTGTCGGTCGCCGGGTCGGCGGCGATGCCGGCGAGCCCCGAGAACTCGCCGGGGCCGTCGCCCTGGCTGCCGAACTCGCCGAGCAGGTTGCCGTTCGTGTCCCAGACGATGACCTTGCTGCCGGCCGGGTCGGTGACGTAGAGCCGGCCGTCGGCGACGACGGCGTCCCACGGCGACCGCATCTGGCCGTAGCCGGACCCCCGGCTGCCGAAGCTGCCGAGGTAGTCGAGGTTCCAGTTGTAGGCGTAGACCCGGTCGTTGCCGTCGTCGACCACGAAGATCCGGCCGGTGGCCGGGTCGACGGCGACGCCGTGGTGGCTGCGGCTGATGTGGCGCAGCTCGGCGCCGGTGGCCGGATCGAGGAACTTGACCTTGCCCGACACGTAGTCGCCGACCACGACCTGACCGCCGTAGAACTCGAAGTCGTGCGGCCACCGGAAGTTGCCGGTGTCGCTCGAGTCGGGTCCGCCGATCGTGAAGAGGTGGGAGACGTCGGGTCCGTAGACCCGGATGTTGTGCTCGCGCGTGTTGGCGACCCAGATGTTGCCGGTCGCGGGGTCGACCCCGATACCGCGCGGGTAGTTCATGCCGTAGGGCGCCTTCGAGTTGCGGCGGCCGTAGGTGGCGAGGAGCGACCCGTCGGCGGCGAAGTGCGTGAACCGGTGGTTCCACGTGTCGGCCGCCCAGACCGAGCCGTCGGACGCCACGGCGACGCCGCGGACCTGGGAGAGGCCCTCGGCCTGGGGCGCCTGGCGCGGGTCGGGGTGCCGGGTGATGGGCACGCCGGTCGCGGTGAACTCGAGGAACGAGAAGTTGCCGTAGTCGGCCACCCACACGTGGCCGTCGGGCGTGACGGCGATGTCGCGGCCACCGTCGGCGAACTGCCCGGAGCCGTTGCCGGTGGACCCGAAGTTCCGCACCGCCGTGCCGCCGGTCGTGAACTGCTCGACCTGGCCCGCCTCGGCGTCGACCACGTAGATGTGCGAGCCGCTCGGCGAGAGCGCGACACCGCGGAGATCGCCGCGGAACTGGCCGACGCCCTCACCCTCGGACCCGAAGTCGCGGACGTAGCTGCCACTGTTCGTCCAGACCGTGACCCGGCGGTTCTGCTGGTCGGCGCCGTAGATGTTGCCGGCCGAGTCGACTGCGAGGCCGTGCACGTTGCCGATGCGCCCGGCGGACGAGCCGTAGGTGCCGAACGAGTTGACATGGGACGCGCTCCGCCCCGAATCGCTCACCGAGTACTTCCGGATCTTTGGGGGGTTCGAGCTGTTGTGCCAGTAGTGCGAGTCGGCGACGTAGAGGTAGCCGTTCGCATCGACCGTGATCCACGCGTTGTAGCTCGCGCCGGTGTCGAACGCGAACATGAAGTTGCCGAACTTGTCGTACTTGGCGATCGTGCCGGGATCGGTGCCGTCGGAGATCTCGGGCACGTAGATGTCGCCGTCGCGGGGGTCGACGGCGAGCGAGTAGGGCTGGCCCTTGCGCTCGGACGGCGGCCGGTAGAAGGAACCGAGCAGCGTGCCGTCCCGGTCGTAGCGCCGGATCCAGTAGTTGAAGTAGTCGCCGACGAGGATCTCGTCGCTGACCGGGTTGTAGGTCATGCCCCAGGCGTAGACACCCGGGTAGCCGCGTCCGCTGATGGCCCGCTCGAAGGCCGGGGGGATCTTCGGCGCCGCCGAGGCCGGCGCGGCACTCCACGCCAGGGTCGTCGCCACGACGCTGAGTACGACGAGCACGCTCGTCGCCCACGTCCGCCAGATCTTCCGCACGTCTCCGCCTCCTCCGGCGATGCCCGTTGCACCGCACCTGCGACCGTAACGGTCACCGAACGTGCCCGAAAGGGGTCGTGGTGACGCAAAGCGTCCTGTTCTGACTACGGAGCGTGTGGAATCGGCGCATTTCTCCGGATCGACTCCCTCACCGCCTGGTGAAGTGGCACTCGTCACAGCACCTTGACCACACGTCGTGCGCCCCACACCACGCTCCGGGATCGTTGATGGAGGCGTTCGCCGGTCCGACCGGGCGACCCGGTGTACCCTCCGCCGCACCGCCCCGCGGACGGCAGCCCACGATGTACCTCCATCCTCCGCAGAGTCAGACGAGCGCTCCGTGAGCCAACGGAGGCTCGACCCCGACGGCGAACGCGTCGTCGTCACGGTCGCGTTCTTCGACCTGGTGGGATCGACGGAGCTCTCGACCCGACTCGACCTCGAGGAGCTCCGCGACGTGGTGCGCGGCTTCCACGCCGTGTGCGACGACGGTGTCAGCCGGCGGGGCGGCACCGTCACCAACATCGTCGGCGACGGTGTGCTCGCCCTCTTCGGGGCGCCGATCGCCCACGAGGACGCGCCGGTCCGAGCGGTGCGGGCCGCCCTCGACGTGATGGACGCCGTCGCCGCGCTGACGCCTCCACCGGGCTGCCCGCCGATCCGGGCCCGCGCCGGCATCCACACCGGGCTCAGCCTCGTCGCCAGCATGGGACGGGGCGCCAGCGAGTTGGCCGTCGACGTCGTGGGCGAGACACCGAACCTGGCCAGCCGGCTCGAGGGCGAGGCCGGCCCGGGCGAGATCGTCGTCAGCGGCGACACCGCCGCCGCCGTGGCCGGCTGGGTCGAGCTCGACCGCCTGGGGGCGCGGTGGCTCAAGGGGGTCCCCCGCCCGATCGAGGTCCACCGGGTCATCCGTTCGACGCCGGTCACCGACCGCATCCAGGCTCGCCGGCACCTGCCCCTCGCCGGTCGGCGGACCGAGCTCGAAGCCCTCGCCGGCGTGGCCCGACGGGCGGCGGACGGGCGGTCCACCGTCGCCGTGATCTCGGGCGACGCCGGCATCGGCAAGTCCCGGCTCGTCGCCGAGGCGCTCGCCGTCGAGCCTCTCCCGGACGCGGCGCGGACGGTGCTGCTGGGGACCCCCGACCACCGCGGCACGCCGTGGCACCCCGTCGACGCGCACCTCCGCTCGCTGCCGCCGTCATCCCGTCCCCCCGAGCTGGTCGCCCAACTGGAGGCCGACTCCTCCGCCGACCCCGAGGCCTGGCACGACCGGACCGTGCGGGCGTTCCGGGACTGGCTCCTGGCAGCGCCGAGCCCGGGGCTGCGCGTCGTGGTCGTCGAGGACGTCCACTGGCTCGACCCGTCGACGCTGGCGGCGGTCGAGGAGGTCGCGGCCGAAGAGCACGGCGCCCCCGTCCTCGTCCTGCTGGTGACCCGGCCCGACGCGACCCTCGACCGGGTCGCCGGCGGCCACGTGGTGCGGCTGGCCCTGCGACCGCTGTCGCGCGACGAACTCACGGAGCTGGTGAGCGGTGCGGCCACGGCGATCTCCGACGTCGACCTCGAGACGGTCATCGCGCGCTCCGAGGGTGTCCCACTGTTCGCCGAGGAGCTGGTCGCCGCGTCCGAGACGAGCAGCCTCGACGCCATCCCGACGACCCTGAGCGGGCTGCTCCAGGTGCGGTTGGAACGTGTCGGCGGGCTCGTGGACCTCGTCCGGCTCTGCAGCGTCATCGGACGTGACGTCGACACCGACCTGCTGCGCGCCGTCGTCGACGACGACGGGTTCGACCTCGACGCCGCGCTGGACCACCTGCGCTCGGCGGGCGTCCTCGACACCGACGGCCACACGGTCGCGTTCCACCACGTCCTGTTGCGGGACGCCGCGTACGAGTCGCTGCTCCGCGACCGCCGGCGCGACGCGCACGCCCGGGTCGCCGGCGCGCTCCGCGCAGCGCTGCCCGAGCGGGCGGCCCGCCACCCCGAGGAGCTCGCGCGCCACCTGGTCGGGGCGGGCGACCACGCCGGTGCCACGGGCGAGTGGCAGCGAGCCGCGGCGCGCGCGACCGAGCGTCACGCGCTGGCCGCGGCGATCGAGCACCACGAGCGCGCGCTCGACGCGCTCCTGCGCACCGACGAGGGGCCCGACCGCGACCGGCGCGAACTCGAGATCCTCCTGGCGCTCAGCCAGGTCGTGTACCGGCTCCACGGCGGGGGCGATCAACGCATGGTCGACATCCACGAGCGCGCCACCGTCCTGGCGTCCGCGATCGACGACCTCGGCCAGCGCTACGCCACGATCCAGCTGCTCTTCTCGCACTGGGTCTCGCTCCCCGACCACGCCCGCAGTCGGACGATCGGCCAACAGATGGTGGATCTCGCCGATGCGTCCGGCCGTCCCAAGCTCCGCATGCTGGCCCACACCTGGCACGGAGCCGGCTTCGCGATGGAGGGCGACGCGGCCCGCGCCATCACGCACCTCGAGATCGCCCTCGACGCCTACGACCCGAGCCGGTGGCAGGACGCCGGCCACGATCCGGGCGTGACCGCGTTGGTGTTCCTCGGCGTCCTGGCCCGCGCCCAGGGCCGGCCCGACGACGCCGCCGCGCACCTGGCCCACGCCGCGGCCGTGGCCGAGGCGACCACGCCGTTCTCCCGGAGCTGGCACGCCATCGAACTGGCCAAGTACCACGCGAGCCACGAGGAGGTCGACGACGCCGAGCGCGCCGCCGAGGTCGCGTTCGCGCTGGCCGACGAGCACGCGTTCGCGCAGATCCGACCCCAGGCCGATGCCGTGCTCGGCTGGGTCGACTCGGTGCGCGGTCGCCCGGGCGCCCTGGAGCGCATGCGGACCGCCATCGACGCCGCCGCGAAGTCCGGGGCTCGGTCGAGTTCGACCGTGCACCTCCTCCTCCTCGCTCGGGCCGAGCGGGACGCCGGTCTCCACGCCGAGGCGCAGGCGACCCTCGACGAGGCGCTCGCGTTCGCCGAGCAGACCGGCGAGGGGCTCCACCGGCGTGCGCTCCTCCGGCTGCAGGAGTCGATGGCCGCCCAGAGCCGCTGACGGCGATCCGTCAGCCGGGGTCGGCGCGGAGGAAGCGCAGCGTCTCCTCGACGCAGGTGTCGAGATCGTCGAGCCAGGGCGCGTGTTCGGCGCGCTCGACCACCACGAGCCGGGCATCGGGGAGCCGGGGCACGAAACGCTGCGCCACGGCCGCCCCACCGTTGGGGTCGTCCTCGCCCCACAGGAACAGGGCCGGCATGGTCAGCCGGGCGAGCAGCGCGTCGTCGAAGTGGAGGCGACGGTTCTGCCCCCGGATCGGGGTGAACACGTCGGGCGAGGAGCGGATGTCGTTGCCCAGGGTGCGGGTGTGGCGGAGGAGCGCGTGCGCCCAGTCGAGCATGACGTCGTCCATGGCGCCGGAGTCGATCGCTCGGCCGAGACCGAACTGGCGCAGGGCGCGCTTCACCATCCAGCGGCTCATCGGCAGGCTCGCCATGGCCGCCCGCATCCCCGGGACGGCGCCCATCCGCGCGCTCAGCGGGGCGCCCTCGCTCGGCGCGCCGACGAGCCAGCTGTACTCGACGAGCCGCGAGACACGTTCGGGGGCCGCCGCTGCTCCCCGGAGCGCGAAGAAGCCTCCATACGAGGTCGCGCCCACGGCGGCGACGTCGAGCCCGAGCGCGTCGAGCAGGTCTCCCAGGAAGCGGTCGGCGTGGTCGCACACGGCATCGAGGTCGCGGAGCGGCCCGCCGACGATCGGGTCGGACGCTCCGCACCCGGGCCGGTCGACGAGGATGCACCGGACCCCGCCCCGGTCGGCGAGGGCGGCGGCGAGCGTCGCCCAGCTCGCGCCGGCGACCGACGCGCCGTGCAGCAACACGAAGGGCTGGCCGTCGCCGAGCTCCTGCACCCGGACCCGACCCCCGGTCCCCAGCCCGACGGTGCGGTCCGTGGGGGCGGCTCCCACGTGGTGCCACAACCGCTGCTCGGCAGCGCGATACCGACCGACGTCCCGACCCACGCTCCGATGACTAGCAGAGGCGACGCGATCTCGGGGGTTGCGTCATATACCCATAGGGGGTATATGTAGGGCATGACCACGACCACCGCCTTCACCGTCGTCGGGATGACCTGCGAGCACTGCGTACGCGCCGTACGCGACGAGGTCACCGCGATCGACGGCGTCACCGACGTCGATGTCGACCTCGCCTCGGGCCTCGTCACCGTCCGATCCGCCGGCGAGATCGGCGCCGATGCGTTCGCCGCCGCCGTCGACGAGGCCGGCTACGAGGTCGCACCGTGAACGTCCCCACCGGCGTCCGGTCCAAGCTCGCCGCGTTCGCGCTCGTCCTGGCGATCGCACTCGGCGGCGGCGCCGCACTCGGTGCGGCCGTCGGGCCGATCGACGTCGGCGGCGAGGACGCCCCGCACCCGGCCTCGCCGTTCGGCGGCGGCCACGACGGTCACGGTCACGGGGGCTCGCGATGAGCACCACGACCACCTCCACGACGCCGGTCGACGCCACGCCGGTCACGCTCACGATCGGTGGGATGACCTGCGCCTCGTGCGCCATGCGCGTCGAGAAGAAGCTGAACAAGCTCGACGGCGTCACCGCCACGGTCAACTACGCGACCGAGCAGGCCCGGGTCGAGGCGCCCGACGACGTCTCGGTCGACGACCTCGTCGCCGCCGTCGAATCGGCCGGCTACACCGCCCGGGTCCCCGCGCCGGCGCCGGGCGCGGACGGGCCGAGCGGCGACGGGGCGGCGCCGGTCGACGAGACCGACGCGCTGCGGACCCGACTCCTGTTGTCGGCGGCACTGGCCGGGCCGGTCATCGTCCTGGCCATGATCCCGGCACTCCAGTTCGACGCCTGGCAGTGGTTGTCGCTCACGCTCGCCGCACCGGTGGTCACGTGGGGGGCCTGGCCCTTCCACCGCGCCGCCTGGGTCAACGCCAAGCACGCCGCCGCCACCATGGACACGTTGATCTCCGTCGGCGTCGCCGCCGCCTTCGGGTGGTCGCTCTACGCGCTGTTCCTGGGCACCGCCGGCGAGATCGGCATGACCCACGGCTTCTCCTGGACCGCCGAGCGCGGCGCCGGAGGCTCGCAGGTGTACCTCGAGGTCGCCGCCGGCGTCACCGTGTTCATCCTCGCCGGCCGCTACTTCGAGGCCCGCGCCAAGCGCCGCTCCGGCGCTGCCCTCCGCGCCCTGCTCGAGCTCGGCGCCAAGGACGTCGCCGTCGTCCGTGACGGCCGTGAGGTCCGCATCCCCGTCGACGACCTCGCCGTCGGCGACCAGTTCGTCGTCCGGCCCGGCGAGAAGATCGCCACCGACGGCACCGTCGTCGAGGGCACCTCGGCCATCGACACGTCGCTGCTCACCGGCGAGTCGATGCCCGTCGAGGTCGGTCCCGGCGACACGGTCACCGGCGCCACCGTCAACGCCGGCGGACGCCTCGTCGTCAAAGCAACCCGGATCGGCGCCGACACCGCCCTCGCCCAGATCGCCCGCCTCGTCGAGGACGCCCAGACCGGCAAGGCCGCCGTGCAACGCCTCGCCGACCGGGTCTCGGCCGTCTTCGTCCCCGTCGTCATCGCCCTGGCCTTCGCCACCCTCGGCTTCTGGCTCGCGGCCGCGGCGACCGACAGCGCGACGGTCGCCTTCACGGCCGGCGTCGCCGTCCTGATCATCGCCTGCCCGTGCGCACTGGGTCTCGCCACCCCGACCGCACTCATGGTCGGCACCGGTCGCGGCGCCCAGCTCGGGATCCTGATCAAGGGGCCCGAGGTGCTCGAGTCGACGCGGAAGGTCGACACGATCGTGCTCGACAAGACCGGCACCGTCACCACCGGTCGCATGACCCTCGTCGACGTCATCCCCGCTTCCGGCACCGACGCCGACGAACTGCTGCGCATCGCCGCCTCGCTCGAGGACGCCAGTGAGCACCCGATCGCCCAGGCCATCGCCACCGGTGCCCGC
>JBHIXO010000178.1:0-8574 GCA_041984725.1 Acidimicrobiales bacterium | reverse complement strand
ACACGGCGTCGGCCCCCTCGCCGCAGCCGATGTCGAGCACCGTCCCCGGCTCGGCGTCGGCGACCTCGTCGACGAGGGCGCCGTTGACGTTCCCGCTGAAGAGTCGGGCCGAGCCGCCGTAGCGCGCGTCCCAGTGCTCGGCGCGGTCCCCGGCGATCGCCGCGGCGCGGGCCGTGTCGTCCTCGGCGAGGTCGGCGTTGACCATGGCGCCGACCCGGGCGCCGGCCGCAGCCGCCTGGAGCACCTGGGCGGAGACGTCCGCGACGTTGCCGGCGGCGTACACGCCCGGCACGTCGGTCTCGCCCCGCGCGTCGGTGGCGAGCATCTCGCCCATCCCCCTCGGCGCCTCGACCGCACGGAGCCCCAACTGCGCTGCCAGCTCGGTGCGGGCGCGGAAGCGCGGCGCGACCACGACGGCGTCGGCGGGGATCGTGGTCCCGCCGGCCAGCTCGACACCCGTGAGGCGGCCGCCCTCGCTGACGACGCGGGCGACGGGCCCCTCGACGAACCGCACGCCCCGGGCGCCGAGCGCGTGGCGGTCGGCGTGGTCGGGGCCCTCGCCGTCGTGCACCACCACGGTGACCGACGGGGACAGCTGGCGGAAGAGCTGGGCCTGGTGGGTGGCGTTGGGTCCGGTGGCGAGCACGACGATGCGCTGATCGCGGACCTCCCAGCCGTGGCAGTACGGGCAGTGGATGACCCCGCGGCCCCACTGCTCCGCCACGCCCGGGATGTCGGGGAGCTCGTCGACCAGCCCGGTGGCCAGGACGACGCGGCGGGCGAGGACGGACGTGCCGTCCGCGAGGTCGAGGGTGAAGCGACCGTCGTCGGCGCGGTCGGCGTCGGTGACCTGCGATCGGACGAACGCCGCGCCGTAGCGGGCGATCTCGTCGCGGCCGATCTCGAGCAGGTCGCCCGGCGGCAGGCCGTCGTGGCCGAGGTAGCCGTGCATGTGGGCCGCCGGTGCGTTGCGGGGCTCGCCGCCGTCGATCACCACGACCGACCGGCGCGACCGGGCGAGCTGGAGGGCGGCGGCGAGGCCGGCACCCCCGCCGCCGACCACGGCCACGTCGTACTCGGCGATCGAGGTCGGGGTCGTGTGGGAACCGTTCTCGTTCATGTCGACAACCGTATGCCCGTCGTGCAGGACGCGCACCTCCTCTTGCGGGATTCGCAAGACGCGGCGATCCTGATGCGATGCCCGCTTCCTCACCGACCGACGTCGAGCTGGTCGTCCGCTCGCGCATCCGGAGCCTCCGCGTCGCCGCCGGCTGGTCCCTCGACGTGCTCGCCGAGCGCGCCGGGCTCAGTGCGTCGACGCTCAGCCGCATCGAGACGGGCAAGCGCACGATCAGCCTCGACGTCCTCGTCCCCCTGGCCCGGGCCCTGCAGGTCGATCTCGACACCCTGCTGGCCACCGACAACGACGGCGACGTCGTCATCCGTCCGGCGCCGACCGAGCGGCCGGGCACGACCACCTGGCCGCTCAGTCGCTCGACCGGGTCGACGATCGCGATCAAGCAGCGGCGCGAGCCTCCCGACCGCCCGTCCGAACCGCGTGTGCATCCGGGCCACGACTGGTTCTACGTACTCGAGGGCCGGATCCGACTCCAGTTGGGCGATCGCGTGATCATGGTCGAGGCCGGCGAGGCCGCCGAGTTCTCCACGATGACGCCCCACGCCATCGACGCCCACGACGGCCCGGCCGAGGTCCTCATGGTCTTCGACCGCGACGGGCACCGCGCCCACCTCCACCACGACGACACAGACGGCTGAGCAGCGCCGCCCACCACGTCACGACGTCTGGACGGATCGGGTCCGATCCGGCCTCCTCCGTCCATGCGTCGTCGACGGTGGGGGACGTCTGGACGAACCGGTGTCGAAGATGCGGGATCGGTCCACACGTCGACCGGAACGGCGGGGAACCACGTCGGCGTCCGCGACGTCTCATGGTCGTGCTCACCCTGATCGAGACCGCCCCGGTCGACCTCGCCCCCCGCATCCTCCCCGGCGGCGCCCGGGTCCACGCGACGTGGACCGCGCTCGACCACGTCGCCGTCGCCGTGGTAGGCCCGGTCACCTCCGACGACCGTCATCGCCTCGTCGACGTCCTCACCGACCTCGTCCTCCGTGGCGCGCTCCACCTCCACGTCGACCTCACCGGCTCGGGCCCGCTCCCGGCCGGGGCGGCGAATGCGCTGCTCCAGGTCGAACGTCACCTCCGTCGGGTGGGCGGCGGCGTGACCACGTCGGGCGCCGACGCCAGCGCCCCGGATGTGGTGGTGCTCGCCACCGCCTGACGTCGAGTCGAGGGCGGCGCCGCGGGTTTCGCGCACGAGGGTCGCGGGTACCGCCGCGTTCCCCGCTGCGAGGAGATCGCCCGTGAGCTCGCCCGACCCCACCGTCCCCGATCCCGGCGTCCCCGGCCCGGATCGACCCCAGCCCGACACCCCGCCGGTCCCGGACCCCGATCGCCCGCCGGTCCCCACACCCGACCCGATGCCGGGACCCGGGCCCCAACCCCCCGATCCCCGGCCGCCGGTCCCCGACCCGGGCACCGAACCCGACCCGAACCCGGCACCGTCGCCGTCACCCGGTCACCCCGAGCCACCGATCCCCAACCCCCAGGCCACCTGACCCCTCCGCTTCTGGCAGGACGAGCGGAACAGCCCGGCCGGCGGAGACCTCAGGTGCCGCAGAACGTCTGGAATCCGTCGTCGAACCCCGGAGGCGCCGGCGCCGCGTACCGCTCGGACCCCGGCCGGACCTCGAACGGGTGGGTGACGTGGTCGAGGAGCCGGTCGAGCGGTCCGAGGTCGCCGTCGACGGCGGCGGCGTCGAGTGCCTCCTCGACCAGGTGGTTCCGGGGGATGTACGTCGGGTTCGCCCGGTCCATGGCGTCGGCGACCGCCACCGGCTCGGCGTCGCCCAGCGCACCGTGCCAGGTCCGCACCCACTCATCGAGATCGTCGCCGTGGTCGGGGAACAGCGCGCGCAACGGTCCGTCGTCGCCGCGCAACGACGTGGCCAGCGCCCGGAACACCGACGTGTGATCCGGGGACGCGGCGGCCTCGAGGGCGATGAGGCCGTCGAGCAGCGAGGCGGCGACGGGGCGGGTCGGATCGAGCCCGAGCTTGGCGCCCATGACCGAACCGAACGCGGCCTGGTGGTGGATCGTGAACGCCTCGAGCGACTCGGTGGCGAGCGCGACGGCGGTGTCGCGGTCGGGATCGACCAGCACGAGCAGCGCCTCGGCGAGACGGGCCAGGTTCCACTGCAGGACGGCGGGTTGGTTGCCGTAGGCGTAGCGACCGCCGTGGTCGATCGAGCTGTAGACCGCGTCGACGGCGAAGTGGTCCATGAACGCGCAGGGCCCGTAGTCGATCCCCTCCCCCGACACGGCGGTGTTGTCGGTGTTGAGCACGCCGTGGACGAAGCCCACCGCCATCCACCGCGCGACGAGTTCGGCCTGCGCCGCGACGACGTGGTCGAGGAAGGCGAGCGCCGGGCGTTCGGCCGCGGCGGCATCGGGGTGGTGGCGGGCGATCGCGTGGTCGAGGAGGCGTGACAGCACCTCGGGGTCGTCCTGGAACCGGGCGAACTGGAACGTGCCGACCCGGAGGTGGCTGGCCGCGGTCCGGGTGAGGACGGCGCCCGGCTCGACCCGCTGGCGGGCGACGCGCTCGCCGGTCGTGACCACGGCGAGCGAGCGCGTGGTCGGGATCCCGAGGGCGTGCATCGCCTCGCTGACGACGAGCTCGCGCAGCATCGGGCCGAGCGTGGCGCGACCGTCGCCACCCCGGGCGAAGGGGGTGCGACCGCTCCCCTTGAGATGCACGTCGACGAGCCCGCCGTCGGGCGTGGTCCACTCGCCGAGGAGCAGCGCCCGACCGTCGCCGAGCTGCGGGTTGTAGTTGCCGAACTGGTGCCCGGCGTAGGCCATGGCGACGGGGCGGGCCCCGGGGGGCACGGCGTTGCCGGCCAGCACGGCGAGGCCCTCGTCGGACCGCAACCACTCCGGGTCGATGCCGAGCTCGTCGGCGAGCACCTCGTTCACGACGACCCGGGCCACCTCGGGGGCCGCGACGGGCTGCCAGTCGACCGACAAGCCGGGGACCTCGTCGGCGAATCGGTGCCCGAGCTCGATCGTGGTGGTCGTCGTCACGGACCCGACGGTACGGCGCCGGGACCGACCTGCCACCGTTCCGCCGGGCGGCGACGCGACTGCGGGCGGGCGGGCCCGGTGCCATCCTGGGCCCGTGGCCTCCTCCCCCGAATCCCGAGGTGCGCGCTACGTCGTGATCGGTGCCGGCGCGATCGGCGGCGGCGTGGCGGGGCTGCTCGCCGATGCCGACGTCGACGTCGTCGCGGTCGCCCGGGGCGCCCACGCCACGGCGATCGACGAGCGTGGCCTCACCGTCCGGCTGCCGGAGCGGCGGTTCACGACGCCCGTCCGCTGCGTGACCGACCCGGCCGAGCTCACGTTGACCATCGACGACGTGCTCGTGCTCGCCACGAAGACCCACCAGGCCGAGGCCGCGCTCCGGACCTGGGTCGATGCGCCCGTCCACGATGCCGGGGTCGTGGCCGGGACGGCCGGCGAGCTGCTGCCCGTGGTCACGGCACTGAACGGGGTCGTGAGCGAGGAGCTCGCGCTGCGGTTCTTCGAGCGGGTGATCGGCGCGTGCATCTGGATGCCCGCGGTGCACCTCGAGCCGGGCGAGGTCATCCTGCGCGGCACCCCGGTCCGGGGGACGTTCCACCTCGCCGCCGTGCCCCCGTCCCGGGACGAGTCGGCCGTGCTGGGCGCGATCGAGCGGGACTGGACCGCGGCCGGGTTCCGCATCGTGCTGCCCGACGACGTCATGCCGTGGAAGTACCGCAAGCTGATCAGCAACCTCGGCAACGCCGTCCAGGCGCTGGTCGGTGACAACGGGTCGCTGCGGACGGTCGTGCACCCCGCCCAGGAGGAGGGCCGGGCGGTGCTGGCCGCCGCCGGCGTGGCCGTCACGAGCGACGAGGACGAAGCCGACGAGCGCCGAGTCAGCGGCCTGCGGATCGAGGCGGTGCCGGGCGAGCCCGACCACCTCGGCGGGTCCTCGTGGCAGTCGATGGCCCGGGGTACGGGCGACATCGAGACCGACTACCTCAATGGCGAGATCGCGCTCCTCGCCCGGCGCCACGGTGTCCCGGCGCCGATCAACGCGGGGATCGCCCGGCTGGCGCGGCGTGCCGCCGTCGAGGGCCGGGCGCCCGGGGAGATCACCGCACCCGAGCTCGCCGCGCTGCTCGGCATCGAGGTCGACGCCGCCGGTTGAGCCGGCCGACCGCAGCCGTGACGCGACCGCCTCAGTCCCGGCCGGCGGCGAAGCGCTGCGCGAGACCGTCGAGCACGAGGTCGAGACCGAACGCGAACTCGTCGCCGAAGTCGTAGCCCGGGCGCAGGACGTGATCGGCGGTCATCTCGGCGAGGTGCGGGTACTCGTCGACGGGGAAGGCGGCGAGCATCTCGGTGGCGAGCGCGGCCGTCTCCTCCGGCGTCTCGAAGGGCAGCGTCCGCTCCTGGAGCGCGAAGCCGTAGAGGTAGCTGTCGAGCGCGGAGAACGCGTGGGCGGCGAGCGCCACGCCGAACCCCGCCGTCCGAAGGCAGCCGATCACCGCGTCGTGGTGGCGGAGGGTCGCCGGGCCGGGACCCCTGCGGGACTCCATCAGCCCGACGGCCCAGGGGTGCCGGCGCAGGGCGTCCCGCAGCGACGCGCCCCGCCGGCGCATCGCCTCGCGCCAGTCGTCGCCCGGCGCGGGGAGCGTGAGCTCGGCGAAGACCCGGTCGACCATGCCGTCGAGCAGGTCGTCCTTGTTGCGCACGTGGTTGTAGAGCGACATGGCCTCGACACCGACCGCCTCGCCCAGCCGGCGCATCGACACCTTGGCCAGGCCCTGCTCGTCGGCGAGGGCGACGGCCGCGGCGATCACCGTCTCGCGGGTGAGGGGTTCGCGGGTCATCGGTTGACAACTTACACCGTAAGGCGTAGACACTTACACTGTAAGTATCGAGTGCTGAACGGGTCTCGCCGCCGAGGCCCGACGAGGAGGACACCCGTGACCATCACCCCGGCGCCGCCGACCACCACCGCGCCCCGCGACACCGGTCGGGCGATCGTCCAGCACCGCTACGGGTCCGATCCCGCCGCCGTCCTCGAGCACGGCCAGGTCGCTCGGCGTGAGCCCGGAACGGGGGAGCTCCTCGTGCGGGTCGAGGCCGCGAGCATCGACCGCGGCACCTGGCACCTGATGGCCGGCCGCCCCCACCTGGTCCGGCTGATGGGGTTCGGCTTCCGCCGACCGGGTGCCTCGAATCCGGGGCGCGCCTTCGCCGGCGTGGTCGATGCCGTCGGGCCGGGCGTCGCGGGGTTCGCCGTCGGCGACCCCGTGTACGGCGCGACCGACGGCGCCCTCGCCGAGTGGGTCGTCGCCGACGCCTCGACGGTCGCACCGGTGCCGAACACGACGACGATGGTCGAGGCGGCGACGCTGCCGATCTCGGCCGCGTCGGCACTCCAGGCCGTCCGCGACGTCGCCGGGGTCGGCGCCGGCGAGCGGGTCCTGGTGCTCGGGGCCTCGGGCGGTGTGGGCAGCTTCGCCGCCCAGATCGCCCGCGCCCTCGGCGGCCACGTCACGGGGACGGCCGGCACCGCCAAGCTCGAGGCCGTCCGGTCGCTGGGCCTCGACCGGGTCGTCGACCACCGCCGGACCGACCCCCTGGCCGTCGCCGACGACGAGCGGTACGACGTCATCATCGACACCGGTGGCCACCGTCGCCTCCGCGACCTGCGCCGGGCACTGACCCGGGAGGGGCGCCTGGTGATCGTCGGCAGCGAGACCGGCGGCCGGTGGATGGGCGGCTTCGACCGCCAGCTGCGGGCCGCGCTGTGGTCCCTCGTCGTCCCGCAGCGCCTCGCCATGCTCGTCTCGTCCGAGGACGCGAGCGTCCTGCACGACCTCGCCGACCTCGTCGACCGGGGCGAGGTCCGCCCGCTGCTCGACCACGTGGTCCCGTTCGAGGAGACGATCGCCGCACTCGACCGACTGATCGCGGGCGAGGTCGCCGGGAAGGTCGCCGTGACGCTGCGCTGACCGCCGCACCGGGGCCGGTCGCACGGGTCGCGGCCCGGCGCGCCGCCGCGCGGAAGTGTTTCATTCTCATGTGGAATGTGTCACTTCTGCTGCGCTGAGTTTGCAATTTCGTTACGGAGCCTCCACCATCTGACGTCCGATCCGGCAGTTCCCCCGCCGGGTCATCCCCGAGTCCATCGAGGAGACGTCATGGAGAAGCCCCTGCTCGGCGCCGCGCTCACCCTGGCCGCGATCGCCGCACTGCCCGCCGCCGCGGCGGGCGACACGCCCGACACCGGCACGAACACCGGCACCGACACCGGCGGCACCTGGTCGCTCGACGTCGGCGAGTCGGTCTCGAGCCCCGACGGGTCCCACACCCTCGTGCACCAGGAGGACGGCAACGTCGTCCTCTACGGCGACGCCCCGCTCTGGAGCACCGAGACCTGGGACACCGACACCAGCACGCTCGTGTTCCAGCCCGACGGCAACCTGGTGCTCTACGGCGCCGACGGCGTTCCCGTCTGGCACACGAGCACCTACGGCAACGACGGTGCGTTCGCCGCCGTCCAGGACGACGGCAACGTCGTCGTCTACGGCGCCGACCACGCCCCGCTCTGGGCTCGGCGGGTCGCACCCGAGCCCCGGGCCGCCACCCGCGAGTACGGCGTCTGGGACCGTCTGGCCCAGTGCGAGAGCTCCGGCAACTGGCACATCAACACCGGCAACGGGTACTACGGCGGCCTGCAGTGGAACCACCGCTCGTGGCAGCGGTTCAAGTCGGCCGACGCGCCGGCCTACGCCCACCACGCCAGCCGCGAGCAGGAGATCGACGCCGCCGAGCGCTACCGCGCCTACGAGCAGTCCCGCGGCCGCGGCGGCTACGGCCCCTGGCCGTCCTGTGCCCGCCAGCTCGGCCTCCCGCGCTGACCCCCGATCCCGTTCCGTGGTGCGTTTCGTGTCGCATGCGACACGAAACGCACCACGATCGCGGGTGGGGAGACGGCGACATCGACGCCCCCGTGTCACGATCCGGGCGGGTGCGGTGTCGTACCCCATGAGGGTGGGCGGCACGACCGCGCCGCCCGGCCGATGGGGAGGTGCGGGTTGCAGCGTCGAGCAGCGGGGAGGACGGGCGGCGACGCGACCGACGACGAACGTCGCTTCGCCGAGCTCTACCCGCGACTGCGTCGCTTCGCCGCCGCCGTCGCGCCGCCCGAGGTCGACCCCGACGACCTCGTCCAGGAGGCCCTGAGCCGGGCGCTGCGCACCGGCCCACTGCGCGAGATCGACAACCTCGCCGGCTACCTGCACACCGCCGTCCTCAACCTCGCCCGCAACCACCGCCGGTCGTGGGCCCGTCGGCTGCGGGCGCTGAGCCGCATCGGCCCGCCGCCCGACACGACCGACACCTATCCCTCCGACCTCGCCGACCTGCTCCGGCTCCCGCCCGACGCCCGG
>JBHIXO010000177.1:0-8596 GCA_041984725.1 Acidimicrobiales bacterium | reverse complement strand
TCGAGGGCCTTGGCGACGCGGGCACCCCAGAAGGTGCCGAGGCCGGTGACGAGGACGCGGCTGCCCACGGCTCAGCCCGACCAGACCGAGCGGCGGGCTCGGAGCATGTCGTAGAGCGCTTCCTGGATCTGCTGGCGGATCGCCTCGGACTCGTCCATGATCCGGCTCCGGCTGTAGCGGGGCTGGTCGGGCGGGACGTCGAACCGCACCGGGTCGAGGACGCGGAGCTTGAACTTCGCCGGGAAGTACAGCAGCGCGCCGAGCGGCCCGAGCAGGGGGCCGAACGTGACCATGTTGGCCGTGATCGGTGCGTAGGGCAGGCCGGCCGCCTTGGCGAGCGGGGTGAGGTTGGCCAGCGTCGGCATCGACTCCTCGGCGCCGACGACCGCGATCGGGATGATCGGGACGCCGGCCCGCATGGCGATCTGCACGAACCCACCCCGGCCGAAGCGGCGGAGGCGGTAGCGCTCGCTGAAGTGCTTGGCCGGGCCCTTCGAGCCCTCGGGGAAGACGAGGACGAGCTGCTGCTGCTCGCGCAGGAGGCGGTAGGCGTTGTCGGGGTGGGCGAGGACACCGCCGGCCCGGGACCACAGCGTGCCGACGACCGGCGTCTTCTTGAAGAGCTCGTCGGCGAGGCCGTAGACGGGGCGGTCGAGCTCCTGCTCGATGCCGTGCATGATCACCGGCGCGTCGCTGGGGATCGCGGCGGCGTGGTTGGCGACGATGAGCGCGCCCCCGCTGGTGGGGATCTTGTCGAAGCCCTCCCACTCGACCCGGAACCAGTGGTCGTAGAACGGGGCGAAGAGCTGGCGGGCCAACGCCCGGGTCCGCTCCGACCGGCCCCACTCGTCGACGTCGGACGTGCGGGGGTCCTCGAGCTCGGGCTCCGACGCCGGCGGCGGGACGGGCACGAGGTGCCCGGCGGTGCGGGGGATCTCGGTCGTCGGACGGGCCATCGGGACGATGGTATTCGGGTCGTCCCCTCGCCGAGGAAGGAGCTGGCGCGACCGGGCCGGTCCGGGCGCGGGTGGCGGCTCGGGACGGGAGGCATCGCGGGTCGCCTTCGTTAGCGTGCTGCGACGTGGTGACCGAAGCGACCCGGGCGCCCCAGCGCCCGCTGGCGGCGCTCGGCGTCCCCACCTTCCGGCGGTTCTGGATCGGCGCGGTCGTCTCCAACAGCGGCACGTGGATGCAGAACGTGTCGGTGCCCTACGTGCTCTACGAGCTCACGGGATCGGCGTCGTGGGTCGGCCTCGCCGCCTTCCTGCAGTTCCTGCCCGCCGTGGTGATGAGCCCGCTCGGCGGCTCCCTCGCCGACCGCTACTCACGCCGCACCGTGCTCCTCGTGGCCCAGTCGGCCCTCGGCGTGGCGTCGGTGGGGTTGTGGGCGCTCTGGGCGTCGGGGGCCGCCGAGCCGTGGAGCATCACGCTGCTGGTGGCGGTCTTCGGGGCGATCGCCGGCACGTCGATCGGCGCGTGGCAGGCCTTCGTCTCGGAACTGGTGCCGCGGGAGCTCCTGCTGAACGCCGTCACGCTCAACTCGGCGCAGTTCAACGCGGCCCGGGCGGTGGGTCCCGCCCTGGGTGGCGTGGTGCTCGGGTCACTGGGGCCGTCCTGGGCGTTCGCCCTCAACGCCGTCTCCTACGTCGCCGTGCTCGTCGCCCTCGTCTCGATCCCGCGACGCCCGGCGGCGGCCGCGATGGGCGCCGCCACGACCCGACCCACCGTGCTCGGCGAGCTCCGGGAGACCATCGGCTACGTGCGCACGATGCCCGGCATCGCCACCTGCATCGTCGTCGTGATCGCGCTCGGCTTCTTCGGCAACCCCGTCTTCCCGCTCCTGGCCGTCTTCGCCGACGATGTCTTCGGCGTCGAGGGACTCCGCTACGGCCTCCTCGGCGCCGCCCTCGGGGTCGGCGGCGTCCTCGCCACGCCCTTCGTCGCCGGCCGGGGGAGCGCCGTCGCGCGGTCGCGCCTCGTCGGTGGTGCCCTCGGCGTCTACGGGACGGCGCTCGTCCTGTTCGCCTCGTCGCCCAGTTACGTCGCCGCCGTCGGCTTCCTGCTCGTCGCCGGGGCGGGCTATCTCGCCCTGTCGTCCACGCTCAACACGACCATCCAGGTCCAGGTCGCGGAGGAGCGCCGCGGCAAGGTCCTCGCCCTCTACGTCATGGGACTCACGAGCGCGTACCCGCTGGGGTCGCTGGTCCAGGGCGCCATCGCCGACGTCGTCAGCGTCCGCGTCGTGACGATCGTCTCGGGCGCCATGTTCCTGCTGGTGTTCCTGCGGTTCGTGACCAGCGGCCGGCTGCGCAGTCTCGACCACACCCCCGACGAGACTTCCGGCGAGACCCCCGACCGGGTCCGCGACTGACGCTCCCCGTCGGGGCCACAGGAACGGATCGACGTGGTCGCCGTCGTCCTCGGCGGCGAGATGGGCGCCACCCGCGTCGCACGTCGGGAGCGCCGGGCACCACCGGCACGCGCTGCCCGGCCGGACGGCTGCGGGTCGTTCGCCCGCCCGGATCCGGACCATGGCGGTGACGCTGCGGGCCACGCGCTCGGTGGCCGCCTCGAGGACGCCGACCGTGACGTCCTCGACCACGGGCCGGCCGCTGTCGAGGTAGAGCGTGGCCAGCTTGCGGGGCGCGACCCCGAGCTTGCCCGCGTCGATCAGGCCGTAGAACCGCAGGTCGTCGACGTGGTGGCGGCGGGCGGTGCCCGTCTTCAGGTCGAGGACGACCTTGCCCCCGTCGGACGCGCGGCCGAGGGTGAGGTCGGGCCGACCGACGAGCGCGACCCGCCCGCCGGCGAGCTCGAGGCGCATCCTCCCGTCGACGACGGGGCGCCAGCGCGAGCGGAGCGGCGGGAAGCACTCCTCGAACGCCGTGACGAAGCCCACCGCGGCCTGCCGCAGCTCGGCGAGTTCGACCGTGGACAGCGTTCGCAGGAACCGGCCCAGGCTGCTGGCGTCGTCGGTGAGGCGGACGAGCGCCTCGTCGACCAGGCGACCCGGATCGGACTCGCCGCGCCAGTTGGCACCCAGCTCGACCGCTTTGTGGGCCACGGTGCCCCGGGCCGACGGCACGGTCCACGAGAACGGAAGCGTCGACTCGGCCAGCCAGCGCGCCTCGCACGTGTCGAACTGTCCGAGCGCCGTCTTGCCGACGTGGACGGTGGCGTCGGCCGGGACGAGGTCGACGATCTCGGCGAGCCGCTCGTCCAGCTCCGCGACGAGCGCGGCCACGACCTCGGGCGGCACCGAGCCGGCGGCATCGCCGGACGGGCGGCCGAGCAGGTCGATCACCCGCTGCTGGGCGGGCGTGTACGGCGACGGGGTCGTGGCGGGCATGGGTCCACTCTCCCCACCCCCTCTGACAGGAACTCGCGGCAGGGCGGCCGAGGGGTTCTTGTCAGAGGGGGTGGGGATGATGGGGTCATGTCGACCTCGATCCGGTTCAGCCACGCCGTCCGCACCGTGTCCGAGGCCACGCGCCTGCAGGGGCTCGAGGTCCCGATGTTCCGGACGCCCCCGCGGGCGAAGGGTGCGGTGCGGACCCTGCGACGCGACCGCCGGGGCGCCACCGTCGCCGTCCGGATCCACGACCGACCCTGGATCAACGTCCTGGCCGATCTGGTCGACGGGATCGTCGCCGCCAATGGGCTCCAGGGTGGCCCCGCCATCCGCTGCCGCACCGCGCTGTGGGCCGCGCTGGAGCGCGACGAGGTCCTGGCCGCCTGACGGGTTCGCGATGGTCGCTGTCCGCGGTCCCCTACGGTCGGCCGCCGTGGAGACGCACCGGATCCTGCTGCACCACGTCGACGTCGACGGTCTGCCGGTCGAGTTCGACTACGCCGACGTCTACGTCGTGGTGCGCGAGGGTCGCACGGCGCCGGCGCCGACCGACTGGGAGGCCCAGGTCCGCACCAACCAGTTCGAGCGCATCTCGCCCGGTCGCCACGACCTCGCCCTCACGTCGCCCGACGGCGCCTGCCTGCGGGGCTCGGCCTTCGTGCGGTTCAGCGACGGGCACCGCCACCTGTTCCGCGGCGACGACGACCTCGACGGCTTCGAGCGCGACCAGCCCGACGTCCCCGCCCGGTAGGCCGTAGCGTCCGGGCCCGGCCCGGGTGGCGGAACTGGCAGACGCAGAGGGCTTAAACCCCTCGGCTCCTCCGGGAGCGTGTGGGTTCGAATCCCACCCCGGGCACGCGAGCTCATCAGTCCTCTCGCGACCCCCGAGCATCACGGCGACCCGTGAGATGCTCTCGGTGCGTCTCCCCTGCGACCCGCCCGTGGGATGCACCCAGAGCCCGGCGGAGACGTCTCCGGACCCGGCGGAGGCGACGCCGGACCCGGCCGCAACGCGACCGGGGGCCGTTACGCTCGAACGCGCGAACAACCGCTCCTTCGACGACGGAGTTGCCCGGTCACCGTGGACCTCCCGCTCCTGCTCGCATCCGAGGCGTTGCGTCCGGCCCGGTACCAGATGGCGCTGTCGCTGGGGTTCCACATCGTCATCGCCTCGTTCGGTGTCGCCTTCCCGGCCCTGATCTACCTCGCGCACCGGCGCGGGTTGCGCGGTGACCCGGCGAGCCTCGAGCTCGCCCGGCGGTGGGCCAAGGTCAGCGGCGTCCTGTTCGCCATCGGCGCGGTGTCGGGCACGATCCTGTCGCTCGAGTTCGGGATCCTGTGGCCGGAGCTGATGGGCGACTTCGGCGAGGTCATCGGCCTGGCGTTCGCCGTCGAGGGGCTGTTCTTCTTCACCGAGGCGATCTTCCTCGGCATCTATCTCTACGGGTGGGGCCGGCTCGCGCCGCGGGTGCACCTGCTCACGCTGCTCCCGATGGCCGTCGCCGGCATCGGCGGCAGCTTCGCCGTGCTGTCGGCGAACGCGTGGATGAACTCGCCGACGGGGTTCCGGCTCGTGGACGGCGAGGTCGTCGACCCCGACCCGCTCGCCGCCATGTTCAACGAGGCCGTCGGGCTGCAGTGGCTGCACATGTGGCTGGCGGCGTACATGGTCGTCGGGTTCGCCGTGGCCGCGGTCTACGCGTCGGGGATGCTGCGCGGGCGCGTCGACGAGCGTCTCCGGGTCGGGTTCCGGCTCGCGTTCACCGTCGCCACGGTCGCAACCGTCCTCCAGCCCGTCGTCGGCCACTTCGCGGGCACGCGGCTCGCCGAGGCGCAACCGTCGAAGTTGGCCGCCATCGAGCTGGCCACCGAGACCGAGACGGAGGCGCCGCTCGTGATCGGCGGCGTCCTCGTCGACGGCGAGGTCCGCTACGGCATCGAGATCCCGAAGCTCGGGTCGCTCATCGCCCGGGGTTCGACCTCGGCGGAGTTGCCGGGGCTCGACGACCAACCCGAGGGCGACGACGTGCCCGCGACCGTGGTGCACCTCGCCTTCCAGGTCATGGTCGGCATCGGGTTCGGGCTGGTGGGGCTGTGCGGCTTCTACTGGTGGAAGCGGTGGCGGGGATCCGACCCGCCGACGTCGAGCCGCCCGTTCCTCCACCTGGTCCGGCTGGCCGGGCCCGCGGCCGCGCTCGCCCTGCTGGCCGGGTGGACCGTGACCGAGGTCGGCCGCCAGCCGTGGATCGTGTACCGGGTGATGCTGGTCGAGGACGCCGTGACCACGGCCGGATGGATCTGGTGGAGCTTCGCCGTCGTCTCCGTCGTGTACCTCTCCATGGCGGTCATCGCCGTGCGAGTCCTGCGTTCGATGAGCCGGCGGTGGCAGGCGGGGATCGAGGACGTCCGGGCGCCGTACGGGCCCGCCGAACGGCCGAGCGCCGAGGTCGTCGACACGTGATCGCCGAGGTCGTGGCCGTCGCCATGTTCGTGGGCGTCGTGGCCTACGCCGTGTTCGGGGGCGCCGACTACGGCTGCGGGCTCTGGGACCTCACGGCGGGCACCTCGCCGATCGCGACCCGCGCCCGCCGCCAGATCGACCGCTCGATCGGGCCGGTGTGGGAGGCGAACCACGTGTGGCTGATCTTCGTGATCGTCGTGCTGTGGACCGGATTCCCCGTCGTCTTCCGGTCGATGATGACCGCGCTGGCGGTGCCGTGGTCGCTGTTCGGCCTCGGCGTCGTGTTCCGCGGTGGGGCCTTCGTGTTCCGGAAATCGTCGGCGTCGTTCGAGCAGGCGCGCCTGCACGGCGTGGTCTTCGCGGCGAGCTCGGTCGCGTCGCCGTTCTTCCTCGGCGCCATCGCCGGCGCGGTCGCGGGCGGCGAGGTGCCGATCGACGGCGTCGCCGACCCCATCGGGTCCTGGACCACGCCGCTGTCGATCCTCGGGGGCCTGCTGGCCGTGACGGTCACGGCCTTCCTCGCCGCCGTGCTCCTGACGTGCGACGCCGACACCGGCGGCGACGACGAGCTCGCGTCGTGGTTCCGGGCCCGGGCGCTGCTCGCCTCGGTGGCCGCCGGCGTGCTGACCATCGGCGCGGCGATCACGATCGAGTCCACGGCGCCGACGCTCGCGAGCGGCCTCCACGGCCGGGCGCTCCCGGCGGTGGTCGTCGCCGGAGCCGCCGGGGCGGCGTCGTCGTGGGCCCTGTGGGACCGCCGCTACCGCCTGGCCCGCGCCGCGGCCGCCGTCGCGGTCGCCGCGGTGGTGGCGGGCTGGGGGATCGCCCAGTACCCCGACATGCTGGTCGACACCGTCACGATCGACGAGGCCGCGGCGGCCGACCCGGCCCTGTGGGGTCTGCTCGTGGTCACCGGCCTCGCGGTCGTCGTCGTCCTGCCGCCGCTGGTGTGGCTGCTGCGCCTGGTCGACGACGAACGGTGGCGGTGACCAGCCGACAGCTCCCGCGTCTCAGCGCTCGGGCTCGTCGGGACCGCTCGGATCCTCCGCCGGGTCGACATCGACGGTGGGTGCGGGTCGCAGCACGCACGAGGTGATCGCCCGACCGTCGACCTCGTCGACGGTGACCGTCCAGCCGCCCACCTCGACCGTGTCGCCGGGTTCGTCGGGCAGCCGGCCGAGCACGTGGAGGAGGTAGCCGGCGATGCTGGCGTAGGGCCCCTCGGGGATGAGCACGCCGATGTCGGCCAGGTCGTGGGCGGGGAACCGGCCCGGCAGCCGCATCGACCCGTCGGCCCGCCGTTCGACGGTGAGCAGGTCTCGGTCGGTCTCGTCGTAGATCTCGCCGACGAGTTCCTCGACGAGGTCCTCCACGGTGACGATGCCCTCGGCGCCGCCGTGCTCGCTGACGACGACCGCGAGTTGGGCCCGGATGTTCTGCAGCGTGCGGAGCGCGTCGAGCACGCGGGCCGACTCGGCGAGGACCTGGACGGGAGCGGCGACGCTGCCCGCGGTGCTCGCCGGATCGTCGTCGAGGAGGTCCCGCAGGTGGACCACGCCGACGACGTCGTCGAGGGATCCGCTCTCGGAAACCGGGGCGCGGGAGTGCCCCGACTCGGCGAGGTCGCGGAGGGCGTCTGCGCACGGCTGGGCGGCGCGCAGCACGAACACGTCGGGCCGGGGCCGGAGCACGCCGTGGAGGCGCCGGTCCGCGATGTCGAACGCGCCGGTGAGGATCGTCCGGTGCTCGTCGCTGAAGGTCTCCTGGGCGGCGACGAGGTCGCGGATCTCCTCCTCTGTCACCTCCTCCCGCTCGCGGTCGGGATCGCCGCCGAGCAGGCGCACCACGGCGTCGGTCGAGCGCGACAGCGCCCAGACCGCCGGACGGGCGAGGGAGGCGACGACGCCGAGCGGGCGGGCGACGACGAGCCCCCACGCCTCGGCCCGCTGCATGGCGAGCCGTTTCGGGGCCAGTTCGCCGAACACGAGGGTCACGTAGGACAGCGCCACGGTGACGAGCACGATCGAGGCGGCCGGCGCGGCGCCACCGAGGAAGGCGAGCGGCTCCTCCAGCGGCTCGGCGAGCGACACGGCGGCCGAGGCCGAGGCGAGGAAGCCGGCGAGCGTGATCCCGATCTGGATGGTGGCCAGGAACCGGTTGGGGTCGCGCGCGAGACGTGCGAGGGTCCGGCCCGCCTCGGACCGGACCTCCAGCCGTTGCAGCTGGCCCTCGCGCAGGGAGACCAGCGCGAGCTCCGAGCCGGCGAACAGTGCATTGATCACGACGAGCGCCGCGACGAGACCGAGCTGCGGCAACGAACCGCCCATGACGACGACTTCCTCCGACCGGGGATGATGGGACCTGACGGACTCCGGACGGTAGTCAGGCGGTCCCGATCCCCACGGAGCAGCTAGCCCCGCCGGCGGTCGACCGCGTGGACCGCCAGCCACGGGAGGGGCTCGGGCTCCCAGCGACGGGACCGGTGGCCGACCCACGGGAGCCGGACCAGGTCGCTGTCCGTGCCGGTGACGAGATCGGCGAGCGTGCGGCCCGCGGCGTTCGCGGCGGCGACGCCCTGGCCCGTGTAGCCGCCGGCGGTGGCGAGCCCGCTCACGGCGTCGTAGGTCACGCCCGGCAACAGGTCCCGGGTCACGCCGAGGATCCCGGACCAGCCGTGGGTGATGCGGATGCCGTCGAGGACTGGGAACAGGTCGACCAGGCCGCGGCGGAGGCGGTCCTCGAGCCGGCGGCTGCGGCGGTCCGGCGCCGGGGCCCGGCCCTTC
>JBHIXO010000176.1:0-8601 GCA_041984725.1 Acidimicrobiales bacterium | reverse complement strand
GCCTGGAGGGCGTCGGCCACCGCGCCGAACAGGGCGAGGCGGGCGCTGATCCCCCACCGCTCCAGGACCAGCCGGCCCGACAGGCGGGGGGCGACGATGCACCGGGGCACGTCGGGTGCGGCGCCGGCGAGGGCGTCGAGCACGGCGTCGAGGCCCTCGCGGTCGATCAGCGTCACGTGTTCGACGTCGACGGCGATCGCGACCGGCACCCCGAGGAACCCGGGCAGCTGCGCCCCGATCGCGGCGCCGAGGACGGTGTCGAGCCCGCCGTCGAGCGTCACGATCGTGACGCCCTTGTCGAGGTGGACGCGCACCCGGCCGTCGAGCCGGTCGATGGCGGGCAGCGGGCCGGTGACGGCGTCGTCGGCACCCACCAGCTCGCCGCTGCCGACCGCAGGGATGCGGGTGGCCGGGACGTCGATCGGGGCCTCCCGCATCGACACGGGGCTGGACACGGTGGGCGGCATGACGGGCTCCTGACTCACGTTGCGATCAGGTTACAGCCCGTCATCTGATTGTCAACTCGGTTTCGCGGCTACGAATCCGCCAACAACGCCCCGATCTCGTCGGTCTCGAGGCGCCGGAACTTGCGCCGTCCGTTCGACCGTGCGAGCACCGCGACCTCGAGGTCGGCGGCGGTGAGCTCGCGATCGGGTCCGGCCAGGGCGCCGACGGCGGCGCGGACCGCCGCGGCGAGGTCCATGCCCTCGGCCCACGACTCGTCGAGACGGGCCTCGATGCCCTCGGTCTCGCCGCCGAGCACCGAGAAGCGGTTCTCGTCGACGACCGAGCCGTCGTAGAGGATGTGGAAGAGCTCGTCGTCGCCGGGACCGTCGCCGATCTCGGCGACGAGGATCTCGACCTCCATCGGCTTCATCTCGTGGGTGAAGACCTGGTTGAGCATGGCGGCGTAGGCGTTCGCCAGGCTCTGGGCGTCGACGTCCTCGCGGGAATACGAGTACCCCTTGAGGTCGGCGTGGCGCACCCCGGCGACCCGGAGCTGGTCGAACTCGGAGTACCGACCCACGCCGGCGAACGCGATGCGGTCGTAGATCTCGCTGGTCTTGCGCAACGTGGTCGAGGCGTTCTCGGCGACGATCACGATGCCGTCGGCGTACTCGAGCGCGCACAGGCTGCGGCCCCGGGCGATGCCCTTCCGGGCGTAGTCGGCCCGGTCCTTCATCACCTGTTCGGGTGCGACGTAGAACGGCGTGGACATCAGGCACCTCCCTCGGGGTCGGCGCCGCCGTCGGCGGGCGCACGGTCGGCGGCGATGCGGGCGAGGAGCCCCTCGAACCGCTCGCGGATCTGGGCGTCGGCGAGGCGCTGGAAGCCGTCGGCGTCGATCGTGGCCACGATCGGGAAGATGCCCCGAACCAGGTCGGGCCCGCCGGTGGCCGAGTCGTCGTCGGCCGCCTCGAACAGCGCCCGGATCGCCAGGTCGACGGCGTCGGTGGCGGGCATGTCGGGCCGGAAGCCGAGCTTGACGACCGTGCCGGCGTGCAGGCTGCCCGACCCCGTGGCGGCGTGGTTGAGCTCCTCGTAGCGGCCGCCGGTCACGTCGAACTCGAAGAGCCGGCCGATGCCCCGGCTCCGGTCGAACCCGGCGAACAGCGGGACGACGGCCATGCCCTGCATCGCGGCCGGCAGGTGGTTGCGGACCATGGCCGAGAGCTGGTTGGCCTTGCCCTCGAGGCTGAGCGGGTGGCCCTCGACCTTCTCGTAGTGCTCGAGCTGGAGCTGGAAGAGCTTGACCATCTCCATGGCCGGGCCGGCCGCACCGGCGATGGCGACGCCGGACCAGTGGTCGGCGGGGAACACCTTCTCCATCGACCGATGGGCGATGAGGTTGCCCGAGGTCGCCCGGCGGTCGCCGGCCATGACCACACCGGACCCGGTGCGGATGGCGACCACCGTGGTGCCGTGGGTGATGGTGAGGGCGGGGCCGGCAGCGTCGCCGAGCCGGACCGCCGGGTCACGACCCTGCGAGCGCAGCAGTGCGGCGAAGTCGGGCCCGGGATCGACGTCCGGGGTGAAGAACGGGAGACTCACGGTCCGAACCTATCCCGGCGGATGCGGCGCACCCGCGTGCGGGCCCGGAGCGCGGGCGAGGCGCCTACTCGCCACCCTTCTGGATGTACGACTTGACGAAGTCCTCGGCGTTCTGCTCGAGCACGTCGTCGATCTCGTCGAGGAGGTCGTCGAGCTCGGCCTTGATCTTCTCGCCGGATTCGGATCCGGCGGGGACCTCGTCGACCTGCTCGTCCTCACGCTGGGGGGCGGACTTGCGCTTCTGCTCTCGTTCAGCCATCACCGGACTCCACGATTCGTCGGGCGTGACGAGCTGTCACGTGCCCAGGCGTTCCAGCAGCTCGGCTGCCGTCTCGCACTCGTCGATCAATGTACCCACGTGTTCGGCGGTTCCACGCGCCGGCTCCATCATCGGGACACGGCGCAGCGGGTCGCCGCCGATGTCGAACACCAGCGAGTCCCAGTTGGCGGCGACGATCGCCTCGGGCCACTTCTGCAGGCACCGGCCCCGGAAGTAGGCCCGGGTCCCCTCGGGCGGATCGGTGACCGCCCGGTCGACCTCGGCGGGGTCGACGAGGGTCTGCAGACCAGCCCGGGCGGCGAGGTTCTTGTCGGGGCGCAGGTCGTGGTACTGCAGCCCGATCGCGGCGAGGCGGGCATCGCCCCACTCGAGGCCGTGGCGCTCGCGGTAGCCGTCGAGCAGTCGTCGCTTGGCGATCCAGTCGACCCGGTCGGCGAGGGCGTCGGGCTCGCTCTCGAGGAGGGTCAGCACCTCCTCCCAGCGGCCGAGGACGTCGGCGCCCACGTCCTCGCCGACGGCGGCCAGCCCGCGGGTCTCGGCGTACTTGCGGCTGCGCTCCAGGTACTCCCACTGGACCTCGAGCGCCGTCATCGTCGTGCCGTCGGCCATCTCGATCGGCCGCGACAGCGACACGTCGTGCGAGACGGCGCGGAGGGCGGCGACCGGCGCCGCCGGCGTCAGCTCGACACCGAGCTCGTCGTCCTCGATCATCGCCAGGACGATCGCGGTCGTGCCGACCTTGAGGTAGGTCGCGACCTGGCTCATGTTGGCGTCGCCGATGATCACGTGCAGGCGCCGGTACTTCTGGGCGTCGGCGTGGGGCTCGTCGCGGGTGTTGACGATCGGGCGCTTCAGCGTGGTCTCGAGCCCGACCTCCTCCTCGAAGAAGTCGGCCCGCTGCGACAGCTGGAACGGGACGTCGGCGCTCGACACGCCCGGCAGCTCGACCCCGACCTTGCCGGCGCCGCAGTAGAGCTGGCGGGTGACGAAGAACGGCGTGATCTGGCGGACGATCCGGCCGAAGGGCGTCTCGCGGGCGAGCAGGTAGTTCTCGTGGCAGCCGTAGCTGTTGCCCTTGCCGTCGGAGTTGTTCTTGTGGACGACGATCTCCTCGCCCGGCGCGAGGAGCTGGCGGGCGGCGACCATCGAGCGCCGCAGGATCTCCTCGGCGGCGACGTCGTAGACGAGGGCGTCGCGAGCGTCGGCGC
The DNA here is from genome assembly GCA_041984725.1 of Acidimicrobiales bacterium. Taxonomy (GTDB): domain Bacteria; phylum Actinomycetota; class Acidimicrobiia; order Acidimicrobiales; family Salinilacustritrichaceae; genus Salinilacustrithrix. The sequence goes on along the minus strand of JBHIXO010000176.1, from coordinate 5,061 downwards.
ACTCGGGCGTGGAGCACTCGGGGTGGGCGTGGTCGACGTAGTACCGGGCGCCGTTGGTGAGCACGGCGTTCACCAGGTTGGTCTCGACCTCCGGCGGGTAGGCGTCGGCCGGCGTCGAGCCCCGGGCGTCGTTGTGGGGCATCTCGTCCTCGAAGTCCCAACCGACCTTCGGGGCGGTCCGCGCCGTCTGCCCCGTCCGGACCAACTCCTGGACGTAGGCGTTGATCAGCACGGACGACGCCGCGATGGGGTTGGACTCGGACGCGCCGCGCACGAAGATCCCGAACTCGGTCTCGACGCCACACACCTTCGGGATCGCCACGGATGCGAACCTAGTGGCGTCGCCGGGCCGTGCGGTGGGCGGAGCTCAGCCGCGCCGGCCGGTGCCGCCCGGACGCCGGAACGCGCTCAGCAGATCGCCGCCGGGCAGCTTGGCGACGGCCTCGGTCCAGGCGTCGAGGCCCTTGGTCGCCGCCCGCATGGCCTCGGCGGAGTGCTGCAGGACGGTCATCGACTCCTCGAGGCCGGCGGCGTCGAGGGTGTCGGTCACCTGGCGGAGCCGGGCGGCGACGACCCGCAGGTCCTCGGCCACCGACTTGATGTCGACGCTCGCCTCGCGCAGCGCGGCGAGCGTCTCCGGGAGCTGGTCGACCTCGACCTGCATCCGTCGGGCCCACGGCCGGAACGCCACGACCCCGCCCCGGCCCTACAGGTACTGCCCCGTGGCGACCCGTTCGATCGAGCGGCCGCCCTCGACGTCGGACTCCTCCTCCTTCTGGATGAGGGTCCGGACGTAGACGATGCGCTCGCCCTTCTTGCCCGAGATCTTCGCCCAGTCGTCGGGGTTGGTGGTGTTCGGGAGGTCCTCGTGCTCCTTGAACTCCTGCTTGATCGACGCCAGCATGTCCTCGGTGCGGATGCCCTTGTCGCCGCCGGCGAGGGTGCGCTTGATCGCCAGCTTCTTGGCCCGCCGGACGATGTTCTCGATCATGGCGCCGGACGAGAAGTCCTTGAAGAACATCGTCTCCTTGTCGCCGTTCTGGTACGTGACCTCGAGGAAGCGGTTGCGGTCGTCGGTGGAGTACATCTCCTCGACCGTCTGCTCGATCATGGACGCGATCGCCTTGTCGACGTCGCCGCCGCCGAGGCCGGAGACCTCCCCCGCGTCGATCGGCAGGTCGCTCGTGAGGTAGCGCCCGAAGATCTGGGCGGCCGACAACTCGTTGGGCCGCTCGATCTTGATCTTCACGTCGAGGCGGCCGGGCCGCAGGATGGCGGGGTCGATCAGGTCCTCGCGGTTGGAGGCGCCGATGACGATCACGTTCTTGAGCGACTCGACGCCGTCGATCTCGGCGAGGAGCTGGGGCACGATGGTCGACTCCATGTCGGAGCTGATGCCCGAACCGCGGGTGCGGAACATCGAGTCCATCTCGTCGAAGAAGACGATGACCGGCCAGCCCTCCTCGCTCTTCTCCCGGGCCCGCTGGAAGACGAGCCGGATCTGGCGCTCGGTCTCGCCGACGTACTTGTTGAGCAGCTCGGGGCCCTTGATGTTGAGGAAGAAGCTCCGGGCCTCGTTGCCGGTCGACTCGGCGACCTTGTTGGCCAGGCTGTTCGCCACCGCCTTGGCGATGAGCGTCTTGCCGCAGCCCGGCGGGCCGTAGAGGAGGATGCCCTTCGGCGCGGGGAGCTCGAACTCGGCGAACAGGTCCTGGTGCAGGAACGGCAGCTCGACCGCGTCGGCGATCTGCTCGATCTGGTCGTCGAGGCCGCCGATGTCCTCGTAGCGGACGTCGGGCACCTCCTCGAGCACCAGCTCCTCGACCTCGGGACGAGGCAGCTTCTCGAGCAGCAGACCCGAGCGGGTGTCGAGCAGCATCGTGTCGCCGGAGCGGAGCTTCTCGCCGACGAGTTCGTCGACCAGTTCGACGACGCGCTCCTCGTCGGCCCGGCCGACCACGAGGGCCCGGCGCCGGTCGGCGAGGATCTCCTTGAGCGTCACGACCTCGCCCTGGCCCTCGGGGCCCCGGGACAGGATGATGCTGAAGCTCTCGTTGAGCACGACCTCGGCGCCCTGGGGCAGGGCCTCGACACCGCGACCGGAGGCGGGGTCGAGCAGCTCGGGGTGCACGGCGACGCGCATCTTGCGCCCGCCGGCGTGGACGTCGGCCGTGCCGTCGTCGTTCATGCGCAGGAAGGTGCCGTAGGCCGACGGCGGCTGGGTGAGCTTCTCGACCTCCTCGCGCAGGGCGGCGATGTGCTCGCGCGCCTCGCGCAGGGTGTAGGTGAGCTTCTCGTTCTGGGAGACGGCCTGCGACAGCTGGCCCTTGGTCTCGAGCAGGCGCTCCTCGAGGGTGCGCACCCGCTTGGGCGCGTCCTGCAGGCGCTTGCGCAGCGTGCCGATCTCCTCCTCGAGCTCGGCGACCTGGGCCCGCAGGTCCTGACCGCCGTCGTCGCCGGAGTGGTCGTCGTCGCTCCTGTTCGGTGCCATCTACGCCTCCAAAGCCGTCCTTCGCGGACCATACACCTGCTCCGCGGGGGGACCGCGGGCGCTGGACCGGGATTCTCGCCCCGGGTTTTTGCGCGGGACTTGCCGGTTCAATTCGTCGCGACGGTAGGGTGACGCCCACGGGCCGCCTCCCGGTTCGAGCCCGTCCCCGAACGCCAACGCACCGCCCCGGAGAAAGAGGCACCAGCGACATGAAGGTCTGGATCGACCAGGATCTCTGCACCGGCGACGGTCTCTGCGAGGAGATCGCCCCCGACGTCTTCGCCCTCCTCGACGACGGCCTCGCCTACGTCAAGGACGGCGACAAGATCCTCAGCGACCCCGGTGGCGCCGAGGCCGTGGCTCCGGTGCCCGCCGGCCAGGAAGAGGCCACCATCGAGTCCGCCGAGGAGTGCCCCGGCGAGTGCATCTTCATCGAGGTCTGACGACCCGTCCGCGGTGACGCTCAGTCACCGCACCCGCTGATCGACCTCGCCTGGTCGAGCGACCGGTCCCGGACCGGCACGCTCGCACCGGCGAGGTCGTAGCGCGCATCGGCCAACCCGCGCCGGCGCTGGAACCACGTGTGGGCCACGGCCGTCGACTGCAGTCGGGCCCGGGGCACGAACCACGTCCGCCGGGCGAGCACGCCGATCCGGCTCACGTCGACCCCGCGGGCGCTCGCCCACCCCAGCCCCCGGTAGCGCAACTCGCCGAGGGCGACCCCCGCCGCGGCGACGGCGAGCCCGACACCGACGCCGAGGACCGACCGCCCTGCGGCCGCGGCGACGACGGTCGCGAGCCCGCCCGCGAGGACGCCGGCCGCCGCGCCGCGCACTAACGAGCGCGCCCGGGCCGCCGGCGGGGCGGGTTCGAGCGCGACCCGGGGCACGGCGTCGGGCAGGGCGCACGCCAGCACCCGGTCGATCTCGTCGGCGGCGAGCAGCGGGATGTCGACCCGGCTCGAGTCGCCCGCACCCGACGCCGCGCTCCGCAGCCGCACGTCGGCCCGGCCGAAGGGGCGGAGCAGCACCCGCTGCGAGATCCGCGCGTCCTGGACCCGCTCGGTCTGCATCGTGAACTGCTGCTTGCGGAGCAGGCCGTAGCGCACCCGGAGCTCGCCGCCCCGCACGGTGGCGGTCAGGTCCCACTTCCGCACGACGCCCACGAGGCCGGCGGTGAGGAACCAGACGGGGACGCCGACGGCGAGGAGGCCGACGAGCGCCCACCGACCCAGATTCGCCTCCCCGACCTCCTCGGGGTCGATCCCGAGGTCGACGAGGGTGTCGAGGAGCACGGCGAGCGCCGAGAGGACGACGAGGACCTCGGGACCGGTGATGCCGGCGAGGAGGAGCCGGGCGGGCCGGAGCCGGACGAGCACGATCTCGGGCGGGGGTGGCGGTGGCGGGATCGGCACGCCGGCGGCGTCGACCGCGACGGCCGCACCGTCGTCGCCCGCGGGTGCGCCCGCCCGGCGGTCGAGCGCCGGTTGCACCGCACGGCGCAGCGTCTCGGCCTCGCCGAGGGTGATCGCGTCGAGGCCCAGCTCGGACCCCGAACCCCCGGCGGTCTCGACGCGGACGGCGGCGAGCCCGCTCACCTGGTGGCGCAGTCGCCGTTCGAGTTCGACGTGCTGGATGCGCTCGACGGGGATCCGGCGTTGGCTCCGCACCAGCACGCCCTCGTCGAGGTGCAGGACGGCGCCGTCGAAGGACCAGGTGCGCCGCAGCCACGACAGCACCCCGTAGACCGCGCCGACGACGGTGCCGCCGACGAGGACGAGGAGCGTCCGGCCCGACGAGACCGCGATGAGCACGACCGGCGCGAACGTGCGCAGGGTCTCGGCGCGGAACACGATGAAGATCGCCGCCAGCGGCGACGTGCGACGCGGCGTCGCCAGCGCGAGGACGTCCAGATCAGACGGCGTCGCCATCACCGGCCCGGGCCAGGATGCGCGTCCGCACCCGCCCGGCCTCCTCGTCGTCGATGCCCGGGACGGTGGCGTCGCTGGTGGCCGAGGCCGTGCGCAGGATCAGCGATGTCAGGCGGAGCCGCCGTTCCAGCGGCCCGGCCTCGAGGTCGATGTGCTGGATCCGGTGGTACGGGATCGTCGACTCGTGCCGGGTGAGGACGCCGTGCCGCAGGTGCAGCGCGTCGTCGCCGATCCGGACGCGCCACGCCCGCCACACGAGCGCCGTCCACCACCACGACACGCCGAGCGCCACCGCGCCGACGATCGGGCCGGCGACGAGCCAGGGGGTCGCCGGGCGCTCGGCGGCACCGGCCGCGGTGAGCGAGACCAGGGCGGCGATCACGGCGGCGCCTTCGCAGTTCTTCCCGCCCATACTGACCAATCAGGACAGCACCATCGAGGGCACCGGGTTCATCAACAGCGTCGAGTTGCGCAACGAGGCCGCCGGCCTGATCGACGCCAACGTCGATGGCGCCGCGCTGGTGCTGAACGCCCGCAATCCGAACGGCGACACCGGTTTCGGCCCTGAGATCTGCGATCAGAGCGTAGAAGTCGGCCGAGCCCCGCTGGTCCATGCCCTGTGTCGCCTCGTCCAGGATCA
>JBHIXO010000175.1:0-8609 GCA_041984725.1 Acidimicrobiales bacterium | reverse complement strand
ACCCCGACGTCGACGAGTCGGTGGGCGAGCGGGTGGCGCGATCGATCGAGCTGCTGGGCGCGGCCATCGATCCGGCCGAGTTCGACGTCGTCCACGCGCAGGACTGCATCTCCGCGAACGCCGTGGTCGACTGCATCCGCACCGTCCACCACCTCGACCGGTTCACGACGCCGCAACTCGTCCGCTGCCACGAGACCGCGATCGTCCGCCCGCACACCCACGTCTGTGTGTCGGCGGCGGTCGCGGGCGAGCTGCGGGAGGGATGGGGGATCGAGGCCGTCGTCATCCCCAACGGGGTGGACGCCGCACGCTTCGCCGCAGCCTCCGATCCGGACCAGGCCGGGGCCCGCGCCGCGTGGCGTTCGCTGATCGGGGCGCCGTTCGTCCTCGCGGTCGGCGGCATCGAGCCCCGCAAGGGCACGATCGACCTGCTCGCCGCCATGGCCCGGGTGCGCGCCCGGGCACCCGACGTGCGGTTGGTGATCGCCGGGGGCGAGACCCTGTTCGACTACCGCAGCTACCGCGCCGAGTTCGACGCGCTCGCACTGGAGCTCGGGGAGGAGCCGATCGTCCTGGGACCGGTGCCGCACGACGAGCTCCCGAGCCTGGTCGCCGCGGCCGACGTGTTCGCGTTCCCCTCGACCAAGGAGGGCTTCGGCCTCGCGGCGATGGAGGCGCTGGCGGCCGGTGTGCCTGTCGTCGTCCGTGACCTCCCGGTGCTCCGCGAGGTCTTCGGCGCCACGGTCGACTTCGCCGGCGACGTCGGTGCGCTCGCCGGGGCGATCGGGCGTGCCCTCGGCGCCGGTCGCTCGCCGGCGCGCATCAGGGCCGGCCGGCAGCTCGCCCGGAGCCTGACCTGGTCCGGCGCCGCCCGCCGCCACCTCGAGCTCTACGAGCACGTCGCCGCCTGCCGCTGACGCCGACGATCGCGATGCCGGTGGCGACGAGCGCTACCAGAGCCCGGGGACGAGGCGGGCGCGATCGGTGGAGAAGTCGATGTACGCCTCCCCGAGCGCGTCGCGGAGCACGGACTCCTCGACCTGGATGCGGCGCACGAGCGCGAGGACCGGAAGCGCCCACAGGGCGGACTCGGGTGACGAGACCGTGATGCCGAGGCCGACGCAGATGAGCGTCGCGCCGCTGTACATGGGGTGTCGCACCCATCGGTACGGGCCCGCGGTGACGACCTGGTGGTCGTGGACGACGGTGACCTGCGAGCGGTAGTACGGCCCGAGTCGGCGCCGGGCGGCGCGGTTGACGCCTGCCCCGAGCCAGACGAGGGCGAGCCCGCCCCACCACGCGGGAACGTGGCGGGGGAGCGGTCGTCGCACGACGATCGAGATGCACGAGCCGGCGATGGCGATGCTCATCCCGGCGCCGAACCGCTCGATCGTTCCCCGATCGTCGACCACGTCGTCGGGCCGGCGGGTGGCGAGACCGTCGCTGATCTCGAGATGGGCGAGGAGCGCCATCGTCGTCACGGCAGCGCCCGCCGTCGTCCGGTCTCGGAACAGCCGCCGTGACCCCAGCACGGCGCCAGTGTCGCCGATCGCGCCGACGTGCGCGCGTCGGGCCGCCGGGTCACCGGATGGCCCGATCCGCCGTCACCGCGCCCCGTGTGCGCGATCGCACGGAAAGTGCGCCCCCGGGTGGGCGATCATCCCGGGAGCCGATTGCTGGGAGTTCCCCGATGAACAGACGACTGCTCGCCCTGCTCTGCGCGTACGCGCTCATCCTCGCCGCCTGCGGGGGTGACGACGACGATGGCCCGGCGGCGGACGCCGCCGAATCGAGCGACATCGACGGCTCGGAGGTCGACGGCTCGCAGGCCGACGACGAGGTCGGTGCAGCGGACGAGGGCGACGACGCGGGTGGGTCCACGGCCGGCGGGGACCTGTTGCCGGCCGGTGTCACACCGCCGATGCCGGTCGACGATCCCCGATCCGACGACGCGGCTGCGATCGTCGAGGCCTTCTCCGACACGGGACGGCTCGACCACGAGCTCGTGGTCAAGGAGAACGCACCGCTCTTCCTCTACCTGGCCGTCCACGGCGGCGACGCCGATCTGATCCGCCAGTCCATGCAGGCCGCGGCATCGTTGCACGGCTCGCAGGAGGGCGACCGACAGGTCGAGGTGTCCGAGGAGTACCTGGAGGTCGCTGAGCTCTGGATCCGGGCCGACACCGACCGAGCCGTCTTCTACGAGGCGATCGAGATGGCCGGCGCCGGCGTCGGACGCGATGCCCCCGACGCGCTCGCCGACCGGGCCGGCGAGACGGTCGACCACGTGCTCGACGTCGTCGACGCGGAGGACGACCCGATCGAACGGGCCAGCATCATCCACGAGCTCGATGATTCTGCGGCGCTGTCGACCCCTCGCGGGATCGCCGTGCTCACTCGCATGCTCGGCAGTGGTGAGCTCGTCGAACGCTTCGTCGCGCTGGCGCCCGTCGACCTCGGCGGGACCGACCAGGCCGGCGCCGACGCCCACTTCGCCGCGGTGATCGCCGCACTCGACGACCCCGACGCCGAGGTCCACGGGCGCGTGTACCGCGAGTTCTTCAACGCACGGAGCACCGGTTCGGGCGAGCCGGTCCGCTACGACCGGGACGACGTGGCCGACCTCGCCCGCCGGGACCTCGCTGCCGCCAGCCCCTACGTGCGAGGCGCCGCGGCGCTCCATCTCGGGCGGTACGGCGGGGCCGACGACATCCCGCTTCTGCTCGGCATCGTCGACGATGTCGAGAACGGCGAGAGCGAGGTGTCCTGGCAACGGTCCGACGGCGTGACCGTCGTCCAGGGCATCGGACTCGTTCAGTGGGATGTCGTCGGCGCGGCGGCACTCAACGGCATCTCGAGCCTCACCCGGTCGACGTCGGTTCCCTTCGAGTTCGAGGATCCTGACGACCCCGACACGATCGACGCCCACGTCGCCGAGGGCGCGCAGGCTGCTCGCGACTGGTGGGCGTCGAACGAGGCGACCATCCGGGCGGAGCTGGCGGCCGGGTAGCGGCCCGTCCTCGTCGTGCGACGTCGTCCGCCTGCGGCGAGGATCGCCGTTCGCCGGTGCCAGCGCCGCGCCGTGAACCGAGACGCGACGAAGCCCCGCCGGTGCGTGGCCGGGTCACCCCGGTCCACGCCCCGACGGGGCCCCGTGGTGGCGACTACGCCGTCGTCAGGTTCACGTCGTCGGCGAGGTACTGGACCGAGTAGGTCACGGCCTCGCCGCCGCGGGTGGTGCCGTTCACCGTGGCGAAGGTGCCCGTGCGGGGCGCCGAGCCGTTGAAGACGAGGATCGTCTGACCGGCGGTCGGCCAGAAGCCGCCATCGGTGTCGATGGTCAGCGTCGTGCCGAGGGTGAAGGCGCCCGAGCTGTTGATGCGACCGGCACCAGAACTGGCCACCCGGACCTCGATGTTGCTGTTGACGAGGTTCGTGATGAAGTCCGGACCGGTGTGGGTCAGGGGCACGAGGCCGAGCACGACGTCACGCTTGTTGACGAACGTGCCGAACACGTTCCGGGTCCCGCCGATGGTGTCATCGACGATGAACGTGCCGTTGTTCTCGAACGTGCGGCCCGTCGCGTCCAGGGTGGCGATGTTGCCGCACGTGTCGGCGGAGAGGATCACCGTGCCCTTGTTCACGAAGACGGGGTCGACCGTCGCCCGTGACGCATGGGCGGAACAGGTCGCCTGGATCTCCAGCTCCTGGTTGGCCACCAGGCCGCCGGTCAGAGTGCCACCGGTGCCGCGAGCGACGATGCGGCTGAGCAACGCCGGTCCGGCGGCGTTGAAGTCGATGTTCGTGCCCGAGACGATCACCGGGTTCAGGCCGCGCGTGTTGCCCCGGCCCATGTGGAACGTTCCGCCGCTCATCACGACCGAACCCCGGGAGTTGCCCTTGATCACGGCGCCGGTCCCGTGGGTGAAGTCTCCGCTGCGCCAGTTGAGCACCTCGTCGTTCGAGATGTTCACCGTGCCGTTGTTGACGAACGTGCGAGCGGTCGTCGCGTCGACGGAGTGCTTCACCTTGAAGATGCCGTTGTTGACGACCGACACGGCGAGGTTGCGCGTGCCGCCCGCCCCCTCGACCGACACGAGCGTCCCGTTGTTGGTGAGCACGGGCACGTCGGTCGCCGCGGTGAGCGTGGCGATGTTCGGGCAGCCGGTCGCCAGCAGCTTGAGCTTCCCGTTGTTCGTGAAGTCGGCGTCGATGGTGCGGGTGGCGTGGGCCGAGCACGACGCCTCGATCGTGACGATCTGGTCGGCGTGGATCGTGCCGCTGAACATCCCGCTGGTGCCGATGGCCTTGATCTTCGACTTCCCGGTTCCGGTGAAGTCGACGGAGCCGCTGCGCACGATCGGGTTGTTGCCGGTGGTCCGGCCGTCGCCCTGCGTGAAGAGGCCGCTCCCGGTCAGACGACCGCCGACACCACCGTTGATCGCACCACCGGCGAGGTCGAAGGGGCCGCCCCGCCAGTTGAGGATGAGCCCGTCGCCGATGTTGACGTCGCCGGAGCTGTTCACGAAGTTCCGGTCGAACACGGCGTCGGTGTTGGTCAGGATGTCGACGTCGCCGTCGTTGGTGATCGAGATGCTCAGGTTGCGGTTGCCGCCGGTTCCCGGCTCCGCGGTGATCGTGCCGTTGTTCGTGAGCACGACCGTGTCATCGGGCGAGCCCAGCGTGGCGTTGGTGCCGCAGCCGGTCGACGTGAGGATGATGTCGCCGTCGTTGGTGAAGCTGCCGGTCGCCTCGATGCTCGAGTGGAACGAGCAGTCGGAGCGGAGCAGCAGGGTCTGCCCGGCCGAGATGTCGCCGCTGAGCTCGGCGCTCGAGGTGCCGCGGTAGAGGACCGTCGAGCTGCCGCTGCCGCTGTAGACGACATCGGTGCTCGTCAGGAAGACCGGGAGCGTGCCGGTGGTGGTTCCCGGACCCTGCTCGTAGGTGCCGCCGGTCATCGCGAGGACGGCACCGCCCACGCCGTTGATCGACGCACCCCCGCCGTTGAGGAAGTCGCCGGCCCGCCAGTTGAGCGACGCCGAGTCGAGGTTCAGGACGCCCCGGTTGCGGAAGTCGTAGTTCCCGACCGAGTCGGTGTTCTGGCTGACCTCGATGGTGCCGAAGTTGGTGATGTCGAGGGACAGGTTGCGGGCGCCACCGGCACCCGGGTCGATGTCGATCGTGCCGTTGTTGGTGAGCCGCGCCGTTGCCGAACTCAAGGTGTTGCTCGTGCCGCAGCCCGAGCTCCGCAGGATGATCGTGCCGTCGTTCGTCACGTCGGCGGGGAGCGAACGTGACGTGTTGACGAAGCAGTCGGACTGCACGATGAGGGTCTGACCGGCGGCGATGTCGCCGGTCAGCTCGCCCGAGGTGCTGCGGACGAGGACGGTCGACGAGCCGGTGCCGGTGTAGTCGATCGAGGTGGCGGTCAGGACGACCGGCGCCGTGCCCGAGGTCGTCCCCATGCCCTGGTGGAACGTGCCGCCGTTCATGACGAGGGCGCCCGTGCCGGCGGCGTCGATCGAACCGCCGGCGCCGTTGGTGGCGTCACCGTTGGCCCAGTCGAGGACCTTGCCGTCGTCGATGGTGATGGTGCCCTGGTTGACGAGCGTGAAGGGGCTCTGGGCGTCGAGGCTCTGCTCGATGTCCAGCGTGCCGGTGTTCGTCGTGTCGAAGCGCAGGACGCGGGCGCCGCCCGCACCGACCTCCGACACGATCGTCCCCTCGTTCGTGAGGACGGGGACATCGGACGGGGCTCGCAGCGTGGCGCTGGTGCCGCAGCCGGTCGACGACAGGAAGATCCGGCCGCTGCCGAACACCTTGCTGTCGTTGTTGGCCGTGATGACGGAGTTGACCGAGCAGGTGCCCTCGATGCGGAGACGGTCTGCGCCGGGGCTGCCGCCGACCTGGAGCGAGTTGACGGTCGAGGAGCCGTTCAGCGTCACGGTGAACGACGGGCCGCTGACGTCGATGCAGACGTCGTCGGAGGCCGTCGGCGTGCCCGCCGGCGTCCAGTTGGCCCCGTCGGTCCAGCTGCCGTCGACGGCGGCCGCCCAACTCCTGGTGCAGCCGGAGGCGGCATCGGCCGGGCTCGGCTGCCAGAGCACGAGGAACGCGGCGAGCGCGATGACCGCCGCGAGCACCTGTGCAGCCGCGCGAGGCGCGCGACGAACGGTGGATGTGTACATGATCTCCTCCAGCCTCTCCCATCAGGTCCGCCGTCGGCCGACGAGCGCGATCCGCACACGCCGTGCCCCCGACCGGGGCGACGCTAGGAAAGGGTGCACCCCCCGATCCATGGCCAGATCTGACTATTTCGCAGGTCGATGTCCAGTTTTCTTCACGAACGCGTGTCCGGCGCAGGGGACCCGCACCATTCGTCGTTCGTCGAACGCGGTCAGCGGTCGACGAGCGCTGACGAGGACTCAGCGCGAGGTGATCTCGATCGATGCGTCGTCGAAGTAGCGGATCCAGCAGCAGCCACAGACACGGCAGTGCGCGGTCTGCAGTCGGCGCGTGGTGCTCACCGCGTCCAGGTAGCCACGCCCCCCGCACGACGGACAGTCGCTCGGCCGGCCGGGCGCGAACCCGTCCCGCAGATCGACGGTGGCGTCGTCACGCAGATCGACGACATCGGATTTCCCACGCCGGAACAGTCCCACGATCGGCCGACCCCTCAGCACTCGCGATCGGTGACGACGGTAGGCACACCCGCTCCGTGCAGCCAGTCACGGACCGGTGATTCCGGGGAAAACCGCCGAAAGTGGTCGACGCTGCGTGCGATCGGCGCCGGCGGCGCCACCCAACGCGTTCGACCGTCGTGTCCCTACGATGTGCGCTCCGATGGGACCGGCGATGAACGACGTGCTCGGCGACGAGGCCTGGTGGCAGGAGGTGGACGGCCGCTGGTCCGCCGATGCGCTCGCCGCGCTCCTGGCCGCGACGACCGAGGCGCTCGTCGTCCTCGGTGACGACGGCAACCTGCGCTTCGCCACGCCCGCGGCCCAGCTCCTGCTCGGCCATGCGTCCGGCTCGCTCCTCGGCACGAGTGCCGTCGACCTCGTCCACCCCGACGACCGCGACGCCGCGGTCGGCGCGCTCACCCACGTGTTCGACGGTGCGGGGGCGGCGGGGCCGCTCCCCATCCGGCTCCGTGCCGTCGACGGCACCTGGCGTCACGTCACCGCCCACGCGACCAACCTGCTCGACCACGCCGCCGTCGGCGGGGTCGTGCTCAGCCTCCGCGACGAGACCGCCAGGGCCGAGGTCGAGGCGTCGCTCGACCTCAGCGACCGTCAGTTCCGCACGCTGGCCGAGGCCGCGCCCGACATGATCTTCCGGTACCGCCTGCGGCCCGAACCCGGCTTCGGCTACGTGAACCCGGCGGCCGCCACGCTCACCGGGTACCCGCTCGACCGCTTCTACGACGATCCCGAGCTGCTCGACCTCCTCCTCGACGAGCCGACGCTCGAGAAGCTCGCTCGCCTCGGCGTCGAGCTCGGCGACGAACCGGTGGAGCTCGAGGTCCGCCGCGCCGACGGCGCCACCCGGTGGGTCGAGTTGCGGTGCAGTCTCCAGACCGACGACGACGGCGACCTCGTGGAGATCGCCGGGGTGATCCGCGACCTCACGGCTCGCATCGAGTCCGAGCAGGAGCTCCTCCACCGGGCGTCGCACGACTCCCTGACCGGTCTCCCGAACCGGGCGCTGTTCCACGAGCGGCTCGAGCACGCGCTCCGTCGCGCCGACCGGCACCCGTCGTCGCCGGCGGTCCTGTTCTGCGACCTCGACGGCTTCAAGCCCGTCAACGACCGCTATGGCCACCGTGCCGGCGACGGGGTCCTGCTCACCGTCGCGGAGCGCATGCGGAGGAGCGTGCGCGGCTCCGACACCGTCGCCCGCCTCGGTGGCGACGAGTTCCTCGTCCTCTGCGAGGACCAGACCGACGACGCCGAACTGGACATGATCGTGGCCCGCCTGCGACGAGTCGTGGCCGAGCCGGTCGAGGTCGCCGACGACGAATCGGTCGTGGTCTCGATCAGCATCGGGGTCGCCCGGCCTGGTGCCGCGTCGACGGCCGACGAGCTCATCGCCCGGGCCGACGAGGCCATGTACACCGACAAGGCCCGCCACTGACCGAGAGGCTCCCGGTCGCGCAGGCCCGCTCGGCTTCGCGAGACTGCGGTCGGTGCGGGGAGATCGACTGCCGCGAGCGCTCGCCCTCGTCGTCGCACTGGTGCTCGGGGGCGCGTGCGTCGCCGCGCTCACGTACGAGGGACGCGGCGCGACCGCGGGGTCGCCCCCGATCGGCTCCGGTCCGGCTGGATCCGGGACGCCCGGCCCGGGGTCCGGGGAGACGGGATCCGGGATGCCGGGGTCCGGGGTGGCGGGCTCCGACGTCGTCGCGCCATCCGTCGAGTCGACGGCGCGGGTGACGGGCCGCGCCGAGTCGCTGGTCGTGAGCGCACGGTTCGACGGACTCGACCGGATCGAGCTGGCCGGCCCACTGGAGGTCACGCTCGAAGGCGTGCTCGTGGACGCGGCGGGAACCGAGCACCCGACCGGATCCACCGGGATCGAGATCGGGGCCGACGCCCTCGTGGTCGAGG
>JBHIXO010000174.1:0-8632 GCA_041984725.1 Acidimicrobiales bacterium | reverse complement strand
GCGAACACCGGCACCTCGCCGCCGCCGAGCTGGGGGTTGGCGTCGATCGAGGCGATGACGTCGTCGACCTGCCCGGCGGTGATCTCGAAGCCGGCGCCCTCGGCCATCAGACGGGCCTGCTCGGAGATGACCCGGTGCGACAGCACGAAGGTGACGAGGTCGGAGCTGCGTCGGCCGGGACGGCCCGGGTCCTCGACGCCGATGATCGAGAGGAAGGCCGGGTTCGACGCCCACAGCTCGACCTCGTCCTCGAGATCGGCGTTGGTGTACGTGAAGTCGCCGACCCGCAGGGCGACGGTGCCGCCGACGGTCGGGCCGCCGAGCTCACCGTCGTCGACGCAGGCACCGGCCACGAGGGCGAGCACGAGCAGCAGCGGGGCGAGGATGGCGCGGCGCACGAGGCGTGAATCTAGGGGTCGATCAGGTGCCGGAGGAAAGACACCAGGTCGTCGGTGGGGTCGCTGCCCTTGGCCATCGGCACCTCGAGCAGGTGGTTGGCGTCGGGCTTGTACACCGCCTTGGGTGCGATCCGCTTCAGCCGGACGGTCTGGCTGGTCTTGAGGTGCACCGGCGACAGGCGGGCCTTGAACGCCGGACCCATGAACCCGTCGCCCGGGATGACGGCCACCTCGGTGATGCCGACGCGGTGGCACTCGGCGCGGAGCCGGGCGACGCCGAGCAGGGCCTGGGCGGGCTCCGGGATGGGCCCGTAGCGGTCCTGCCACTCGGTGGCGATGTCGTCGACCTCGGCGTCGCTGGTGACGGCGGCGAGTCGGCGGTAGGCCTCGAGGCGCAGCTCCTCACGCTCGACGTAGTCGGGGGGCAGGTGGGCGTCGGCCGGGGTCTCGATCTTGATCTCGGCCGGCTCGCGCACCGGCTCGCCCTTCAGCTCGGCGACGGCCTCGGTCACCATCTGGCAGTAGAGGTCGTACCCGACGGCGGCGATGTGCCCCGACTGGCCCGTGCCGAGCAGGTTGCCGGCGCCGCGGATCTCGAGGTCGCGCATGGCGATGGCGAAGCCCGATCCGAGCTCGGTCGACTCGCCGATGGTGCGCAGCCGCTCGTAGGCCTCCTCGGACAGCACCGTGTCGGCCGGGTGGAAAAGGTAGGCGTAGGCGCGGCTCCCCGCTCGACCGACGCGGCCGCGGAGCTGGTGGAGCTGCCCGAGGCCGAGGAGGTCGGCGCGCTCGACGACCAGGGTGTTCACCGTCGGCATGTCGATGCCGGACTCGATGATCGTCGTGCACACCAGGACGTCGTAGGCGCCCTCCCAGAAGTCGATGACGACCTGTTCGAGCGAACCTTCGTCCATCTGGCCGTGGGCGATGGCGATGCGGGCCTCGGGGACGAGGTCGCGCAGCTCGGCCGCCTTCTGGTCGATGTCACGGACCCGGTTGTGGACGTAGAAGACCTGGCCCTCGCGCAGCAGCTCGCGCCGGATCGCCTCGGCGGCGGCGCGCTCGTCGTAGGCGCCGACGTAGGTGAGGATCGGCTGGCGATCGGCGGGTGGCGTCTCGAGCAGGCTCATGTCGCGGATGCCGGTGAGGCTCATCTCGAGCGTGCGCGGGATCGGCGTGGCGGTGAGCGTCAGGACGTCGACGTCGTGGCGCAGCTCCTTGATCTTCTCCTTGTGCTTGACGCCGAACCGCTGCTCCTCGTCGACGATGAGCAGACCGAGGTCGTGGAAGCCGAGGTCCTTGTTCAGCAGCCGATGCGTGCCGATCACGAGGTCGACGGCGCCGGTCTTGCAGGCAGCCATGACGTCGCGGGCCTGTCCCGGGGTGAGGAAGCGCGACAGCACCTCGATCCGCACGGGGTACTCGGCGAAGCGCTCGGTGAACGTGGCGAAGTGCTGTTGGGCGAGGAGCGTGGTCGGCACGAGCACGGCGACCTGCTTGCCGTCCTGGATCGCCTTGAACGCCGCCCGCAGCGCGACCTCGGTCTTGCCGAACCCGACGTCGCCGATGACGAGGCGGTCCATCGCCACCTCGGTCTCCATGTCCTGCTTGATCTCCTCGACGGCGCGCAGCTGGTCGGGGGTGGGCTCGAAGGGGAAGGCCTCCTCGAACTCCTGCTGCCAGGGCGTGTCGCCGCCGTACGCGTGGCCGCCCGCCGCGAGGCGCTTCTGGTAGAGCACGACCAGTTCCTGGGCGATCTCGGTGACCGCGGCCCGGACCCGGGCCTTCGTCTTGGTCCAGCCGTCGCCGCCGAGCCGGGTGAGCGACGGCGTGTCGCCGCCCGTGTAGTGGCGCACGGCGTCGATCTGGTCGGACGGCACGTAGAGCTTGTCGCCGCCCTTGTACTCGAGCAGCAGGTAGTCGCGCTCGATGCCGCCGATCGCCCGCTTGACCATGCCCCCGTACTTGGCGACGCCGTGCTGGTGGTGGACAACGTGGTCGCCGACCTGGAGGTCGTCGAAGAAGCGCTGGGCGTCCTGGCGGCGGCGCGGCTTGGCCCGCCGGTGGCTGCGTCGGCGACCGGTGAGGTCGGCCTCGGCGATCAGCGCCAACCGGATGCCGGGGAGGATGCAGCCCCGCTCGATCGGCTCGACGACGACCTCGGCCTCGACGGCCGCCTCGCGCAGCAGCGTGCGGAGCCGCTCGGCCGAGCCCTCGCCGTCGGCGGCGACCACGATGCGGTAGCCGTCGCTGCGCAGGTCCTGGAGCTGGCGACGCCGGCGCTCCTCGTCGCCCATCGGCGCCTGGAAGACGGCGGCGCGCACGACGGGCGTGTCGGGGCCCTCGGGCGCGGCGGTGAGGTGCCAGGTGGGGGCCTCGGTGCCGGCGAGGACGCGGTCGAAGTCGAGGTGGAGCTGGGGGAACTCGTGGGCCTGCCCGTCGGAGACGGCACCCCACGTCCGGGCGAGCGACTCGGCGAGGTCGGCCTCCTCGGCGAGGAAGTCGGCGGCGCGGTCGCGCATCCGTGTGGGCTCGACGAGCAGGACGAGCGACTCCTCGGGCAGCAGGTCGGCGAGCACGCGCTCGTCGTCGCTGAGCCACGGCAGCCACGACTCCATGCCGTCGAAGAGCTGGCCCTCGGCGAGGCGTTCCCAGTGCTCCCGCCCCCAGGGCTCGCTGGCAACCAGCTTCTCGGCGCGGGCCCGCACCTCGGGGGTGGGCAGCAGCTCGCGGCAGGGCAGGATCTGGACGCGAGGGAGGTCGTCGGTCGAGCGCTGGTCGGTGACCGAGAACTCGCCGAGCCGGTCGACCTCGTCGCCCCAGAGGTCGATCCGCACGGGCCGGTCGGCCGTGGGCGGGAACACGTCGACGATCGAGCCGCGCACCGCGAACTCGCCGCGGTGCTCGACCTGGTACTCGCGCCGGTACCCGAACTCGACCAGGCGGTGGACGAGGGCGTCGAGGTCGACGGTGTCGCCCTGGTCGACGACCACGGGCTCGATGCGCTCGCTGCCCGGCGCCAGGCGCTGGATGAGCGCCCGGACCGGGGTCACCACGACGGCGGGCGGGTCGCCGCCGGTCAACCGGTGGAGCGCGTGCAGGCGGCGGCCCATCGTGTCGACGGCGGGACTCACCCGCTCGAACGGCAACGTCTCCCACGCCGGGAACAGGGCGACGTCGTCGGCGCCGAGGTAGGCCCGAAGGTCGTCGTGCACCCGCTCGGCGTCGGCGGCGGTGGCGGTGGCGACGACGATCGGCCGGCGGCTCGAGCGGGCCACGAGCCCGGTGACGACGAGGGCGCGGGCCGGTTCGGGCACGGCGAGCACGGCGTGCTTGCGTCCGAGGACGCCGAGCAGCGCAGGCTCCTCCTTGACGAGGTCGGGGAGCTGCCGGAGGGCGCCGGGTGCGGTGACGGTGGGGGCGGCAGTCACCGGACCCACGCTATCCCGGCGCTATCCCGGCACACCCCCGCCTCAGTCCTTGCGGTTGTACCGCTCCATGGCCCGGTCGACGCCGTCGGTGAGGATCAGCTCGACCGCGTCGGCGGCATCGGCGATCGCCACGTCGAGCGCGTCGCGGTCGCGCTTGCCCGGGCGCCGCAGCACGTGGTCCCGCCCCTGCTGGGAGCCGGGCGGCTTGCCCACGCCGATGCGGACGCGCAGGAACCCGTCGGTCTTGAGGTGACCCTTGATCGAACGGAGGCCGTTGTTGCCGGCGAGGCCGCCGCCGGCCTTCACCTTGAGGCGACCGACCGGCAGGTCGAGCTCGTCGTGGACGACGACGACCCGGGTCGGGTCGTCGATGCCGTGGCGCTTGACCAGCGCGACCGCGGCCGCGCCGGCCTCGTTGTAGTACGTCGTCGGGAACGCCACGACGAGGCGACGGCCCCCGGGGCGGAGCTCGGCGACCTCGGCGCGCTCGCCGCGGGACGCGACCAGTCGCTCACCGTGGCGGTCGGCCAGGGTGGCGACGCAGTCGGCGCCCACGTTGTGACGGGTCCGGGCGTACTCGACGCCCGGGTTGCCGAGCCCGATGACGAGCAGGTCGGCCGGCGTTCCCCGCCGGTCCGCTGCCGCGGCGAAGGGGTCGGACACGGGGAGCTCCCCGGATCAGCCCTCGTCGCCGCCGTCGCCGGCATCGTCGCCGGCGTCGTCGGAGGCCTCGGCGTCGTCGCCGCCCTCGGCCGCCTCGCCCTCGGCGTCCTCGCCCTCCTCGCCCTCGGCGGGCTCGGGCTCCTCGATGACGGTCGGGACGCTGGCCGTGGCGATGGCCTCGTCGGGCTCGACGTTCAGCTCGACGCCCTCGGGGAGGGTGACGTCGGAGGCGCGGACGGGCTCGTCGAGGGTCAGCTCGGCGCAGCTCACGACCAGCTCGTTCGGGATCGACATCGGCAGCGCCGACACCGGCAGCGTGAACAGCTGCTGATCGAGCACGAGGCCGTCGAGGTTCGAGCCGTCGGTGTCGACGAGGACGATCGGCACCTCGACGTCGAGCGGCGTGAAGCGGTCGATGACCAGGAAGTCGACGTGGAGGACGTCGCGGCGCACGGGATGGCGCTGCATGTCCTTGACGATGGTGAGCCGCTCGTCGCCGTCGAACTGCAGCGTGATCAGCGCGTTCATGCCGGCGTCGGTGGTGAGGGCGGCGCGCAGGGCGCTCCACTCGACCGCGATCGGCGTGGGGTCGTCACCCGCGCCGTAGACGACGGCGGGGATGTGGCCCGAGGCCCGGAGGCGCTTCGAGGGGCGGGTGCCGAGGACGCGACCGGTCTCGGCGGGCAGGGTGAGGGCGTCAGCCATGTGCTTCTCGCTTCATTCGGATGGTTTCCCGGCCGGCGGACCGCCCGGGCACGAACCGGACGAGCCTACGGAGCCACCCGTGATGCCACCAACTCCCGCCCCGCCCCCTGCCCGCCGCTGCCGATCAGAGCGCCAGGTGCAACCGCAGGGCCTCGTCGAGCGCGAGGAGGTCATCGGCCTGGAGCCCGCCGACGAGATCCCCGATCCGTTCGACGGACACGGACCGCACCTGCTCCGCCTGCGCCTTGGAGTCCCTCGGGAGACCGGTGTCCGCGGCGGCGAGGAGCACCTGGAACGGGTAGACGCGCGTCGTGTTCGCCGTGATCGGTACGACGGTCAGGACGCCACGTCCGAGCCGAGCCGCGGTCGCGTTCGCACCGTCGTTGCTCACGATCACGGCCGGACGTCGCTTGTCGGCTTCGGCGCCCCGGACCGGTTCGAGGTCGACCCATCGGATCTCGCCTCGGCGCATCACGCGATGCCGTCGTTCGCCGTCGTCTCCCATGCCTCGGCATCGTCGTCGGCGTCCCACTCGTCCCAGGCGCGCTCGTACGCGGCACCGAGCTCGGATGCGCGCAGGAGTCGCACCGCCTTCTGCAGGGCGGCCGACCGCGAGTCCAGCCCTTGGGTCCGGGCGTACTCGTCGAGGTAGTCGACGTCGTCGTCGGGAAGGCTCACGCTCAGCTTCACGACCGCCAGACTACCACCGGGGTATCACCTCGGGTCATACCCCGGGTATGACCCGCTCCGCCCGGGGTTCAGGTCTGGTTGCGACCGTCGAAGAGCTCGCTCACCGACGTGTCCTCGAACACGGCGTCGATCGCCTTGGCGAGGATCGGCGCGATCGAGCGCACCTCGAGCTTGTCGAACTGCTTCTCGGGGCCGAGCGGCAGCGTGTTGGTGGCGATCAGCTTGCCGATGCTCGAGTTCTTGATGCGGTCGACGGCGGGCCCGGACAGCACGGCGTGGGTGCAGGCGGCGTGGACCTCGGCGGCGCCGTGTTCGACGAGCTGCTCGGCGGCCGCGCACATCGTGCCGGCGGTGTCGATCATGTCGTCGATCAGGACGCAGATCCGGCCGTCGACGTGACCGACGACGTCGCGGGCCTCGACCGTGTTCTTCGCGCCCTTGACGCGCCGCTTGTGCACGATGGCGAGGTCGGCGTGCAGCTCGTTGGCGTACTGCTCGGCGACCTTCACGCGACCGGCGTCGGGCGACACGACGACGAGGTCGTCACCGAACTCGCGCATGGCGTCGACGAGGACGGGGCGGGCCTGGAGGTGGTCGACCGGCCCGTCGAAGAAGCCCTGGATCTGACCGGAGTGCAGGTCGATCGACACGAGCCGGGTGGCGCCGGCCGCGCCGAACATGTTGGCGACGAGCTTGGCGGTGATCGGCTCGCGACCCTCGGCCTTGCGGTCCTGGCGGGCGTAGCCGTAGAAGGGGCAGACGGCGACGATGCGCTTCGCCGAGGCCCGGCGGGCGGCGTCGATCATGATCAGCTGCTCCATCAGGGCGTCGTTGATCGACAAGCCCTCGACGGTGCTGTGGCTCTGGATGATGAAGACGTCGGCGCCGCGTACGTTCTGGCCGAGCTTGCAGTGGATCTCGCCGTTGGCGAACTCGGCCAGGTTCGGCTCGCCGAGCTCTTCGTCGAGCAGGTCGGCGATCTCCTCGGCGAGGGGAAGGTGCGTGCGCCCCGAGAGGAGGTGCAGCTTCTTCTTGGTCACCATCTCCATGGCTTCAGCCCATCTGGTCGCTGGCGTTGGCGCCAGCATAGTGAGGGCCCGTCGCGGCCGCGGAAGACACCTCGTCGCCCGGTCCGAGCGCCGCGAACGGCCCGACGACGGCGTGGTCGCCGATGCGGGCGTGGACCGCGACGGTGTCGGTCACGCGGGCACCGGCGCCGACGACGGTGTCGACGAGCTGCGTGTTGGGCCCGATCGTCGCGCCCGCGGCCACCGTCGTCCGACCCTGGAGGATCGTGCCGGGCAGGATCGTGACGTCGGTCTCGAGCTGCACGGCGGCGTCGATGTCGGTGCGAGCCGGATCGACGAGGGTGACGCCCCGGCGCATCCACTCGGTGGTGATGCGGTGCCGGAGCTCGCTCTCGGCGGCGGCGAGCTGGACGCGGTCGTTCACCCCGTGGGTCTCGGCGGGGTCGGCGGCGACGACGGTGGTGACCAGGTGACCGGCGTCGGCGAGGACACCCACGATGTCGGTGAGGTACAGCTCGCCCTGCGCGTTGTCGGGCGCGATGCGGCGCAGCGCCGGCGCGAGCAGCGAGCGCCGGACGCAGAAGATGCCGGTGTTGACCTCGGTGATCGCCCGCTCCTCGGCGGTGGCGTCGGCCTGCTCGACGATCCGCTCGACCCGCTCGTCGCGCCCGCGCACGATGCGGCCGTAGCCCGTCGGGTCGTCGAGTTCGGCGGTGAGGACGGTGCAGGCCGCGTCGGAGAGCCGGTGCTCGTCGACGAGGGCCGCGATGGTGGCCGGGCGCAACAGCGGCGTGTCGCCGGTGAGGACGAGTACGTCCTGGGGTTCGTCGTAGGGGTCGTCGCCGAGGCCGGTGAGCCCGACCATGGCGGCGTCGCCGGTCCCCCGCTGCTCGTGCTGCTCGACGAACACGAGCGAGCGGTCGCCCGCGACGTCGAGGAGGCGCTTGCTGACGGCGTCGCCGCCGTGGCCGACGACGACCGCGACCTGGTCCACGTCGCAGGCGCCGAGCGCGTCGAGCACCCACACCACCATCGGCTTGCCGACGATCTCGTGGATGGGCTTCGGCCGCTCGGAGCGCATGCGCGTGCCGTGACCGGCCGCCAGCACGATGGCCGACAGCGGTCGTGACGGGACACCGGCCGGGGACGCTTCGGTCATGGTCCCGGTCTATCGCGACGGGCGCGAGCGGGCGGATCGGCCGGGCTGTGCGCAGGGGGGTCGGGGCAGGAACCCCGTCGCCGCCCGGCGAATGCTCCGTCCGATGCGCACCGCCCCCCGGACCAGGGCCGTGGCCGCGGCGTTCGTCGCCGGCCTCGTCGCCATGTCGCTCCTCGCCCCCGTCGCGTCGGCCGGGCCGGCCGCACCCTCGGCGGACCCGGGCGCATGCCCCGCGACCGAGTGGGGCGAGCCGTACCGCCGTGACCGGGTCGCGCCGTCGACCGTGACGCTGACCGATCAGCTGATCGAGATGTCGGACGGCGTGCGCCTCGCCGCCGACGTCGTCCTGCCCGCCGGGCCCGACGGGACCCCGCTGCCCGGCCCGTTCCCGACGGTGCTCACCATCACGGGCTACGGCAAGAACGCGTTCCGACCCGGCGGCGTGCTCGTGCCGTACGGGTACGCCGCGATGGTCGTGGAGGACCGGGGCACGGGGTCCTCCGGCGGTGCCTGGGAGGTGTGGGGCAAGCGGACCAAGGCCGACTATCCCGAGGTCCT
>JBHIXO010000173.1:0-8650 GCA_041984725.1 Acidimicrobiales bacterium | reverse complement strand
GTAGATCAGCCGGTCCATGCCGGCGGTGGTGCCCGCCGCCGTCGCGAAGGCGCGGGCGTTGGCGCGATCGGTCTCGGCGAAGTCGTCGGACCCGCCCATCGAGTGGACGAGGAAGTAGGCGGCGGTGCAGCCCTGCATCGCCTCGGCCACGGCCTCCTCGTCGCCGACGTCGCCCTCGGCGACCTCGACCTGGTCGGACCAGGGGAGCGCGAGCAGCTTGTGGGGGCTGCGGGCGAGGCAGCGGACCCGGTGTCCGGCGGCCAGCAGTTCGGGGACGAGTCGGCCGCCGATGTACCCGGTGGCGCCGGTGACGAGGACGGTCGACATGCGTCGGTTCTATCGGCGCCCGGCCCGCCTGACGACCCCTGACGACCCGGTCGACGAGACGTCGTGGGAGGATGCCGCCGTGGCGCGTGTGCACCGGTCCCTGGTCCTCGTGGTGCTCACGGTGGCCATGGCGTGCTCGTCCGGCGGCGGTGACGGCGCCTCGCCCGCGACGACGACCGCCGACCAGACCGGCGATCAAGCCGGCGACGCGGCCGGCGATCCGGCGGGCCAGGGGGTCGATCCGATCGACGGGGCGCCGGGTGTCGGCGACCCCTACTTCCCGGACCTCGGCAACGGCGGCTACGACGTCGAGCACTACACGATCGACCTGGCGTGGACGCCCGACGGGCGCATCGACGCGGTGGCGGTCGTCGACCTCGTCCCCAGTGCCGACCTCGACACGTTCCACCTCGACCTCGTCGGGCTCGACGTCGCCGAGGTGCGGGTCGACGGGGAGCCCTCGCCCTTCGGCCGGGACGGCCGCGAACTGGAGATCGATCCCGGACCGGTGCTGCGGACGGGAGTGCCGGTGCAGGTCGAGGTGGCGTACTCGGGCGTCCCCGAGGCGGTCCGCGTCGGCACCGACATCTTCGGCGTCGGTTGGCAGTCCCGCGACTTCGGCGCCTACGTGGTCGCGGAGCCGGCGGGTGCGGCCACGTGGTTCCCGGCGAACGACCACCCGACCGACAAGGCGACGTTCACGTTCGACGTCACCGCGCCGGCCGAGTACGCGGTCGTCGCGAACGGGGTCAACACCGCCCGGACCGACGACGCGTCCACGACGACGTGGGTGTGGGAGGCGACGGACCCGATGGCGACGTACCTGGCCTCGGTCACGATCGCCGACCTCGTCATCGAGGAGCGCACCACGCCGGACGGGCTGCTGATCCGCGACGCCTTCCCCGACTCGGTCGCCGACGTGGCCCGGGCGAGCAGCGCTCGTCTCGACGAGATGATCGCCGTGTTCGAGGACTGGTTCGGTCCGTACCCGTTCGCCGTCTACGGCCACGTCGTGGTGCCCGAGACGCTCGGCTACGCGCTCGAGAACCAGACGTTGAGCCTGTTCGGTGCCGACACGATCGGCATCGAGACGGTCGTCGCCCACGAGCTCGCCCACCAGTGGTTCGGTGACGCCGTCAGCCCGGCGTCGTGGCGCGACATCTGGTTGAACGAGGGGTTCGCCACGTACGCGGAGTGGATCTGGTCGGAGGAGACGGGCGGGAGCACGGCCGCCGACCTGGCGGCCCGGGCCCACCGCTTCGCCGACTACGGCGTCCCGCCGGGCGACCCCGGTCCCGAGGAGCTGTTCCAGGCGACGGTCTACGTGCGCGGCGGCCTCGCGCTGCACGCCCTGCGCGTCGAGCTCGGCGACGACGTGTTCCGGGTGCTGCTGCGCGAGTGGGCCCGTCGATACGACGACGGCCACGCCTCGACCGCCGACCTTCAGGCGCTGGCCGAGGAGCTGGGTGGCGAGCCGCTCGACGACCTGTTCGCGGCCTGGGTCGAGGGCGCCGAACTGCCGCCCTTCCCGCCGGGCTCGGGCTAGGGCCCCGGACGTCAGGCCGGCGTCGCGGGCCCCGGTTCGGCGTCGACGGCGCTCGGCGCGAGGTAGACGCGGACCGAGCCGTTCGTCGGGGCCCGGTCGGGGGTGCCGACGATGACGACCGGGGCGCCCTCGGACGGCACGTCGAGCAGCGGGAAGGCGCCGGTCAGTCGGTCGGCGTCGAACGTATCGGCGGTCACCGGGACGATCCGGCCGCCACGACCGTGGCAGGTGTCGATGGCGAGCTGGGTGGCGTCGCGGCCGAACGGCCGGCGGGCGATCACCGAGCTCGGGCCGGCCTCGGCCTCGGCGTCGGCGTCGTCGGCCGGCAGGTGGAACACCTGGGCCCGCCCCACCGACTCGGTGGCGCGCTCGATGCCCATCGTGTTGAGGACGGGGACGCGGGACGTGGCGACGACCGAGCGGACCCCGACGGTGTCGAGCGCGAGTTCGAGGTCCTCGGAGTCGAGCGGACCGGTGTAGGTGAGGACGCCCCGTTCCGATGCGGCGAGGGACTCGCGGGGGTCGTTGGTGAGCACGAGCGTGGGGACGTCGTGGTCGGCGAGCCAGACGGCGAGGTCGAGCACCCACGGCGGCGCGCCGATGAACCCGACGCCCTTCGGGTGCGGGCGGGCGACCCGGAACCGCTTGGCGCCGACGCGGGCGGCGACGGCCGAGAAGCTCACGGTGACGATGATGACGACGAAGGTCACGGGCACCAGCTCCTCGACGCCCTGCCCGGCCTCCTGGAGCTCGATGGCGAAGATGGCCGAGACCGCGGCCGCGACGATGCCGCGCGGGGCCATGCAGACGAGGTAGGCGCGTTCGACGAACGACAGGCCCGAGCCGACCGTGCTGAGGTACACGGCGGCCGGGCGGGCGACCAGGATGAGGAGCAGCGCGAGGGCGACGGCGCCCCAGAGGTGCTCGAAGACCTGGTCGGGCACGATCGAGGCGCCCAGGATGATGAACAGGCCGGCGAGGATCAGCTGGCCGAGGTCCTCCTCGAACTCCCGGATGTGGGCGACCGGCGCGAAGCGCTGGTTGGCGAGCGCCACGCCCATGACCGTCGTGGCGAAGAGGCCCGCCTCGGGGCGCACGAGGTCGGCGCCCGCGAACGCGCCCACCACGATCGCGAGCGTGAACGGGTTGTGGAGGTTGTCGGGCACGAGATGGCGCGAGAAGAGGATCGTGAGCAGTGCGGCGCCCGCCAGGCCGGCTGCCGTGCCGGCGAACGCGGTGGTCAGGATGCGCTCGAGGCTGGCGCCGGTGCCCTCGTTCTCGATGACCGCGTCGAGCACGACGATGGCCAGGGTGGCGCCGACGGGGTCGATGAAGATGCCCTCCCAGCGCAGGATGGCGTTGACCGGTTCGCGGACCCGGGCGAACTTGAGCAGCGGCAGCACGACCGTCGGGCCGGAGACGACGAGGATGGCCCCGAGCAGGATCGCCGGGTTGGTGTCGAGGCCCACGAACGCGGCCGCGCCGAGCGCCCCCACCACCCAGGTGACGAGCACGCCCACGGTGATGAGGCGCAGGATCGGCCCCCGCCCGTCGGCCTGCAACTCCCGGAACCGCAGCCCGAGCCCGCCCTCGAACAGCAGGATGCCGACGGCGAGCGAGACCAGCGGGAAGAGGGCGTCGCCGAGCAGGACCTCGGGCTCGATGATCTCGAGCACCGGGCCGGCGACGACGCCGCCCGCCAGCAGCAGCAGCACCGAGGGCACGTGGATCCGGCTGGCCAGGTACTGGGCGCCCACGCCGAAGACGACGACGGCGGCGAGCGCCAGCCCGAGGTCGTCGCCCGCCGCGAGGATGGGGGTGGGAGCCATGGTGATCCGCCGGAGGTTAGGTCAGGCCGCGAGTTCCTCCGGCCCCAGGACGCCGGCCAGGCACGCCTCGACCGTCGGGTGGCGGAACCGGAAGCCGCTCCGTTCGAGAACCGTGGGCACGACCCGCTGCGACTGGTAGAGGAGCGCCTCGGCCAGCTCCTTGCCGAGCAGGAGGCGCGGCCCGATCCGGGGGATCGGGAACAGCGTCGGCCGCCCCAGTTCCCGGCCGAGCGCCTTCGTGTACGCCTGGTTCGTCACCGGCTCGGGGCCCGTGAGGTTGACGGGGCCGGCGACGTCGGCGGTGAGCAGGTGGAGGATGGCCCGCACCTCGTCGTCGATCGAGATCCAGCTCCACCATTGCTCGCCCGAGCCGAGGCGGCCGCCGATGCCGAGCTTGAACGGGAGCAGGGTCTTGGCGAGGGCGCCCCCGTCGGCGCTCTGCACGATGCCGGTCCGCAGGAACGCGGTGCGGATGCCGGCGTCGACGGCGGGCTGGGCGGCGGCCTCCCAGTTCGTGCAGATCTCGGGGAGGAACCCGTCGGAGCCGGGGGCCGACTCCTCGGTGAGGATCTCGTCGCCGCGGTCGCCGTAGTAGCCGATCGCCGAACCGGAGAGCAGGACGCGGGGCCCGTCGTCGAGGTCGGCGAGGGCGCGGGCGAGCAGGTCGGTTCCCTTGGTGCGCGACTCGAGGATCACGCGCTTGCGCTCGGGGGTCCACCGCTCGTCGCCGATGCCGGCGCCCGCGAGGTGCACGACGGCGTCGATCCCGCGGAAGCCGTCGGCGTCGATCCGGCCGCCCATCGGGTCCCAGCCGATCTCGTCGGGTCCGGCCTCGGAACGGACGACGGGCACGACGACGTGACCGTTGGTGGCGAGGGCGCTGCGCAGCGCGGTGCCGACGAGTCCTGAGGACCCCGTGATGGCCACCTTCATGGACGATCTCCCTCCTGGGGCTCGCGGGATTTGTACGGTACCGGCACCGACCGGGTGGTCATCGATGGCGCCCGACGAGTCATACGGAGGATCCAGTGCTGGCAGATCTCAAGAAGTTCCTGCTGCGGGGCAACGTCGTCGACCTGGCCGTGGCCGTGGTCATCGGCGCCGCCTTCGGTCTCGTGGTGCAGTCGTTCATCGACAACATCATCAACCCGATCATCGCGGCCATCTTCGGGAAGCCCGACATCAGCCGCGTGCTGACCTTCACGCTGAAGGAGACCGACGAAGGCGACGCCATCCTGTCGCTCGGTGGCTTCCTGCAGGAGGTCCTGAACTTCGCGATCATCGGATTCGCGCTGTTCATGGTCGTGCAGGCCTTCAACAAGCTCCAGGAGCGTCGCAAGGCCGGCGAGGTCGAGGAGGAGCCCGAGCCCTCCGACGAGGTCGTCCTCCTCACCGAGATCCGCGACGCCCTCCGCACGCGCGGCTAGGCCCCCGCGACCGGGACCCCCGCCGTCCCGTGCCGCCGTAGCATCGCGCCATGGCACGGGACGACGACCTCGAGCAGTCGGAGAAGCCGGCCCGAGGATTCAGTCCGGGGCTCGTCCTCGGGGTGGTCCTCGGCGCCGGCCTCGCCCTGTTCGTGGTCCAGAACACCCAGCGAACCCGCGTCGAGTGGCTCTTCCTCGACGCCGAGCAGCCCCTCTGGGTCGTGCTCCTCGTCACCGGCGCGGTCAGCGCGCTGGTGATCGAACTGGTCGGCGGAGCCCGCCGGCGCCGCAAGCGCAAGGGCTCGTGACCCAGGATCGTGCGCCGGTGGGCCGCCGGTAGAGTCCGGCCCATGGCCGACATCGAGATGCCCCAGCTCGGGGAGACCGTCACCGAGGGCACCATCACCCGCTGGTTCAAGCAGGTGGGTGAGGCGGTGGCCGAGGACGAGCCGCTGTTCGAGGTGTCGACGGACAAGGTGGATTCCGAGGTGCCGTCGCCGGTGGCGGGGACCCTGTCGGAGATCCTGGTGGCCGAGGGTGACACGGTCGACGTCGGCACGGTGCTGGCCCGGATCGGCGACGGGGCCGCGGCCCCCGCGGCAGCGGCCGAGCCCGAGGCCCCGGCGTCGGAGCCCCAGGCCAGTGATGCGTCCACCGAGTCCGCGTCGTCGGAGACCGGGCCGGCGGGATCCGGGCCGGCGGAGTCGGCGCCCGCCCAGCCGGCCGCCACCGGCTCGCACGCCGGCGGCGACGTCGACCGCCAGGAGCAGCACTTCGACGTGGTCGTCATCGGCGGCGGCCCCGGCGGCTACGCCACGGCCCTCTACGGCGCGTCCGCCGGCCTCGACGTCGCCATCATCGAGAAGCACAAGCTGGGCGGCACCTGCCTGAACGTCGGCTGCATCCCCGCCAAGGAACTGCTCGAGACGGCGGCCGTACACCGCACCATCCTCGAGGCCGAGGAGTTCGGCTTCGAGGTGGCCAAGCCCAAGGTGCACTGGGCCAAGACGCTCGAGCGCAAGCAGGCCGTGATCGACCGCCTCGTCGGTGGTCTCGGCCAGTTGCTGAAGGGTCGCAAGGTGACCGTGTTCGACGGCCACGGCCGGCTCCACGGCGGGCACAAGGTCACCATCGAGGGTGGCGAGTCCGGCGACGTCGCCATCTCCGGCGACCACGTCGTCATCGCGGCCGGGTCCCTGCCCCGCACGATCCCGGGCTTCGACGTCGACGGCGAGATCGTGATGACGTCCGACGAGTTCCTCTCGATGGACCCGCTGCCGAAGTCGGCGGTCGTCATCGGCGGCGGCGCGATCGGCTGCGAGTTCGCCTCGACCATGGCCGACATGGGCACCGAGGTCACGATCCTCGAGGCGCTGCCCAAGATCCTGCCCGGCTGCGACGACGACGTCACCCGCGCCGTCCAGCAGTCGTTCAAGAAGCGCAACATCGACGTCAAGGCCGGCGTGGCGGTCTCGGGCCACGAGCCCAAGGGCGGCAAGAAGGGCCGGGGCACCACCGTCTCCTACGGCGACGGCGAGTCGATCGACGTCGAGGTCGTCGTCGTCTCCGTCGGGCGCCGCCCCAACACCGACGACCTCGGTCTCGACGGCACCAAGGTCACGCTCGGCGAGCGCGGCTTCGTCGACGTCGACGAGCGGTGCCGGACCGCCGAGCCGGGCGTGTGGGCCGTCGGCGACTGCATCGCCACCCCGGCCCTCGCCCACGTCGCGTTCGCCGAGGGCATCGTCGTGGTGAAGGACATCCTCGGCGAGGAGCCCGTCCCCGTCGACTACACCAACGTGCCCTGGGCGATCTACTGCCATCCCGAGGTCGCCTTCGCCGGGCTGTCCGAGTCGGCCGCCAAGGAAGCCGGCCACGACGTCGTCACGTCGAAGCACCGCTGGACCGGCAACGGCCGGGCCATGATCATCGGCAACACCGAGGGCGTGGTGAAGATCATCGCCGAGAAGCAGGCCGACGGCACCGGCGGCCGGATCCTCGGCGTCCACCTGTGCGGGCCGTGGGCCACCGAGCAACTCGGCCAGGGGTACCTGGCCGTGAACTGGGAGGCCACCGTCGACGAGGTCGCCCACTTCATCCAGCCCCACCCCACCCTCAGCGAGTTGTTCGGCGAGTCGGTCCTGGCCATGACCGGCCGCTCCCTCCACGGCTGACGTCGACCCGCCTCCACGTCGACCGGTCGTGAACCGGGCGCAGGAACCGTCGCGGGCGACGGTTGTCAGCCCCGGTTCGTGACCGACCGTCGCTGTCGGTGCACCCGCGTACGCTGGCACCGCTTCCCCCAGATCCCTGAACCGATCGGGAGGAAGCATGTGGGAGACGGTGCTCGAGCTCGCCTGGGCGCAGCACGGCGCGGTGGCGACGAGGCAGGTGGTCGACCGGGGTGGCAGCGAGAGCTGGCTGCGGCGGCGGGTGGCCGACGGCTCGCTGTGTCGGGCTGCCCGTGGCGTGTACGTCGTCACGGGCAGTCGGGCGACGCCGGAGCGGCAGCTGATGGTGCGGGTGCTGGCCGCCGGACCCGCCGCCTGGGCCACCGGCGACTCCGCGCTCGCCGTGTGGTCGCCCGAGCTGGGTCATCCGAGCCGGCCGGTCGTCGCCGTGCCCCGGGGATGCGGCCACCGCACGACCGCCGCCGTGGTCCACCGGAGCCGGGACCTCGACCTCGCCAAGCCCGGGGTGCGGGCCGGCATCCCGGTGGTCGGCGTGGCGCGAGCGCTGCTCGACGCGTCGCCGGGTCGCACGGCCGACGCCGTCCTGCGCCGGATCGATGCCTGCCGACGGCACCTGCCGCTGGCGCCGGGTGCCCTGGTCGAGGCGCTGCACGACCACGCCCGTCGGGGCCGGCCGGGCATCGCGACGTTCCGGCAGGCGGTCGTGTCGCTCGGCCGCGAGGTCCCCGACAGCGAGTTCGAGCGGTTGGTGCTCCGGGACCTCGCCCGTGCCGGCGTCCCCACGCCCGAGCTGCACCACGTGGTCCGGGTCGACGGCGATCCGTTCGAACTCGATCTCGCGTGGCCCGACGACCGGCTCGACGTCGAACTCGACGGACGGGACCACGTCGAGCGATCGCGGACGGCCCGCCGGGACCGCGCCCGCGATCGGCGTCTGCAGTCGATCGGGATCCGGGTGCTGCGCTACACGTGGCGTGACTACGCGGAGGACGTGGACGGGATGCTCGCCGAGATCGCACGGTTCCTCACCTGACGTCGCCCCGCCTTCACGCAGACCGGTCGTGAACCGGGCGCAGGAACCGTCGCGGGCGACGGTTGTCAGCCCCGGTTCGTGGCCGTCGGTGGGTGGTGCGGATCGGCCTGGTTCGGCGGGCGGTGGCCGCCGGTAGAGTCCGGCGCATGGCCGACGTCGAGATGCCCCAGCTCGGGGAGACCGTCACCGAGGGCACGATCACCCGCTGGTTCAAGCAGGTGGGTGAGGCGGTGGCCGAGGACGAGCCGCTGTTCGAGGTGTCGACGGACAAGGTGGATTCCGAGGTGCCGTCGCCG
>JBHIXO010000172.1:0-8665 GCA_041984725.1 Acidimicrobiales bacterium | reverse complement strand
CTGATCGACGAAGACCTGCAGGAACAGGTAATCGACGTCGATGCCCTCGCGGGTCCCGACGTCTCGTTCTGCAGCGCCCGTCGGGCGGGAGACCTCGTCGGCGTCGGGGCGTTGAAGGACCTGGGCGACGGGACGGCGGAGCTGAAGTCGATGCACACCGCCGCGCCCGTCCGCCGGCAGGGCGTCGCCCACGCGATCCTGGAGCACCTCATCGGGCTCGCCGTCGACCGCGGGCTGACGAGTGTCGTCCTCGAGACCGGGGCCATGGCCGCGTTCGCGCCGGCCCGGGCCCTCTACGCCGCCGGCGGCTTCCGGGACCGCGAGCCGTTCGGGCCCTACGTGGGCAGCGCGACCAGCCACTGCATGCAACTCGACCTGACCGCACCCCGCCCGCCCCAGCCCCACCCGGCCTGACCCGTCCCGAGGCCGTCC
Source organism: Acidimicrobiales bacterium (assembly GCA_041984725.1). Lineage (GTDB taxonomy): Bacteria > Actinomycetota > Acidimicrobiia > Acidimicrobiales > Salinilacustritrichaceae > Salinilacustrithrix. The sequence continues at coordinate 8,233 of JBHIXO010000172.1, read as the reverse complement.
GGGCGTCGGTAGGTTCGGCCCCGATGATCCCCCTCGCCGAGGCCCGTGCCCACGTCTTGGACCGCACCACCGTCCGGCCGCCCGAGGCGGTGCCCGTCGCCGATGCCCTCGGGCTCGTGCTCGCCGAGGAGGTCCGGGCGACCGAGCCGGTGCCGCCGTTCGCCAACACGGCGATGGACGGGTTCGCGGTGCGGTCGGCCGACACCGCCGACGCGCCGGCCGTGCTGGAGATCGTCGAGACGATCGCCGCCGGCCACGCCCCGACCGCCGAGGTCGGACCCGGCCAGGCGAGCCGGATCTTCACCGGGGCGCCGATGCCGCCGGGGGCCGACGCCGTGATCATGGTCGAGCTGACCGAACCGGTCGACGACGGCCACGTCCGCGCCACCGAGTCCGTGCCAGCCGGCAACCACGTGCGGGGCGCGGGGGAGGACGTCGAGGCCGGGGCGGTCGTGCTCCGTCCGGGCGCCGTCCTCACCCCCGGCCACCTCGGCGTGTTGTGCAGCCTGGGCATCGAGACCGTCCGGGTCCACCCCCGCCTCCGGGTCGGGGTCGTCTCGACGGGCGACGAGCTCGTCGAGGGGTCCGCACCGCTCGCGCCCGGTCAGATCCGCGACTCCAACCGTCGCACCTTGCTCGCCCTCGCGACGGAGACGGGGTGCGACGCCGTCGACCTCGGCATCGCCCGCGACACCGAGGAGGCGATCACGGCGGCCATCGAGCAGGGCGTCGCCGAGTGCGACGCCGTGCTCACCAGCGGTGGCGTGTCGATGGGTGACATCGACCTCGTCAAGGTCGTGCTCGACCGCATCGGCGACATGCGCTGGATGCAGATCGCCATCAAGCCCGCGAAGCCGTTCGCGTTCGGCCTGGTGGGCGACACGCCGGTCTTCGGCTTCCCCGGCAACCCGGTGTCGTCGATGGTCAGCTTCGAGCTGTTCGGCCGGCCGGCGTTGCAGCGGGCGATGGGTCACACCGCGATCGACCGTCCCCTCGTGCGGGCGGTCGCCGACGACGGCCTCGACCGCCGGTCCGACGCCAAGACGCACTTCGCCCGCGTCGTGGCCGGACACGGGATCGACGGCCGGGTGCACGTGCGGTCGGCGGGCGGCCAGGGCAGCCACCAGCTCTCGGTGATGGCCGAGGCCAACGCGCTCGCCATGCTCCCCGACGGCGACGGCATCGCGCCCGGAGGTGAGGTCGACGTGCTGCTGCTCGCGCCGCTGCCGTCGGAGATCCCGCTCGTCACGCCCAGTTGACCGTGACGGGCTGACCGCGAAGAGCCGGTCGGAACAGGCCCGTCAGAACAGACCGAGCGTCTCCAGCTCGATCGCCATCCGTCCGGAGCGGTTGGCCATCGCCATGAACATCTCGTCGCCGCGGTCGGTCTGGCCGACGATCATCGATGCCGACACCGCCATCAGGAACCCGCTGAACGCGGCCAGCCGGTACGACGTCCAGCACGCGTCCCACGGGTAGTCCCGGACGCCGCCCGCGAGCAGCGTGCGGTGGTACTCCCGGACCAGATCCTCCTCCGACGACGCCCGGGTCTCGGTCGGGACGCTCGTCCCGATGAAGTAGGCGGCGTCGGCCGGCCCGGCCCCGAGCGACACCGTCTGCCAGTCGACGGTCGTCAACGGCGCGCCACCGGCCGGGGTCCCGAAGAGCATGTTGTCGACCCGGAAGTCGCCGTGGACGGCGGTGTGGGGCTCGGGGCGGGTGTTCATGTAGTCGACCAGCCGCGGCATGAGCTCGTTGCCGGCGGCGGCGACCTCGGGGTCGACGCGGCCGTCGTAGCGCTCGAGGAACCCGGGCCACAGCATGCCGATGAGGCCGGAGTAGCCCTGGACGCCCTCGGGGGAGAACCGGTTCAGCCAGGGGAGCGATGCGAGCGACCGGTCGCCCCAGACCGGGGCGTGGAGCTTGGCGGCCTCCTCCATGGCGAGCGCCGCCTCGTCGGCGGTGCAGCCCCGCAGCTGGTCGCCCTGCTCGGCGGGCGCCAGGTCGTTCATGACGATCACGAAGTCGTGGCTCGACGGGTCGAACAGCGAGATGTAGGGCTTCGGCGTCGTGATGTCGACCCGGTGCTGGAGCTGGGCGTAGAACGACGTCTCGACCTCGTAGGTGCGGGTCGCGGTGCCGGTGGCCCGGCTCGTCTCGTCCTTGGCCGGGAACTTGCCCACGACCGTGGGCGGTCCGGCGTCGGCGTCGTCGTAGGTGAGGTGGAAGCGGATGCTGTCGCCCACCTGGCCGGTGCCGACGGCCTGCGGCTCGAACGACTCGACCCGTCCCTCGGGCAGTGCGCCCGCCCGGCGGAGCACGGCGGTCAGCCAGTCGGGGGTGACGTCGTCGGGGTCGGGGACGAGGGCGATCTCGGGTGGTGCCACGGTGCGCTCCCGGCGGGTCAGGTGTGGTGCTGCACGGCGCTGCGGCCGGCGATGACGGGCAGGATGTGGTCGTGGATCACGGCCTGGTGGGCGGGGTGGTCCCGGTAGACCTCGTACGCGGCCTGCGACGAGAAGTCGGCGACGATGGCGAGGGTCGCGTTGCCCTCGGCGAGGCCGGCGTCGACGCCGACGACGTACTCGTCGATCTCGGCGATGGCGTCGGGCAGGGCCCGCAGGCCGCGCACGATCGTGTCGAGCTGCTCGTCGGTGGTGTCGTCGCGGAACGTGAGCGTGACGACGTGGCGGAGTCCGGACATGGCGGCGAGATCCCCCTGGTGGTTCGGTCGGGCGAACGTAGCAACGCGTCGGACCCGTACGCTTCACCCATGGCTCCGAGTCCCGACGACGTGCCGACCCCCGACCGGGTGGCCGACGCCCGCGAGGTCGCCGCCGCGCTCGAGGCCCACGACTACCTGCCCGACAGCGGCCTGGCCACGGCCGTCTTCCTGGCCCTGCGGCTCCGCCGTCCGCTGCTCCTCGAGGGCGACGCCGGCGTCGGCAAGACCGAGGTCGCGAAGGTGCTGGCCCGCTGGTCGGGCGGCGAGCTCCTCCGCCTGCAGTGCTACGAGGGCCTCGACGTCGCCCAGGCCGTCTACGAGTGGGACTACTCGCGCCAGCTGCTCCACCTCCGCACGGCCGAGGCGGTCGGCTCGGCGTCCGGGCGCGAGGTCGAGCAGCTCGAGGACGAGCTCTACGACGAGCGCTTCCTCGTGCGCCGGCCCCTGCTCCGGGCGGTCACCCCGGTCGACGGGCCGCCGCCGGTGCTGCTGATCGACGAGGTCGACCGCGCCGACGACGAGTTCGAGGCGTTCCTGCTCGAGGTGCTCAGCGACTACACGGTGACCGTGCCCGAGCTCGGCACGTTCCACGCCGCCGTCCCGCCCGTCGTGGTCGTGACCTCGAACCGGACCCGCGACGTCCACGACGCCCTCAAGCGCCGCTGCCTCTACCACTGGGTCGAGCACCCCGACTTCGAGCGCGAGGTCGCCATCGTGAAGGTGCGGGTGCCCGGCGTCGACGACCGGCTCGCCCGCCAGGTCGCCGCCGCCACCGAGGACCTGCGCGCCGCCGGGCTCTACAAGCCGCCGGGCGTGGCCGAGGCCATCGACTGGGCCACCGCGCTGCACGTGCTCGGCGCGTCGGACCTCGACGTGTCGACGGTCGACGACTCGCTCGGCACGGTCCTCAAGTACCGGGAGGACCAGGAGCGGGTGCGCAGCGCCGGGCTCGGCGACCTCGTCGCCCGGGCGCTCGAACGTTCGGCGTGACGCTCCCTGCTGCGGTCGGGCCCGTGGCGGCGAGCATCGCCTTCGTGCGGGCGCTGCGCCAGGCGGGCATCGTCGCGCCGACCGACGCCGCCATCCGATTCGCCGAGGCGCTCGACGTGGTCGACCTCAGCCGGCCCGACGACGTGTACTGGGCGAGCCGCACGACGCTCGTCCGGCGCCAGGAGGACGTCGCGGCGCACGACGCCGTATTCGCCGCCTTCTTCGGCCACCTGCCCCTCGTGGCCCGGCCGGTCGCGGTCCCCGTGCCGGTGACGCTCGAGGTGGACGACGACGGCGGCGACGAGGGTGACCCCGAGGGCGACGACGGCCCGAGCGGCGAGTCGATCCAGGTGCGGTTCTCGCACGTCGAGACGCTGCGCCACGCCGACCTGGCCGAGTGCGACGACGATGAGCTCGCCGAGGCGTTCTCGCTGATGGACCGCATGCGCTTCGAGGGCGCGCCGCAGCGGTCGCGCCGGCCGGTCGCGACCCGCCGTGACCGGGGGCGCCCCGACCTGGCCCGCACGGTCCGCCGGGCGCTGCGCACCGGGGGCGAGCCGATCGACCGGCGCCGGACCGACCGGGGCACCCGGCACCGCCGGGTCGTGTTCCTGCTCGACGTGTCGGGCTCGATGGAGCCCTACGCCCGCGCCCTGCTGCGCTTCGTCCACGCCGCCGTGTCGGCGCGGCGGCGCGTCGAGGTCTTCGCCCTCGGCACCCGGCTCACCCGGCTCACCCGGGAGTTGCAGCGGCGCGATCCCGACGACGCGTTGCGGCGGGCGGCCGATGCCGTCGTCGACTACGCCGGCGGCACCCGGCTCGGCGAGGGCCTCGGCGCGTTCAACGACGAATGGGGCGTGCGGGGCATGGCGCGGGGCGCGATCGTCGTGCTGCTGAGCGACGGCTGGGACCGCGGCGACCCGGCGCGCCTCGAGGAGGAGATGACGCGCCTCGGACGCGTCGCCAACCGCGTCGTGTGGGTCAACCCGCTCAAGGCGTCGCCCGGCTACGCCCCGCTGGCCCGGGGCATGGCCGCCGCGCTGCCCCACGTCGACGTGTTCGTCGAGGGCCACAGCGTCGACGCGCTCGAACGGCTCGTCGCCGTCCTGGCCGGACGGGTCCCGGACGACGCTGCGTAGGCTGGGCCCGTGCGAGAGATCCTCTCCGACCTCGACCGCTGGCGGCGCCAGGACAAGCGCGTGGCGCTGGCCCGCGTGGTCGACGTCGAGGGCTCGGGGCCGCGGCTGCCGGGGGCGGCGATGGCGGTCAACGAGGACGGCGAGGTGGCCGGCTCGGTGTCGGGCGGCTGTGTCGAGGGTGCGGTCGTCACCGAGGCCCTCGAGATCATCGACAGCGGCGCCCGCCGGGTCGTGACCTTCGGCTACTCCGACGACGAGGCGTTCGCCGTCGGGCTCACGTGCGGCGGCACGATCCACCTCTACATCGAACCGCTCGACTGGTAGCCCGGGCGTGGGACTGTTCGAGGAGCTGCGCGACGCCATCGCGGCCGAGGCGCCGGTCGCCCTGGCCACCGTGGTCGAGGGCCCGGGGGTCGGCGGCAAGCTGCTCGTCCGGCCCGGTGTCGAGCCGGAGGGGTCGCTCGGCGATCCCGACCTCGACCGGGTCGTGGCTCGCGACGCGCTCGGCGAGCTCGCCGCCGGCACGACCGGCGTCCGCCACTACGGCGCCCGCGGCCAGGCCAACCCCGACGACACCACCGGCGACGTGGCCGTCTTCGTCGAGTCGTTCGCCCCGCCGCCGCAACTGCTGATCTTCGGCGCCGTCGACTTCACCGGCGCGCTGGCCCGCGTCGGCAAGGTGCTCGGGTACCGGGTGACCGTCTGCGACGCCCGTGAGGTCTTCGCCACCAGCGCCCGCTTCCCGTTCGCCGACGAGGTCGTCGTCGACTGGCCCCACCGGCTGCTCGAGCGGGTCGGCGACGGGCTCGGACCGCGCGACGCCGTCTGCGTGCTCACCCACGACCCCAAGTTCGACGTACCCGCCGTCCTCGCCGCGCTGCGCACCGACGTCGGCTACCTCGGCGCCATGGGGTCGCGGCGCACCACCGACGACCGCAACCGGCGGCTGCGGGACGAGGGCGCGACCGACGAGCAACTGGCCCGGATCATGGCGCCCATCGGGCTCGACCTCGGCGCGCGGACGCCGGAGGAGACCGCCGTGTCGATCCTCGCCGAGATCATCGCCTCGCGGACCGGCCGGGCGGCGCCGTCGTTGCGCGACGCCGCCGGCCCCATCCACTGACCGGACCCACCGAGCGGGCCGGCCCGTGCGGCCAGCCCTTCCGGTCAGCCCCGGCGCTCGTTGGTGGCCGCGACCGAACCGAGGTAGGTGGCCACCGCCGCCGTGGCCGCGGCCGGGACCGCGGCGCGCCAGGGCAGGTAGCCCTTGATGCCCGCGGCCAGGGCCGCCACGGTGTCGGCGGCGTCGACGGGCACGGCGCGGCTGGCCAGCTCGTGCTCGGCGAGGCCGGGCGTCGGCAGCAGGAACGGCGCCGCCATGAAGATCTCGCGCGCCCCGAACAGCCGGGCCAGGTAGGGCGCCGCGGGGTTCTCGTCGGACGAGATCCCGAAGACCCGACCCGTCACGCGCGGCGCGAGGATCGCGCCGACGCCGAGGGCGAGGCGGATGGAGGCGAGCGTCTTGCGGGCGGAGATCGGATCCATCGCGGCATCGTGCCACGCTGGTCGACGTGGTCGCCGCCGTCCTCCTCGCCGCCGGTGCGGGCTCCCGCTTCGCGGGCGAGACGCACAAGCTCCGGGCCGATCTCCGCGGCCGCCCCGTGCTGGCCCACGCGCTCGACGCCGTCCGGGGGAGCGGGCTCGACGTGGTGGTCGTGACCGGCGCGGTCGACGTCGACGACCTCCTCCCCGCCGACGTGACCGTCGTCCACAACCCGCAGTGGTCGGAGGGGCAGGCCACGTCGGTGCGGGCGGGCATCGTCGCCGCCGACGCGCTCGGCCACGACGCCGTCGTCGTCGGCCTCGGCGACCAGCCCTTCGTCACCGCCGAGACGTGGCGGGCGGTCGCCGCCGCCGACGGCGCGGTCGTCGTGCCGGTCCACGACGGGCGGCGCGGGAACCCCGTGAAGCTCGACCGCGCGGTGTGGCCGCTGCTGCCGCCGGTGGGCGACGCGGTGGGGCGCGCCGTGATGGCGGGTCGTCCCGACCTCGTGCGGGAGATACGGTGCGACGGCGACTCCGCCGACATCGACACCCTGGAGGATCTCCACCGATGGAGCTGACCAACGACTTCTCGGTCCCCGTGCCCGTGTCCCGCGCGTGGGAGGTGCTGACCGACGTCGAACTGATCGCGCCGTGCCTGCCCGGCGCGCAGCTGCAGGAGATCGAGGGCGACGAGAACCGCGGCATCGTCAAGGTGAAGGTCGGCCCGATCACGGCCGAGTACAAGGGCGCCGCCGTCTTCAAGGAGAAGGACGAGGCCAACCGGCGCATCGTGATCGACGCGTCGGGCCGTGACACCCGCGGTCAGGGCTCGGCCAGCGCCCTCATCACCGTCACCATGGTCGAGACCGGCGGCTCCACCGACGTCACGGTCCACAGCGACGTCACCATCAAGGGCAAGGTCGCCCAGTTCGGCCGGGGCATGATCGCCGACGTGAGCGCCAAGCTGCTCACCCAGTTCGTCGAGTGCCTCGAGGGCAAGCTCGAGGAGGAGCCCGCCCCCGCTGCGGCCGGCACCTCCGTCGGCGACGACGCCACCGAGGCGGCCAAGGTCCAGGCCGAGGCGGCCGAGGGCATGGCGTCCTCTCCTGCGGGCGGCCCCACGCCCGGCGACACCGCCACCGAGGCCGCGAAGTCGGCCGCCAAGGCCGCCACCGGCCCGACCGAGGCGCCCAAGGTCCGCAAGATCGACTCGCCCGAGGCCAAGCCGGTCGACCTGATCGACACGGCCGGCGCGCCGGTCGCCCAGCGCGTGCTGCCCGTCGTCGGCGTGCTCGTGCTGCTCATCGTGATCGGCCGGATCCGCAAGGGCCGCCGGGCCCGGGGCTGACGCCCACCCCGGACGTGGCCGCCCCGGCCGACGTCGCCGCCGTCGCCGAGCAGCTCGGGCGGGCACCGCAGGCCGACTTCGAGGTCGTCGTGCGCGCGCCCGACGGCCGGCCCGTCGTGATCCGCAACGCGCCGTTCCTCGACGACGGCACCCCCATGCCGACCCGCTACTGGCTGGTCGGTGAACCCGAGCGCGCCGTCATCGGCCGGCTGGAGTCGACCGGCGCGATCGACGTGGCCGAGGCCGAGATCGGCGAGGACGTCATCGCCGAGGCACACGACCGCTACGCCGCCGAGCGTGACGCCGCCCTGCCCGCCGACCACGCCGGGCCCCGCCCGAGCGGCGGGGTCGGGGGCACCCGGCGGGGCATCAAGTGCTTCCACGCCCACTGGGCCTGGCACCTGGCGGGCGGCGACGACCCGGTCGGGCGCTGGATCGAGACCGCGCTCGCCGCCGATGCCGCCGAGCCCGACGACCCGGGCATTG
>JBHIXO010000171.1:0-8707 GCA_041984725.1 Acidimicrobiales bacterium | reverse complement strand
CTGGCGCCGATGCCGCGTGGCCGCACCAACCGCCTGCTCACGACCTGGGTCGACGGCGCCGACGAGACCCGCTCGCCCGACGAGGTGGCCGTCGAGGAGCCGCTCGAGATCCGTCTCGACGGCAACCTCGTGGCGACCACGATGCGCACCCCGGGCCACGACTTCGAGCTCGCGGCCGGGTTCTGTCACGCCGAGGGCCTGCTCGACGACGCACCCGTCCTCGCGGTCAAGTACTGCCGGGGAGACGGTCCGGGCAGCGTGGTCGAGTCCGAGTTCAACGTCGTCACCGTGTCGACCGGCGGCCGGGCTCCGGTGCCGGAGCCCCGCCTGCAGGCCACGACGAGCGCGTGCGGGATGTGCGGCACGACGGCGGTCGACGAGCTCCGCACGCGCATCCACCCGTTGCCGGTCACCGAGGGCATCGCACCCGACGTGGTGCTGCGCGCCCCGGCCTCCCTGCTCGGCGACACCGCGCTGTTCGCGGCGACCGGTGCCGTGCACGCCGCCGCGCTGTTCGACCCCGCCGGCGACCTCGTCGTGGTGCGCGAGGACGTCGGCCGGCACAACGCGGTCGACAAGGTCGTGGGACACGAACTGCTCGCCGGCCGGCTCCCGCGCCACGGCCACGGGCTGGCGGTGAGCGGCCGGGTCGGCTTCGAGATCGTCCAGAAGGCGTGGGCCGCGGGCATCGGCACGGTCGTCGCCAAGGGGGCGCCGACCTCGCTCGCCGTCGAGGCCGCCCGCATCGCCCGGATCGTCCTGGTCGGCTGGGCGGCGGACGGGCGCGGGCGCCGCTACACGGAGATACCGTCCCCCGCATGACGCGCCTCGGCTACCAGATCCCGAACTTCACCTATCCCGACACGGGTCCGGGCGACCTGTTCGAGGTCGTGGCCCGCCAGGCGAAGGAGGCCGACGAGTCGGGCTTCGACACGCTCCTCGTGATGGACCACTTCTACCAACTGCCGATGATCGGCGATCCGAGCGAGTACATGCTCGAGTGCTACGCGCTGCTCGCCGCGCTGGCCCAGCACACCTCGTCGGTCCGGCTGTCGGCGCTCGTCACCGGCAACACGTACCGGAACCCGGCGATGCTGGCCAAGACCATCGCGACGCTCGACGTGGTGAGCGGCGGGCGGGCCCAGCTCGGCATCGGTGCGGGGTGGTTCGAGCTCGAGCACGACGCCTTCGGCTACGAGTTCGGCACCTTCACCGACCGGTTCGAGAAGCTCGAGGAGGCCCTGCAGATCGTCATCCCGATGCTGCGCGGCGAGCGGCCGAGCCTCGACGGCGACCACTACACGGTCAAGGACGCCATGTGCGAGCCGCCGCCCGTGTCCCGGGTGCCCGTGATGATCGGCGGCGGCGGTGAGAAGAAGACCCTGCGCATGGTCGCCCAGTACGCCGACGAGTCGAACATCATCTGCGAACCGCACGAGGTCGGCCGCAAGCTCGACGCGCTGGCCGCCCACTGCGAACGGCTCGGTCGCGACCGCGGCGAGATCACGGTGACGTGGCAGCGCAACGTGTGCATCGCGCCGACCCACGACGAGGCCGTCGCCGACATGGACGACTTCCTGCGCCGGCGGGGCATGGACCCGGCCACGATGCCCGAGGACCAGCTCACGGCGCTGCGGGGCCTGGTCGCCCACGGCTCGCCCGACGAGGTCGGCGAGCAGTTCGCCGAGTGGAAGGACCTCGGCATCGACGGCTTCACGGTCAACATGATCCCGTCGAGCCACATCCCCGGCCGCGTGCAGCTGCTCGGCGACACCCTGTCGAAGGTGATGGCCTCGTGAGCCCCGCCGCCAGCACGCCACCCGCCAGCACCCCGGCGGAGGGCCTCGCCGTCCTCCACCTCTTCTTCGCCGTCACGCCGCTCGCCGACGCCGACGAGATCGGCGACGCCGTGGGCAAGGCCGAGGCCGACGGCTGCCAGGTCGTCCCCGTCGCCGTGCTCGGCCACAAGGCCGACATCGGGTTCATGGTCCTGGGCGACGACCAGTGGCGGCTCCGCCGGTTGCAGTCCGAGCTCTCCCTCGCCGGACTCGACCTCGTCGACAGCTACGTGAGCCTCACCGAGGTCAGCGAGTACGCGAAGGGCATGCCGGCCGAGATGCTCCAGGCCCGGCTCTACCCGCAGCTGCCGCCCGAGGGGAAGCCCGCGTTCTGCTTCTACCCGATGTCGAAGCGCCGCAACGTCGACCAGAACTGGTTCACGCTGCCCTACGACGACCGCCGCGACCTGATGATGGAACACGGCAAGTCGGGCCGCACCTTCGCCGGGCGCGTCCTGCAGGTCGTCACCGGCTCCACCGGCGTCGACGACTTCGAGTGTGGCGTCACGCTCTTCGCCCAGAAGCCCGACGACCTCAAGGAGGTCGTCTACACGATGCGCTACGACGAGGCCTCCGCCGTGTACGCGGAATTCGGTCGGTTCGTCAGCGGGATGGTGGGCACACTGGGTGAGGTCCTCGCCGCGATCGGCGTGGTCGGATCGGACGAATCGGACGAAAGCTGACCGCGTCGGGCGTCGATCGACCGATCGGTGAATCACGCGTGACCGAGGTGCGAACCACGCCGCGCGAACGGTCCTAGACTCCGGCCCTTCGTGTACCGGACCACCCGCTCCGCACTCCTGCTCCTCCTCGCCGCCCTCGCGGTGCTGGGAGCCTGGGCCCCCGCCGCGTCCGCCCAGGAGGACGAAGCCGCCGAATCGGTCCGGGGCCGCACGACCGAACGCGACGCCGACGGCGTCCGCCCGATCGAGGGTGCCGAGTTCCGCGCCGTCGACGACAGCGGCGAGGAGGTCGGCACGGCGACCTCGAACGACAACGGGCAGTGGGAGATCGAGCTGCCCGGTCCGGGCACCTACCGCGTCGAGCTCGACCTCGGCTCCCTGCCCGACGGCACCACCCTCACCGACGACTCCACCACGGTCGAGGACGGCATCGCCTCGCTCGAGGTCCGGGTCGCCCCCAACCAGAACCGGTCGGTCGTCTTCCGCCTCGGCGAGGGCACGACGGGCGGCGACACGCTCGGCCGCCAGATCGCCCAGCGCACCATCGACGGCCTCCAGTTCGGTCTGCTCATCGCCATGGGCGCCATCGGCCTGTCGCTCATCTACGGCACCACCGGCCTGGTCAACTTCGCCCACGGCGAGCTCGTCACCTGGGGCGGCCTGGTCGCCTTCTACGCCAACGCGTACATCCTCGGGGGGCTGCACATCGTCCCGGCGACCATGGTCGCGGTGATCATCGGCGGGTTCCTCGGGTACGCCATCGACCGGTCGATGTTCCGGCCGCTGCGCGGCGGCGGCGCCAGCCTCGTCGCCCAGCTCGTCATCACCATCGGCCTGTCGTTCCTGCTGCGCAACTTCTTCCAGTACCTGTTCGGCGAGCTGCCCCGGTCGCTGTCGTTCGGCTCGGCGAAGAACATCGAGTGGTGGATCATCGAGGTCAACCCGCTCGGCCTCACGATCATCGCCGTCAGCGTGATCGTCCTCGGCGGCGTCGGCATCGCCCTCCAGACCACCCGCCTCGGCAAGGCCATGCGCGCCGTCGCCGACAACCGCGACCTGGCCGAGTCCTCGGGTATCGACGTCCAGAAGGTCATCTCGCTCGTCTGGTTCTTCGGGGGCGCCCTCGCCGCCCTCGGCGGCACCCTCGTCGCCCTCGACGAGCGGGCCAAGTTCGACATCGGCTTCCGGCTCCTGTTGCTGATCTTCGCCGGCGTGACCCTCGGCGGCCTCGGCACGGCCTTCGGTGCCCTCGTCGGCAGCGTCGTCGTCGGCATCTTCGTCAACGTGTCGACCGTGGTCATCCCGACCAACCTCAAGAACGTCGGCGCCCTGCTGGTCCTCATCCTCATCCTGCTGGTGCGGCCCCAGGGCATCTTCGGACGAGCGGAACGGGTGGGATAGCCGTGGACTGGGGATCGATCCTCGAGAACACCGTCCAGGCCATGTTCTCGGCCAACGCGGTCATCTACGCCATGATCGCGATCGGGCTGAACGTGCACTTCGGGTACACCGGGCTGCTCAACTTCGGCCAGGTCGGCTTCGTCGCCGTCGGCGCCTATGGCATGGCGATCAGCGTCACCTACTACGGCTGGTCGATGTGGATCGGGGTGATCGTCGGCCTGCTCATGTCGGTCGTCCTCGCCCTCCTGCTCGGCCTGCCCACGCTCCGCCTGCGACTCGACTACCTCGCCATCACCACGATCGCCGCGTCCGAGATCATCCGTCTCGTCGTGAACACGCCCGAGCTGCGCGACTTCTCCGGCGGGGTCGACGGTCTCACGGGCTTCAACGACGCCTTCGCCGACCGCAACCCGTTCACCCTCGCCGCCGACTACGGCATCGGCCCGCTGCAGTTCAAGGGCAACGTGCTGTGGTTCGTGATCTGTGGCTGGGCCGTCGTCGTACTCGTCGCGATCCTCGTCGCCCTGCTCATGCGCAGCCCGTGGGGCCGCGTCGTCAAGGCCATCCGCGAGGACGAGGACGCCGCGCGGGCGCTCGGCAAGAACGCCTACGTCTACAAGATGCAGGCCCTCGTGATCGGCGGCGTGATCGGCGGGCTCGGCGGCGTCATGCTCGCCCTGTCGAAGGGGTCGATCACGCCCCAGGACTTCCAGCCCCAGGTCACGTTCATCGGGTACGCCGTGCTCATCATCGGCGGCCTGGCCCGGGTGTTCGGGCCGGTCGTCGGCTCGATGATCCTCTGGGGGATCCTGTCGTTCACCAGCGCCTTCCTCCGCGAAGCCACCGCCGGCAACGACCCGCTGATCCCGTCGTCGATCCTCGAGTCGGGCGACGTCGGCGTCGTCCGCCTCATGCTGGTCGGCCTGCTGCTGGTGCTCCTCATGGCGTTCCGGCCCCAGGGCATCTTCGGCAAGCGAGAGGAGATGGCTCTGGATGACCGTTAGCACGGAGCCGGCGACGACCGTTGAGCACGGAGCTGGCGATGACCGTTGAAGAGGGCGAGGACTTCCAGTTCGGCGTCACCGCGGGAGGCGGCGGGGCCGGCGCGGCCCTCGCCGCGGGTGCCGACATCCCCAATCCCGGCGCCCACTACCTCGACGACGTCCGCCCCGAGCCCGGGGTGCCCAAGCCCGACCCGATCCTCGTCGCCGACGGCGTGGTCCGACGCTTCGGTGGCCTGACCGCGGTCTCGGTCGACCACGTCGAGATCCAGCGGGGCGTGATCACCGGCCTCATCGGCCCCAACGGCGCCGGCAAGACCACCTTCTTCAACCTGCTCACCGGCTTCGACACCCCCAACGGGGGGCGCTGGACGGTCGACGGCGAGGACGTCAGCGGCGTCGGTCCACACGTGCTCGCCCGCAAGGGCGTGGTCCGCACGTTCCAGCTGACCAAGGCGCTGGCCAAGCTCTCGGTGCTCGACAACATGAAGCTCGGTGCCGTGTCGCAGCGGGGCGAGCTGCTCCGCAACGCCGTCCTCCCGTTCCTCTGGCGCGACGAGGAGAAGCAGGTCGAGGAGCGGGCCCGCGAGCTGCTCGACCGCTTCAACATGACCCACATGGCCGACGAGTACGCCGGCACGTTGTCGGGTGGCCAGCGCAAGCTGCTCGAGATGGCCCGAGCCCTCATGACCCGCCCGCGCCTCGTCATGCTCGACGAGCCGATGGCGGGTGTGAACCCCGCGCTCACGCAGTCGCTGCTGGGCCACGTCAAGCAGCTCCGGGCCGAGGGGATGAGCGTCATCTTCGTCGAGCACGACATGGACGTCGTCCGCGACATCTCCGACTGGGTGGTCGTGATGGCCGAGGGTTCCGTCGTCGCCGAGGGCCCCCACTCGTCCATCGTGCGGAACCCGGACGTGATCGACGCCTACCTGGGTTCCCATCACGGCGAGGACCTCCAGCGCCGCCCGGCACCGGTCACCCCGCTCGCGGGCGACGACGAGCCCGGCGCCACCGACGACGACGCCGAGTGGAGGCCCGAATCGTGAGCACCGCCACGGTGGTCGAGATCGACCACGTCGTCGCCGGCTACGTGCCCGGCGTGAACATCCTCAACGGGTGCAGCCTCGAGCTGCACGAAGGCGAGATCGTGGGCATCATCGGCCCGAACGGCGCCGGGAAGTCGACGCTGCTCAAGGCACTGTTCGGGCTCATCCCCGTCCGCGAGGGCAAGGTCGTGCTGCGCGGCGAGGACATCACCGGCTTCAAGGCCAACAAGCTCGTCGGCCGCGGCATCGGCTACGTCCCCCAGAACCAGAACGTGTTCGGTGCGCTCACCATCGAGGAGAACCTCGAGATGGGCTGCTACCTGAAGCCCAAGGCGTTCGACGAGCGGTTCGAGTTCGTGTGCGAGATGTTCCCCCGGCTCGCCGAACGTCGCACGCAGCGTGCCGGGTCGCTGTCCGGTGGTGAACGCCAGATGCTCGCGATGTCGCGGGCGCTGATGATGCAACCCGACGTGCTGCTGCTCGACGAGCCGAGCGCCGGCCTGTCACCCGCCCTGCAGGACGACGTGTTCATCAACTGCCAGACCATCAACGAGGCCGGCGTCGGCATCATCATGGTCGAGCAGAACGCCCAGCGGTGCCTGCAGATCTGCGACCGCGGCTACGTGCTCGACCAGGGGCGCAACGCCTACACCGGCCCCGGCCGCGAGCTGCTCACCGACCCGAAGGTGATCGAGCTCTACCTCGGCACGCTCGGTCAGCAGTAGGCGTCGCCGGCAGTCGTTTCGGGCAGGATGTCCGGCATGGTTCACAGTGCGTTCACGGGCTCGTGCACGCAGCGTGACGGTGAGCGGGGAACGATGGGGACATGGCGAGGTCACTCATGACCGAACGAGCGGACGACCGCGACGAGCGGTGCGACGACGACGGCACCTGCCGTCAGCACGTGGTGGTGACCCTTCGCCTGCCCGACCGTCCCGGCGCTCTCGGCGCGGTCGCCTCCCGCATCGGTGCCGTCGGCGCGGACATCACCGACGTGCTCGTGTCGTCGCGGCGCAACGGCATCGCCGAGGACATCTTCCACCTCGACCTCCCCCAGGCCGGTGAGGGCGTCGACGTCGTCGGCCTGCTGCTCGCCGAGATCGGCCAGGTCGACGGCGTGGAGACCCCGTCGGTCGGCTACCCGCCCGAGGCCGGCTGCTGCGCCTGACGCGGCGAGCGCCGCGGTCGCGGCCCGTGGCCCCGACCGTGGCATGCTCCGGGGGCCCGTTCCCCGGTCGAGGCATCCGCTCGTGCCCCAGTACGCGATCAATCCGGCGACGTCCACGGTCATCGTGTCGGCGCGTTCGAGCATGGGGCCGATCGCGTTCGAAGGTCGCGAGCTGGCGGGATGGGTCGACGCTCGGGTCGTCGACGGGCGCGTCGTCACCGAGCCCGCACCCACCGCCGAGTTGGCCATCCGCATCGAGGCGCTCCGCTCCGGCAACGACCTGTACGACGCCGAGCTCCGCCGCCGGGTGGAATGGCGACGTCACCCCACCTGCACGGTCCGGCTGACGACCGCGACCGCGGTCGACGAGCAACGGTTCGCCACCAGCGGCGACCTCACGCTCCACGCCGAGACCCGGCACATCAACGGCGAGCTCACCGTCGAGCACGCCGATGCCGACAGCCTGGTGGTGACCGGTTCGAAGGACCTCGACATCCGGGACTTCCATCTCAAGGCCCCCGGTATGCTCATGATCAAGATCTACCCGGAGGTGCAGGTGCAGCTCTTCCTCGAGGCCGTGGCCGACCGGACGGGATCGGGGACCGCGACGGGAGGTACGGGGTGAGCGCGCTCTTCGGGTTCGTCGTGGGCTACGTCGTCGGTGCACGCGCCGGGAGCGAGGGCTTCGAACGGCTCGAGCAGGCGTTCCGCGACATCCGCGACTCCGACGAGTTCCGCAACTTCGTCTCCTTGCTGCGCAGCCACCTCCAGGGCACCGTCGAGACGGTGAACGACCGTCTGAAGCAGGACGGCCCGGTGCTCGGCGACGTCGAGGGTCTCGCCGCCGAGGCGCGGGCCCGGCTGTTCGGCGACCGCTGAGCCCTCGCCCGCTCCCGCGAGCAGGAGTTGCGATCGGCGGCGTCGAAGTGAGCCCGCGAGTGCGGACTCCTGGTGGGCTGGCCATGGCATCGGGCGCGAGAGATTCGACGAAGGGGCACACCGGCGCCGCGATCGCGGGGTTCGGTCACAGCCTCCCGTCCGATGTCCTGGACAACGACACGTTGATCGCCCGCTACGGCCTCGAGGTCACGCCGGGGTGGATCGAGGCCAAGACGGGCATCGTCCGCCGCCATTGGCTCCCCGACGGGGAGACGACGTCGGACATGGCGGTCGACGCAGCGTCGAAGGCCCTCGCGAACGCAGGGTGCGACGCCACCCGGATCGACCGGATCGTGCTCGCCACCATCTCGCCCGACAACCCGAGCCCGGCCACGGCCACCGTCGTGGCTCGCAAGCTGGGCGTGCGGTGCCCGGCCTTCGACGTCTCCGCGGCCTGCGCGGGCTTCGTGTACGCGCTCGATCTCGCCGTGGGGAGCGCGGTCACCCGGGACGAGACCGTGCTCGTCATCGCAGCCGATGCCCGCAGCCGGTTCATCGACCGGCACGAGCGCCGTGGTGCGGTGCTGTTCTCCGACGGCGCCGCCGCCGCCGTGGTCGTGCCGTCCCCCTCGGGCCCGGACGTGCCGGTTGACCGTCCCGGCATCCTCGGCGTCTTCCTCGGCGCGGA
>JBHIXO010000170.1:0-8724 GCA_041984725.1 Acidimicrobiales bacterium | reverse complement strand
TTCCGGGCGGCGACGTTCGGCGAGATGGGCAACTGGCTGATCCCCGTGTACATCAGCCTGGGATGGCTCGTCGTGCTCGTCGCGCTGGCCATGTGGTTGCACGTCCGGTACGACCGAGTCTTCGTGGACCTGCTGTGAACCAACCCTCGATCGAGATGCGCGGCGCGAGCAAGCGCTACACGAAGTACGACGACCAGCCGATGCTGGCCACGTCGCTCCTGCGGCTGCGCTCGCGCAGCAAGCGCAGCCAGTTGTGGGCGCTGCGCGACATCGACCTCGTGGCCGAGCCGGGCGAGAGCGTGGGGGTCATCGGCCGCAACGGTGCGGGCAAGACGACGATGCTGCAGCTGCTCGCCGGCGTCACCGCGCCGACCACCGGATCGGTCATCGTCCGGGGCCGGATCGCGCCGCTGATCGCCGTCGGCGTCGGCTTCCACCCCGAGCTGTCGGGGCGCGAGAACGTGTACATCAACGGGTCGATCCTCGGTCTGACCCGCGCCGAGATCGACCGCCGGTTCGACGAGATCGTCGACTTCTCCGAGATCGAGAAGTTCATCGACACGCCGGTGAAGTTCTATTCGTCGGGCATGGCGGTGCGGCTCGGCTTCGCGGTGGCCATCCAGGCCGAGCCCGACGTGCTGCTGGTCGACGAGGTGCTCGCCGTGGGCGACATCGCCTTCCAGTGGAAGTGCTTCGACCGCATGGTCGAGGTGCGTCGCTCGGGCACGACGATCGCCGTCGTGACGCACAACCTGAGCGCGGTGACCAAGCTCTGCGACCGGACCCTGCTCGTCAACCAGGGTTCGATCGTCTTCGAGGGCGACACGACCGAGGCGGTGTCGCGCTTCCACCAGCTGGTCGAGGAGCGGCGGTCGATGGACGACGAGGACGTCGTCAGCAACGGCGACGGCGTGATCGAGTCGGTCGAGTTGTTCGACGAGCAGGGGTCGCCCACCGGGCTGGTCGATGCCGGCCAGACGGTGGTCGTCCGGGCCGCCGTCCGGTTCGACGCCCCGGTCGTCGATCCGGTGTTCAGCTTCGTGGTGCGCAACGACAAGAACCAGGGCGTCTACAGCGAGAACTCGATGGCGCGCCTGACGACCGGGAGCTTCGGGGTCGGTGACCGGTGCGTCTACGAGGCCCGGTTCGACGCCCGCCTCGCGACGGGCAACTTCAGCGTGCTCGTGTCGTTGCTCAGCGCCGACCTCGGCGAGGTGATCGACGGACCTCGCACCGCCACGTTCTACTGCTCGGGTCGGAAGTCGGTCCGGGGTGCCGACCTCGGCGCCGACTTCGAGCTGCACCGCACCGTCGCCCCGTGACCGGGACCGCGCCGCTGCCGACGTTCGTCGTCGGCGGCGCGATGCGATCGGGGACGACGTCGCTCTACCGGTGGCTCGATGCGCACCCCGACGTCTTCATGGCGCCCGTGAAGGAGCTCCAGTTCTTCGCGTGGGACAGGGTGTGGGCCCGGGGCCTCGACTGGTACCGCGACCACTTCGCCGGCTGGGGCGGTGAGCGGGCGGTCGGGGAGGCGTCGCCGAACTACCTGTACAGCCCGGAGGCGCCGGCCCGCATGGCCGCGGTGATCCCCGACCTGCGCTTCGTCGCCGTCGTGCGCCACCCGGTCGACCGGGCCCATTCCCACTGGTGGTTCCACCGCGTCGCCGGTTGGGAACGACGCAGCTTCGAGGAGGCGATGGGGCTCGTCGGCTCGTGCCCCCACCTCCCCTACGAGCGGCGCGGCCGGTACGCCGAGCAGTTGCGTCGGGTGCACGAGCACCTCGACCCGGCGTCGGTGCACGTCGTCCCGACCGACGACCTCGTCGCCGACCCGACCGGCGCGTTCGCGGGCCTCTGCCGGTTCCTCGGCGTCGACGACGCCGTCGTGCCCGGTTGCGTCGGCGAGGTGTTCAACGCACGCGGCGACCGCGCCGCCCACGCGGCCCGCTTCGACGTCGGCCGCTGGAAGCGGGTCCCCGTCCGCCTGCGGCCCCTCGTGGCCTGGTCGGTCGACCGCCGGCTGCGCTGGGAGCCGATGGCCGCCGCGACCCGGGCCGCGCTGCTCGACCGGTTCGCCGAGCCCAACGCCGAGCTCGAGGCGATGCTGGGCCGCCCGCTCCCGTCCTGGTCGCGCTGACCGCCCCGGTCAGGGTCGGCGGCCCTCGACGAAGGGCACCTCGTGCACCTTGTCGTGGGCGATCGGCCCGTGGCCGAAGTACCCGCCCTCGCCGAACAGCTCGCCGTGGTCGGCGGTGACGACGATGTGGGTGTTGGCGGGCACGATGTCGTAGAGGGCCTCGAGGACGCCGTCGCAGTGCTCGGCCGCCCGGACCTGGCGGGCGCGCAGCTCGTCGAGCCGCTCCTGGTCGAAGAACGCGGGCGCCTCCCCGGTGCCGGCGGCGAGGTCCTCGTCGAGGTGCTTGAACACGCCGTGCACGCCCGAGATGCGCGGCCACTCGCTGGGGTCCTCGTCGGGGAGGGCGTAGGGGTAGTGGGTCTCGCCGACGTTGAGGAGCCAGAACGACGGTCGGTCGGCCGAGCGCATCGGCGCGGTCATCGCCTCGACCATGGCGCCCATGTCGTTGTGCTTGGGCATCAGCTCGTACGAGTCGAAGTCGCGGTTGACCGGGGTGTGGCGGTTGAGCACCGGCATCGACACCCGGGCGTGCACGTCGTACCCGAGGTCGTTCCGCAGGTAGGTGGGCAGCCAGATCGACGGCAGGAGGTTCTTGAACTCCATCGGGACGCCGAGCCGCTCGGTGTACCGGACGAAGTCCTCCTTGTAGTACTCCGACGCGTAGACGTGGCTCGGGCTCGCGTGGGGGAGCAGGCCCATCAGCAGGTTGTAGTGCGACGGCGCCGTCCACGACGCGTAGCTCCACCGCTGTTCGACGGTGCCGAGCCGGTCCATGTGGGGCGTCGCCGCGGCCTGCTGGCTGTCGAAGCGCAGGCTGTCGAGCACCACGATCACCAGGTGGTTGGCGCCGTTGGGCGGGTCGGGCCGGGCGGGGACGTCGCCGGCCGCGGGTGCCGGCGGCGTCGGACGCGCGGGTGGCGTCGGTCGGGGGGTGGGGGCGGGCCGCGGCGCGGGTGCCGCCTCGCCTCGCTTGCCCTTGCTGCGCCGTCCGAGCACCCTTCGAACCTAACGCTCAGCGGGTCCGGAGCTTCCGGACGACGTCGCCGGCACCGCCGCCGGCGCGGCGCTCGACCCGGCTGCGGATGCGCTGGGGGAGCGACGAGTCGCCCGACCGGTACACGACCAGGTGCGAGCGGCCGTGGTAGCGGCGGTAGCGGAGCAGGCCGCGGTCGGCGCAGTGGTCGAGGAGGGCCTCGATCGGCAGCGGCTTGTGGAGGTGCGTGTCGTCGGGGTCGGGTTCGAGGAAGTTGACCATGACGAGCTTGGCCCGACGTTCCAACTCGGCGAGGAAGCCGAACGGGTCGTCGACGTGTTCGATCACGTCGAGCGAGTACGCCAGTCCGAACCCGCCGGGGACGTCGTCGCCGTCGAGGTCGTACACCGGGGCGTCGAGGCCGCGCCGGTCGAGACGCCAGCGCAGGTACTCGGTGCTCGGGTTGGCGAAATCGGCGAAGGAGACCTTGTAGCCGGCGTCGAGGAGGCGCAGGCCGTCGGTGCCGATGCCGCACCCCCAGTCGAGCAGGCGGGCGCCGGGGCGCACGATGCGCTGCAGGTCGCGCAGGTACGGGATCTTCGTCCCGGCCATGGCGAACGCCGTCAGGTCGTACAGGTACATCCGGCTCGTGCGGTAGAAGGTCGCCTCGTCGGGGCTGGCGTGCTCCTCGTCGTCGACCGCGGCCACGTGACCGTGGAGCAGCGACTCGTCGTAGTCGTCGCCGAGGTAGGCGCGCAGCTCGTCGAGGTCGGTGCGGGCGTGCCAGGCGTTGAGGAACCGCGGCCCGACCTGCTGGTGGTACCAGGCGTTGGCGCGGTCCTCGACCGCCGAGCGGATCCGGCCGAGGCGCTCGGGGACGGCGTCGACCACCAGCGGCCACACACGCGAGACCGGCGGGCGGGCCATCGCGCCCTTGGCACGGGCCAGGAAGAACGGCTCGAACTCGGGGCGCTTGCGGGCCAGCTCCCATTCGCCCGAGGCGATGCCCTCGAAGCGCCGGGCCACCGCGGTCACGTCGTAGCCGTGGAGATGGCGGGCGAGGGCCCGGGGCTCGTAGCGCAGGACCATGCCGTGCTCGTCGAGGCGGTAGGCGCACTCGAGGTCCTCGTAGTAGTACCCGAAGTCCTCGTCGAAGCCGCCGGCGTCGAGGAAGAACTCGCGCTTCAGTGACACGTTCGACGACACGAACCGGCCGAAGCCGGCGACGCCGTGCTCGTCGGCCCCGAAGTCGAACTGGGTCCGCGACCAGTCGAGCCAGCGCAGGACCCGGCCGCCCTCGGCCTCGGGGTGCCACTCGATGTGCCCGAGGACGGCGACCTCCCGTGCCGGGTGGCGGCCGTGCTCGGCCAGGTGACGGGCGACCAGGTCGGGCTCGGGGACCATGTCGTCGCCGAGGAACAGGAGCAGGCGCCGATCGGTGCTGCGAGCGCCGAGGTTGCGGGCGACGCCCGGGCCGGCGTGGGGCTGCACGAGCACCGTCGTCGGGCACGACAGCGCGTCGACGGTGGCGGCCGGGGGCACGGGTTGGTCCTCGCCGTCGACGACGACCACGACGTCGAACCCGGTGACCGTCTGGGCGTCGAGCCCGGCGAGGGTGCGCGCCAGGATCTCGGGCCGACCGTGGGTGGGGATCACCACCGTGAGGTCCGCCGGGTCGGCGGCGGTCGGACGCTCCGTCACCACGAGGAGTCATCGTGGCACATCGCGTGCGGATCGCCCGCGGCCGGACGCCGGGACCCGCGTGCCCTCCCGAGATCACCCGGGGAACGGCCGGGGGCCACACTGGGGGCGTGACGGAGGGCGGCACGCGCGACGAGGTGACGTCCCCGGGCTGGGCGCGGACGGCGCCGTCGGTGTCGGTCGTGGTGTCGACCTACGGCCGGGCCGCGTTCGTTCCCGAACTGCTCGCCGCGCTGGAGGCCCAGGACCTCGGCCCGGACGTCTTCGAGGTCGTCGTCGTCGACAACGGCTCCGGGGACGACACCTGGGACGTGCTCACCCGCCTGGCGCCGGCGTCGCCCCTGGCCCTGCTCGGGCTGCGGCTCGCGACGAACCGGGGCGCCGGGGGCGGTCGCGACGCCGGCCTCGCCCGCGCCCGCGCCGACCTCGTCGCCTTCACCGACGACGACTGCCTCCCCACGCCCGGGTGGCTGGCCGGGCTGCTCGCCGTCGCCGGCGGCGGGTTCGACGTCGTCCAGGGCCGGACCGAACCCGACCCCACCCCCGGGCCCTGGCCCCAGCCGTGGGCCCGCACGATCTGGATCCTCGAACCGTCGTGGCTCCACGAGACCTGCAACATCGCCTACCGGCGCGCCGCGCTGGTCGAGGCCGGCGGCTTCGGGGTCGGTGACGACCTCACGGCGCGGGCGTCGGGGCGGGCGTCCGGCGAGGACGTCCGCGCCGGCTGGCGGGTGCTCGACGCCGGCGGGCGGTTCGCGTTCGCGCCCGCCGCCGTCGTCCACCATCGCTGGATGCCCGGGTCGTTCCGCGACTGGCTCACCGAGCTGCGCCAGTTGCGCGACTTCCCCCGCCTGCTCGAGCGGTGCCCGGGCATGGCCCGCACCCGCTGGCGGGGGCCGTTCCTGTCGGCGCGCACCGCGGCCACCTACCCGGCCGTCGTCGGGGCCCTGCTCGCCGTCGCGCCGGGCCCGGGGCGCGGGTCGGGTTCGGGGCGCGGTCCGGTCCGCCGGCTGGTCGGGGCCGCGCTCACCGTGCCGTGGCTGCTCGACGCCCTGCCCAGGGCCCGGGTGCGTCACGGTCGACCCGTGCCGATCCGGCTCGTCCAGATCGCCGTCGGCGACGTCGTCGCGGTGGCGTCCCTGGTCGAGGGCACGGTGCGGACCGGGCGCCCCGTGCTGTGACCGGCGGGGCCGTCCGACCCTGTCCACCGGCGCCGCGACGTGACACGCTGGACGGGTGACGTCGCTGCCGGACCCCGCTGTCGACCCCGCGGCCTACACCGAGGACTACTACCGCGAATGGTGCGCGGGGTACGAGGAGTGGGTCGCGTCCGACGGCACCGCCGTGAACGGCCTGTACCCGGGGTTCCTGATGCGGGCGGGTCTGCAGGCCGGCGAGGTCGTGGTCGACCTCGGCACCGGCCGCGGCGAGCTGCCCGCGGTCGCGATCGAGCTCGGCGCGTCCCGGGCGTACGGCATCGAGTACTCGCCCGACGCCGTCGAGATGGCCCGGACCACCCTCGAACGCCACGGCGTGACCGACCGGGCCGAGGTCCACCTCGCCGACGCCCGCGCCATCCCGCTCGACGACGCCAGCGCCGACCTCGTCTGCATGGTCGACGTGGTCGAGCACCTCACGCCCGACGAGCTCTCGCTCGCCCTGCGCGAGGCGCACCGCATTCTCGAGCCGGGCGGCCGGCTCGTCGCCCACACGATGCCCAACCGCCTGATCTACGACGTCACCTACCGCCTCCAGCGGCTCCGGCCCGGCCGGAAGCACTGGCCGGCCGATCCCCGGATCGACCTCGAGCGCGTGATGCACGTGAACGAGCAGACGATGTGGTCGCTGCGCAAGGCGTTCCAGGCGGCCGGCTTCGAGACCACGGTCGAGCTCGGCGAGTGGATCCACACCGAGCACGTCGACGAGCGTCGCGCCAAGCGCCTCTACCGGCGGCTGGCCAAGCTCGGTCCGTTGGCCCACTTCGGCGTCGCCGACCTCTGGGCCACCGGCGTCAAGCCCCGCTGATCGCCCGTCGCGGCGATCCGGCGTCCAGCACCCTTGACGGCGGGTGGGGTGCTCTAGGGTCCGCCGGCGTGGACCAGCCCAGCGCATGGGAGATGCGCCTCCGCCGGCTGCCCTGGCGCCTGCGCCACGAGGTGCTCGCCCGGTGGGCCAGCACGGCGCGCAAGATCGTGGTGCAGGCGACGCACCAGCACTGCCGCGTCGAGTTCCAGGGACCGGTCAACATCGGTCCCGGCTTCCGGCTCCACATCCCCCGCAAGGGCACGCTCGTCGTCGGGCACGGCGTCGACTTCCGCCGCAACTTCTACTGCGAGATCTCCGGCGGCGGCGAGGTCGTGATCGGCGCGGGCAGCACGTTCACGAGCGACGCCATGATCCAGTGCTCGACGTCGGTGCGCATCGGCGAGCGGTCGGCGTTCGGGCAGTCGCTGCTCATCGTCGACGGCAACCACGACTTCCGCGACCACACCAGGCACTGGGAGGAGCAGCCCGACCGCCACCGGCCGATCACCATCGGCGACGGCGTGATGGTGCTCACCAAGTGCACGATCCTCAACGACGTCGGCGACCGCGCCGTCATCGCCGCCAACTCGGTCGTGAACCGACCCGTCCCGGCGTACTGCGTCGCCGGCGGCGTGCCCGCCCGGATCCTGGAGTACTTCGGGCCGCCCGACGAGCGGCCCGAGGGCATCGAGGTCTGAGCCCGTGACCCGTCTCCGGGTCGGCGTGGTGTCGTGGAACACCGCCGCCCTCCTCGACCGCTGCCTCGCCGCGCTCCCCGCCGCGGTCGAGGGCGTCGACACCGAGGTCGTCGTGGTCGACAACGCGTCCGACGACGACAGCGTCGCCGTCGCCCGCCGGCACGGGGTGACCGTCGTCGCCAACGACGAGAACCTCGGCTACGCCAAGGGCATGAACCAGGCGCTCGGTGGCTCCGACGCCACGTACCTGCTCGCGCTCAACCCCGACACCGAGCCGCGGCCGGGGTCGTTGGCCCACCTCGTCGCCGTGCTCGACCGCGAGCCCGGCGTCGCCCTGGTCGCGCCGCGGCTGCTCGAGGCCGACGGCCGGCTCCAGCACTCCGTGTACCCGTTCCCCTCGCTGCGGGTCGCCGCCGCGCTGGCCCTGCCGGCCCGGTTCCATCGCCGCCTCGGGCGCCGCCTGTGGCTCGAGGGCCACGCCCCCCACGACGCCGCCGCCGACGTCGACTGGGCGATCGGCGCGGTCCACGCCATCCGCCGCGACGCGCTCGACGACCCCGACCACCCGTACTCCGAGCGCTGGTTCATGTACGTCGAGGACCTCGACCTGTGCTGGCGGCTGTCCCGCGCCGGCTGGCGCATCCGATTCGAGCCGGCGTCGGAGGTCCCCCACGTGGGCAACGCGGCGGGCGAACAGGCGTGGGGCACGGCGCGCACCGCGCGGTGGATGGCCGCGACCTACGACTGGTGCCGCACCGTCCACGGCCCGGCCTGGACCGCGGCATGGGGCGGTCTCGCCGTCGCCACGCTCGGCACCCGCGCCGGCATCGCCCGCCTCCGTGGCCGGCGGGGCGAGGCCGCCGCCTCGGCCGAACTCGCCCGCATCAACCTCCGCGAGCTCCGACCCCGCTGACCCCGAACCCGTTCTGTGGTGCGTTTCGTGTCGTGGACGACACGAAACGCACCAGGGTCCGGGGCGTCGCGGGGTCTGGGGTCAGCGGGACTCGGCGAGGAGGCGGGCGACGATGCCGCGGCGGACGTCGGGGCGGGGTGTGCCGGCCGGGTCGGCGGCGTGGTGGTGCCAGTCCTCGAGCACCTCGGCCCAGCGGTCCATCGTCAGGGTCGCGGCGAGGCGGCGGCCGTTGCGCACGAGTTGCTGGCGCAGCGTCGCGTCGGCCGCGAGGCGC
>JBHIXO010000169.1:0-8726 GCA_041984725.1 Acidimicrobiales bacterium | reverse complement strand
CAGCACGGTGATGTAGGCGGTCCGTCCCGGCAGCGCATCGTGGATGCCGTACGGGACGTGGCCACGGACCAACCGGAGCGCGGCGCGCTCGGCGGCGGGCAGGTCCCGGAAGCGGGCGACGTCCTCGGGCGCGAAGGTGCCGACCGAGTAGGTCGCCGCCTCCGGGTACTCCCGGTCGAGCGCCTCGTACAGCGACATCCCCGCCGTCTTCGGGACGTGGAGGAAGACGACGTGGTCGGGCGGGTCGGCCGGCGTCACGCCACGATGGCCGGCAGGAGCTCGGAGATCGAGCCCTCGAGGCGGACGTCGGCGAGATCGTCCATCTCGGTCGGGCCACCGTTGACGATCACGACCGTGGCGCCGTGCATCTTGGCGAGCGGCACGACGTTGGCGACCGGGTAGACCCCGAGCGTGGTGCCGACGGCGAGGACGAGGTCGGCGCGGCGGGCGGCGGCGTCGCAGCGCTGCAGGTCGTCGGCCACGAGCGACTGCCCGAACGAGATCGTCGCCGTCTTGAGGATGCCGCCACAGCTCCGGCAGGCGGGGTCGGCCTCGCCGGCTCGCACCCGGTCGAGCGCGGCGACGATCGGCGCGCGGTCGTCGCACGACAGGCACATGACGTCGCGGGTCGTGCCGTGGATCTCCACCAGCTTCTCGGGACTGGTGCCGGCCGCGAGGTGGAGCCCGTCGATGTTCTGGGTGATGACGGTGTCGACCGTGCCCCACGCCTCCATGGCCACGATGGCGTGGTGGCCGGCGTTGGGCTCGTAGGTCGTCGACAGGGTCTCGACGCGGCGCTGCCACGCCTTGCGCCGGATCTCGGGATCGGAGACGTAGTGGTCGAGCGTGGCGAGCTTCTCGGCCTCGGGGTTCTTCGTCCACAGCCCGTTGGGGCCCCGGAAGTCCTGGATCCCGCTGTCGGTGCTGATGCCGGCGCCGGTGAGCACCACGATCCGCTCGGCATCCCGCAGGGCGCGACGGGCGGTCGCGACGAGGTCGTCAGCCAGCTCCACGGTTGACACGGTACCCGTCCCGGTGTTCTGATCGGAACAGCACGAAAATGTACGAAAGAGATCGGCCGGTCCCGAGATCGCGATCCGGCTTCCCCCTCCTCGTCCGACCCGGACGCCACCGACCCCGAGGGAGTCCCCATGTCCGCATCCGAGCCCCGCCCCACCGTCCCGCCACTGCTGGTCGTCGCCTGGAAGGACCCGGTCGTCGACCGCCTCGGCTGCGACCCCCGGGCCGCCTACGTCGAACGGTTCTGGTTGCCGCTCCTCGGCCCGACCAGCACGTGGCTGCTGCGCCGCTTCGCCCGGGAGTTCGAGTCCCAGCCCGACGGCTTCACCCTCGACGCCGGCGACGCCGCCCGCTCCATCGGCGTCGGGACCCGCGGCGGCCTGCGCGGCCCGATGCACCGCGCCATCGACCGTTGCGTCCGCTTCTCCCTGATCCACCACGGTGACCACGACGTGCTGCACGTCCGCCGGCGGCTGCCGCCGCTCACCGCCAACCAGGTGCGCCGGCTCCCCCGGCACCTCCACGGCGCCCACGCCGGCTGGCAGGCCGAGCAACGCCGGCGCAGCAGCCACCCCACGGCCGACGCGCACGCCGCCCGGCTGGCGCGCAGCCTCCTCGACGTGGGCGCGACGCCGGCCGAGGTCGAGGATCAGCTGCGCCGCTGGAACTTCGACGACACCGCCGCCCGGCGGGCACTCCAGACGGCGAACACGTCGCTCAACGCGGCTTCTTGAAGCCCTTCAACAGCGCGAGCACGGTCCGCACGCCGTAGCCGGTCCCGCCCTTGCGGTGCAGCACGGTGTCGCTGTCGGCGAACGACGGCCCGGCGATGTCGATGTGCGCCCACGGGATGTCGTCGCCGACGAACTCCGACAGGAACAACGCAGCCGTCGACGCGCCGCCGTAGCGCGAACCGATGTTCTTCATGTCGGCCACGTCGGAGTCGAGCTGGCTGCGCCAGTCCTTCGGAAGCGGGAGTCGCCACGACCGCTCGCCGGCGGCGACCCCGGCGGCGAGCACCTGCTCGACCCACGCCTCGTGCCACCCGAACACGCCGGCGTGGTCCTGGCCGAGGGCCACCATGCAGGCGCCGGTCAGCGTGGCGAGGTCGACGATGGCGTCGGGCTCGGCCGCGCTGGCCCGCGACAGCGCATCGGCGAGGATCAGCCGACCCTCGGCGTCGGTGTTGTGCACCTCGACGGTCTTGCCGTTGCTGATCTTGAGCACGTCGCCGAGCCGGGTGGCGTCGCCGCCGGTCATGTTGTCGGTGAGCGGCACGTACCCCCGGACCTCGACCCGCGGGTTGACCGCCGCGAGGCCACAGAAGGTGCCCACGACGGCGGCGCCGCCGCCCATGTCGCCCTTCATCGTGAGCATGCCCTCGGTGGGCTTCAGGCTGAGGCCACCCGAGTCGAACGTGACGCCCTTGCCGACGATGGCGACCACGCCACGGGGGTTGCTCGGCGCCCAGCGCAGCTCGAGGAACCGGGGCTCGATCGTCGAGCCGCGGTTGACGCCGAGCACGCCGCCCATCTTCGCCTTCTCGATGTCCTTCTTGCCGAGGACCGTGACCTCGAAGCCGTAGGTCTCGGCGAGCGACTCGACCTCGGTGGCGAACGCGGGCGCGGTGAGCGTGCCGCCGGGCTCGTTCACGAGGTCGCGGGCGACCGACACCGCCTCGGCCACCGCGCTGCCGGTGTCGAGCGCGGTCTGGACGCGTTTGCCGCCCTTGCCGACGACGTGCACCTCGGCGAGCTTCGACGGCTTCGGGTCGCTCTTGAGCACCGTGTAGCGGTACGTGCCGAGGCCGATGCCCTCGGCCAGGGCCTGGGCGCAGTCGGCCGGGCCGAGATCGCCGACGGCGTCGAGCACCGACGTGGTCACCGTCTCGTAGGTCGACGCGGCGCGGGCGATGGCGCCGCCGACCTTGCGGAAGTCGTCGACGGTGCGGTCGGCGCCGCCGAGGCCGACGACGATCGTCGGCTCGCCACCGGCACCGGGCACGACGCGCTGCTCGCCGGCCTTGGCCGCGAAGCCCTGGTCGTCGAGGTACCGGTGGAGCGGGTGGTCGGCGAAGGCCTCGGTGCCCACCGCCTCGACGGCGACGGCGCCCTCGGGCGCCTCCTTCACGAGCGTGACGACGACGGGCATGGGAACTCCTCCAGGGGGTGTGACGGGGTCGATCAGCGGTCGCGGGCCAGCAGGGTGTCGTCGGCCTCGACCCAGCGGGCGAGGGTCCACAACAGCGACGACAGCCGGTTCAGGTACGGCACGACCTGGCTGGCGGGGTCGGCCACGGTGACGGCCCGGCGCTCGGCGCGGCGCCCGACGGTTCGGGCGACGTCGAGGCGGGCGCCGAGCTCGTCCTGGCCGGGCAGGACGAACTCGGTCGGGAACGGGAAGCGGGTGGCGACGTCGTCGGTGCGGGCGGTGACGGCCTCGACCATCGCCTCGGTGACGAGCGTCTGGCCGTCGGTGAGCTTGGCGCGGTTCTCGGCCGCGGTCGCCAGTTCGGCCATGAGGACGTAGAGGTCGCGCTCGACGTCGAGCAGGATCTCGTCGACCTCCGGCGCGGCGACGACCCGGGCGAACCCGATCGCGGCCTGGGCCTCGTCGACGGTGCCGTAGGCCTCGGGGCGGGCGTCGTCCTTCGGGACGCGGCCGCCGAAGAACAGTCCGGTCGTGCCGTCGTCACCCTTGCCCGTGAAGACGCGCGCCATCGGCGAGAACCTAACGGACCACCCGCCGTTTCCGGCGGGGGCGCGCCGGGGGAGGGTCGGTACGCTCGTGCCCCCATGCGATTCGAGCCCGGTGCCGCCCCCGTCCTGGATCTGGTCCGCGAACGTGTCGTCGTCTACGACGGCGCGTTCGGCACCTACGTGCAGACCCTCGACGGCCTCACCGCCGACGACTTCGGCGGCGACGACCTCGAGGGCTGCAACGAGATCCTCGCCGTCACCCGGCCCGATGTGATCCGGGGTCTGCACGACACGTACTTCGCGGTCGGCTGCGACGTCACCGAGACCGCCACGTTCGGGGCCTTCGCCGTCCCGCTGGCCGAGTACGACATCGCCCACCGCGCCCACGAACTGAACGTCGCCGCCGCCCGCATCGCCAAGGAGGTCGCGGCCGACCACGCCTCCGACGGGTCGCCGCGCTTCGTCGCCGGCTCGATCGGCCCGGGCACCAAGATGCCGACGCTGGGCCACATCACCTACCGCGAGCTGCGCGACGCGTTCGAGGTCCAGGCCGCCGGGCTGCTCGAGGGCGGCGTCGACCTGTTCCTCATCGAGACCCAGAACGACCTGCTCACCACCAAGGCCGCGATCAACGGCTGCCGGCGGGCGATGCGGTCGGCCGGGCGCCGGATCCCGTTCCAGGTCCAGGTGACGATCGAGCTCACCGGCACGATGCTGCCGGGCACCGAGATCGGCGCCGCCCTCGCCACCCTCGACCCGATGGACATCGACATCGTCGGACTCAACTGCGCCACGGGCCCGGGCGAGATGAGCGAGCACCTCCGCTACCTCACCCAGCACGCCCGCACGCCGGTGTCGGCGCTGCCCAACGCCGGGCTGCCGTCGGTCGTCGACGGCAAGATGCACTACGACCTCACGCCCGAGCAGCTGCTCGAGGCCCAGACCCGGTTCATCACCGAGTACGGCGTACAGGTCGTCGGCGGTTGCTGCGGCACGAACAGCGAGCACGTCCGCCTGCTGGCCGAGCACTGCAAGGACCTCACCCCGGCCCGCCGCGAGCCCGAGCACGTGCCCGGCGCCGCGTCGATCTACAGCTTCACGCCCATCGAGCAGGACGCCTCGGTCCTCCTCGTCGGCGAGCGCACGAACGCGAACGGCTCCAAGGCGTTCCGCGAGGCCATGATCGAGGGCGACTGGGACGCCACGGTCAAGATGCTCAAGGACCAGATCGCGGGCGGTGCCCACGTGATCGACGTGTGCGTCGACTACGTCGGCCGCGACGGCACCGTCGACATGGCCGAGGTCGCGTCCCGCTTCGCCACCCAGTCGACCGCGCCCCTGATGATCGACTCCACCGAACCCGACGTGGTCGAGACCGCGCTCGAGCTCCTCGGCGGGCGGGCGATCCTCAACTCGGTCAACCTCGAGGACGGCGACGCCCCCGGCACCCGGCTCGACCGCTTCCTGTCGCTCGCCAAGGAGCACGGCGCCGCCGTCGTGTGCACGTGCATCGACGAGGAGGGCCAGGCCCGTACGCCCGAGTGGAAGTTGCGGGCGGCGAAGGCGATCCACGACCTCGCGGTCGACCGCTACGGCCTCGAACCGAGCGACCTGATCTTCGACCCGCTGGCGCTGACGCTCGGCACCGGCATGGAGGAGTCGCGCGGCGACGGCGTGGCCACCATCGAGGGCATCCGCCTCATCAAGGAGCAGCTCCCGGGCGTCCACACGACGCTCGGCCTGTCCAACATCAGTTTCGGGTTGAAGGCGGCGGCGCGCCACGTCATCAACTCGGTGTACCTGCACGAGTGCGCGCAGGCCGGCCTCGACTCGGCCATCGTGCACGCCGGGCGCATCGTCCCCCTGGCCCGGATCCCCGACGACCAGCGCGACGCCTGCCTGGACCTCATCTACGACCGGCGCGGCACGGCCGGCGCACTGTCCGACGGGGACCCCGACTACGACCCGCTCGCCAAGGTCATCGAACTGTTCGCCGACGTCGAGTCGGTCCAGGAGGTGAAGGAGGACCGTTCCGGCTGGCCCGTCACCGAGCGCCTCCAGCACCGGATCATCGACGGCGACCGCGACGGCCTCGACGCCGACCTCGACGAGGCGATGGCCGAGGGCATCGCCCCGCTGGCGATCATCAACGACCACCTGCTGGCCGGCATGAAGATCGTCGGCGAGCGCTTCGGTGCCGGCGAGATGCAGCTGCCGTTCGTGCTGCAGTCGGCCGAGACGATGAAGGCCGCCGTCGCCCACCTCGAGCCCCACATGGAGAAGCTCGAGGGACCCGACGGCGAGAAGGTCGACAGCTCGAAGGGCCGGATCATCCTGGCCACGGTCAAGGGCGACGTCCACGACATCGGCAAGAACCTCGTCGACATCATCCTCACCAACAACGGCTACGAAGTGCACAACCTCGGCATCAAGGTGCCGATCAGCGACATGCTGAAGGCCGCGCAGGAGACGAAGGCCCACGCCATCGGCATGTCGGGCCTGCTCGTGAAGTCGACGCTGATCATGCGCGAGAACCTCGAGGAGCTCAACGCCAACGACATCGGGATCCCGATCCTGCTCGGCGGCGCCGCGCTCACCCGCAGCTACGTCGAGCGCGACCTGCGCGAGGTGTACGAGGGCCGGCTGTTCTACGGCCGCGACGCCTTCGAGGGACTCCACACCATGGACCGCCTGAAGGCGATCCGCGACGGGGCCGAGGACGACGACCCCACCTGGGGCACCGTGCCCTCCGAGTCCACCGTGCGCGCCCGCGCCGGGCTCACCGAACCGGTCGACGACCCCGACGTCGAGGTGCCGGCCCGCTCGCCCGAGGTCGCGCTCGACAACCCGGTCCCGACCCCGCCGTTCTGGGGCAGCCGGGTGGTCAAGGGCCTGTCGATCGACGAGATCGCCGGGTTCGTCAACGAGACCGCCCTGTTCCGCAACCAGTGGCAGTTCCGGCCCGAGAAGGGCGGCGACGGCACGCCCGCCGAGACCGACGCCGAGTTCAAGGAGCGCATCCGACCCCAGCTGCGGACGCAGTTGGCCGAGGCCAAGGCCGAGGGGCTGCTGCAGCCCGCCGTCGTCTACGGCTACTTCCCCGCCAACGCCGACGGTGACGACCTGGTGATCTGGACCGACGAGTCGGCGACCGAGGAGCGGTGCCGGTTCTCGTACCCGCGCCAGCGCCAGGAACCGTTCCTGTGCATCGCCGACATGTTCCGGCCGGTCGACCGCGAGCTGAACCCCGAAGGCACGGTCGACGTCGCGGCGTTCCACATCGTGACCATGGGCCACGCCGTCAGCGAGCGGACCGCCGAGCTGTTCGCGGCCGACAAGTACCAGGACTACCTGCTGCTCCACGGCATCGGCGTCGAGATGGCCGAGGCGCTGGCCGAGCTGTGGCACCAGCGCATCCGGACCGAGCTCGGCATCGAGGGCGACGACGACGGCACCCTGCAGGGCCTGTTCCGCCAGAAGTACCGGGGCGGGCGCTACTCGTGGGGGTACCCCGCCTGCCCCGATCTCGAGGACAACGAGAAGGTGGCCACCCTCCTGGGCGCCGACCGGCTCGGCATCGAGGTGAACGAGGACACGGGCTTCCAGTACCAGCCCGAGCAGACGACGTCCGCCATCATCTGCCACCACCCGCGGGCGAAGTACTTCGTCGCCCGCTGAGGCCCCGGTTCACGTCCCGGTCGTACGATCAACAGGATGGGACGCGGCGGGCTCCGGGCGATCGAGCGGGGCCTCGCCGCGTCGCTCCCCGCCCAGTTCGTCGCGGTCGCGGTCGCCTACGTCTGCCTCGCCGCCTGGGGTTCCGAGGTCGGCACCCCCGACCAACTCACGCTCTGGTACCCCCCGCCCGGACTCGCCGTCGCGGCCGTGTTCCTCGGCGGCGTCCGGCTCGTGCCCGCCGTGGTCCTCGCCGAGGGCCTGGTCAGCGTCTTCGTCTTCGAGGTCGCCGGCACCTTCGGCGTCGGCTGGACGCTCGCCAACGCCGTCCTCGTCGGCGGTGCCTACTCGCTCGTCGGGGTCGCGTTGCGGGGCATCGACCTCGATCCGCGCCTGCCCCGGCTCCGTGACCTGGTCGCGTTCGCCGGCGTGCTGCTCGTCGGCGCGCTGCCCGGTGCGGTGCTCGGCAACGCCGTGCAGGTGTGGGCCGGCTTCGCACCGGCGCTGACCGGCGACGCCGTCCGCACCTGGTACCAGGGCGACGTGATCGGCATGCTGGCGCTCGCGCCGGCCGTCGTCCTCGGGGTGACGCTGCGGACACCCCGGGTCAGCGACCTGCCCCGGCCGTCGGTCCGCACGCCGGCGGGCGTCGTCGAGGTCGCCCTGGTCGTCGTCGTCCCGATCGTCACGGTCCTCACGCTCGACCGGGCCGACCTGCTCTACCTGTCACTCGCCCCGATCGTCTGGGTGGCGGTGCGGCGCGCCCACCCGGGTTCGGCGATCGCCGCGGCCGCCGTCTGCGGACTCGTCGCCACGACCCTCGCCCTCGACGGCGGCGCCTTCGACGACGACGACGTCATCCTGTTGCTCGGGGTCGTGTCGCTCACCGGGCTCGTGATGGGGGTCGTCGCCGCCGACCGCTTCCGGACCGCCCGCACGTCGAACCGGCTGGCCGCCGCGCTCGCCCGCACCGACGACATGGTCGCCATCGTCGACCTCGCCGGGCGGCCCGAGTGGTGGAACGACGCGGCGGCCCGGTTCCTCGCCCCTGCGGCCGAGGCCGGCACCTCGCAGGACGAGTTCGAGCCCCGGCTGGTGGGCGACGTCCTCGCCGGGGGCCACGAGCGGGCCGAGACCCTGGCCGGCTACGTCAGCGGCGGACGGGCGTGGGAGGGCGACGAGGAGCTGCGGACGGCCGACGGCGTGGTGGTGCCGGTCTCGCTCGTGGTGCTCCCCGACGTCGACGAACGGGGCCGCACCAACGGCTTCACGCTCTTCGCCCGCGACATCTCCGAGCAGCGCAGCTACGAGGCCGAGCTGACGCGCCGCGCC
>JBHIXO010000168.1:0-8732 GCA_041984725.1 Acidimicrobiales bacterium | reverse complement strand
CCCGCGCGCTGAGGAACCATGAACGAGATCGACCTCCCCCTGACCACGCGGTCCCGCACCTACGGCCGGCTCGTCGCCGTCGTCGTCGGGATGCTCGCCGTCGGGCTCGCCCTGCCCGCGATCGTGGGCGAGCGCCCCGAGGAGCTGGCCCTGCGGGGTGAGGAGAGCTTCGACGTCGACGCACTCGGCGCCGGCACCGCGTCGGATCCCGCCGCCCCGTCCGGCGGCGGCAGCGGCATCGATGACGGCACGTCCGGGGCGCCGGCCGCGGGCGGGACCACCGGCGGAGGATCCACCGGAGCCGGCGGCGGGACGGCACCCGGCTCGGGCACCACGCCCGGCGCGGTTCCCGGGGCGCCCGGCGGCCCGGGGACCACCGTGCCCGGCGCCGCGACGACCATCCCGGTCGAGCGCACGGCCTCCGACGTCGGCGTCACGCCCGACACGATCGAGCTGGGGTTGCTCGTGCCCACGGCCGACGGCATCGGCAGCACCGCCGACCAGCGTGACGTCCAGATCGCCCAGTTCCGCGCCTTCGTCGACGACATCAACGCCCGCGGTGGCATCCACGGCCGGAGGATCGAGCTGGTCCACGCCAGCTACGACGTCCTCGACCAGGACACCGGCACCCGGGCGTCGTGCCTCGCCCTCGCCGACGACGAGCAGGTGTTCGCGGCCCTCAACACCACCGGCTACGGACCTCCGGGCGCGCTGTGCCTCACCCGCGAGAAGGGCGTGCCGTTCCTCCAGGGTTCGGGCCACCCCGAGGAGATCTACGCCCAGGCCGCCGGCCTCTACTCGTCGACGTTCGACAACCAGACCCGGAACTTCCGCAACATGGTCCAGACCGTCCACGACCTCGGCGCGTTGAACGGTCGCAAGGTCGGCGTGCTCGGGACCGAGTGGATCGGGCTGCGCCGGGAGCAGGAGGAGGGCATCGTCCACACGCTGCAGGCGCTCGGCTACGACCCGTTCGTGTACTGGCTGTCGGGCGATCCGGTCTCGTCGCAGACCCAGATCCCGATCGCCGTCCAGCAGATGCGGCGCAACGGCGTCGAGGTCGTGATGCTCGGCGCCGACTTCGTGTCGGGCCAGAGCTTCGTGCAGCTCGCCGCCGGACAGAACTACACGCCGCTCTACACGGCCGCCGACCCGTGGTCGTACACCACCGACCAGGTCGTGTCGGGCATGCCGGCGACGTTCGACGGCGCCGTGAGCGTCACGGCGTGGCGCAGCTACGACCACCGCGCCGGCCTCGCCCAACCGGCCGTCGACGCCGAGTGCGAGGCGATCTTCGAGGCGTCGACCGGCATCCAGCTCGACCGCACCAACGACCCCGACGCGCTCTACACCGGCACGCTCCTGGCCTGCGGCGTCGTCCGCCGCTTCGAGGCCGCCGCCCTCGCCGCCGGTCCGAACCCGACCCGCGCCGGCCTCGCCGCCGCCATCACCGGGCTCGGCCAGCGCGAGCTCCCCTTCGTCGGCGGCTCCGGGACCTACGGGCCCGGGAAGCTCGACGGCGCCGACTTCTACCGCCCCCAGGTGTGGCGGGCGAGCTGCACGTGCTGGCAGCCGCTCGTCCCCGACTTCGCACGAGGGAAGCACTGACATGCCGATCATCACCGAGGCCGTCGTCTCCGACGTCCGGTTCCCGACCTCCGAGCTCCTCGACGGCTCGGACGCGATGAACCCCGACCCGGACTACTCCGCCGCCTACGTCGAGCTGCGCACCGACGACCCCGCCCTGTCCGGGTTCGGCATGACGTTCACGATCGGGCGGGGCAACGACCTGTGCTGCGCCGCGATCGAGGCGATGGCCCCGCTCGTCGTCGGCCGCGACCTCGACGACCTCCGCGCCGACCTCGGGTCCATCGCCACGAGCCTCACGGCCGACAGCCAGTTCCGCTGGCTGGGTCCCGAGAAGGGCGTGGTCCACCTGGCGACCGCCGCCCTCGTCAACGCGCAGTGGGACCTTCTCGCCCGCCGGGCCGGGTCGCCGCTGTGGCAGTTCCTCGCCGAGCTCACCCCGGCGGAGATCGTCGGCGCCGTCGACTTCCGGCACCTCACCGACGCGCTCACGCCCGAGGCCGCGCTCGCGATGCTCGAGGCGCAGGCGTCCGGCCGGGCCGGTCGCACGGCGCAGCTGCTCCGCGAGGGGTACCCGGCCTACATCACGTCGGCCGGCTGGCTGGGTTACCCCGACGACAAGATCCGGGCCCAGTGCCGCGCCGCCATCGCCGACGGCTGGACCGCACTGAAGATGAAGGTCGGGCGCGACATCGACGACGACGTGCGCCGGGCCGCGCTCGTCCGCGAGGAGATCGGTCCCGACCGTCGCCTGATGCTCGACGCCAACCAGGTCTGGGACGTCGGCCCCGCCATCGAGGCGGTCAAGGCGCTGGCCGGGATCGACCCGTGGTGGATCGAGGAACCGACGAGCCCCGACGACGTGCTCGGCCACGCCCGCATCCGCGACGCGGTGCGCCCGATCCGGGTCGTCACCGGCGAGCACGCCCACAACCGCGTGATGTTCAAGCAGCTGCTCCAGGCGGGTGCCATCGACGCCGTGCAGCTCGACGGGTGCCGCCTCGGCGGCGTCAACGAGGTCATCGCCGTCCTGCTGCTCGCCGCCGCGTTCGACGTCCCGGTCTGTCCCCACGCCGGCGGCATCGGGCTGTGCGAGCACGTGCAGCACTTCTCGATGTTCGACTTCGTCGCGGTGAGCGGGAAGCTCGACGAGCGCATGCTCGAGTACGCCGACCACCTGCACGAGCACGTGGTCCAGCGGATCGACGTCCACGACGGCCGGTACTGGGCGCCGATCGGACCCGGCCTCGGCATCGAGCTCGAACCCGGGTCGCTCGCCACCTACCGCTACCCCGACGGCACCCACTGGAGCAGCCGATGACCCTGCGCGTCGCCCTCGTCGGCGGGCCGATGTACGACGACCTCTACGGCATCTTCGCCGACGAGGGCATCGACGTCGACGTCGTCGTGCACGAGGACCATCCGACGCTCAACCGCGCGGTGGCCGACCTGCTCGCCCGCGGCGAGCGGCTGGACCTGCTGGCGACCCACGGCAAGTACGCGCCGTCGCAGCGCCGCTGGCTGCGGCCCCTCGACGACCTCGTCGACCGGGCGGCGCTCGACGCGCTCGCCCCGCGCGCCGTCGACCTCTGCCGGTTCCGCGGCGACCTGCTCTGCGTGCCCCGCAACATCGACGTGCGCGTCCTGTGGTGGCGCACCGACGTGCTGGACCGGGCGCCGGTCACCTGGGACGACGTCGTCGCCGCGCCCGGCGCGTTCGGGTTCACCGGACGCGAGTCCGGGCTGTTCGGCCTCGTCTACGAACTGATGGCCGCGACGGGCGCCGCCCCGTTCGCCGCCGACGGCACACCCACGCTCGACGGCCCCGGTGCGGTCGCGGCCGTCGACCTCGTCTGCCGGCTGGCGGCCGCAGCCCCCGACGACCTGCCGACCTGGCACTACGACGACGTCGACCGCGCCCTGCTCGACGGCCGGGTCGCGATGGCTGCCGCCTGGCCCGGGGGTTACGAGTCGATCCGCACGAGCGACCGCTACGACGTCCTCCGCCCCGCCGTCTATCCCGGCGGCCGGTCGTACTCGGGCTGCCACGGTTGGGCGATCCCGAACACGTGCGGCGACGTCGACGGCGCCGTCGCCGCGCTGCACCTGCTGGCGTCGGAGTCCGCCGGGCGACGCGACGCCACGGCCGGGACCATCCCCGCACACCGCGACGCGCTCGACGCCTACCGACCGGTCGACGAGGTCGACGCCGAGCGCCTGGCGGTGACCCGCCGGACCATCGACGAGGCCATGCTCACCTACCCGCCCCTCGAGCGGTTCCCCGAGGTGGAGGACGCCGCCTGGGGTGCCGTGCACGACGCGATCGTCGGCCGCCTGACCCCGGCCGAGGCCGTGACCGCGATGCAGACCGCCGCCGAATCCATCCTGGAGGCCCCGTGACCACCGAACCCGAGACGGCGACGCCGATGGGCGACCGCCTGCGCGACAAGGCGTGCATCGTGACCGGTGGCATGTCCGGGATCGGCGAGGCGGTGGTCGAACGGTTCCGGGCCGAGGGCGCCCGCGTCGTCGTGGTCGACCTCGCCGATGGTGCCGACGTCGTCTGCGACGTCACCGACGGCGGCGCCGTCGACGACGCCTTCGACCGCATCGCCGCCGACCTCGGCGGCGTCGACGTCCTGGTCACGAGCGCGGGGATCGCCCACGTCGGCACGGTCGAATCCACGTCGACCGCCGACCTCGACCGCGTCTACGCCGTGAACGTCAAGGGCGTGTTCCACTCGATGCGGGCCGCGATCCGCCACATGGGTCCGGGGTCGGCGATCTGCAACCTCGCCTCCATCGCGTCGGTCATCGGCATCCCCGACCGGTTCGCCTACAGCATGAGCAAGGGCGCCGTCCTCACGATGACCTACTCGGCCGCCACCGACCTCGTCGACCGGGGCATCCGCTGCAACGCGATCTCGCCGGCCCGGGTGCACACGCCCTTCGTCGACCGGTTCATCGCCGAGAACTACCCCGGGAGGGAGTCCGAGATGTTCGACACGCTCGCCGCCACGCAACCGATCGGCCGCATGGCCCGCCCGGCCGAGGTCGCCGGCCTCGCCGCCTACCTCTGTTCCGACGAGGCCGCGTTCATCACCGGCAGCAACCACCTCGTCGACGGCGGCTTCACCGGGGTGCGGCGATGAGGCTCGTCCGCGTCGGCGCTCCCGGGGCCGAACGGCCCGCCGTCCTCACGCCCGACGGACGGCGCCTGGACGCCACCGACGCCCTGGCGTCGTGGGGCCTGCGCGACTTCGACGAGGCCTTCTTCGCCGGCGACGGTCTCGACCGGCTCACCGCCTGGGTCGAGGCCGGATCGCCCGGCGCGGCCGAGCTCGCAAGCGACGACCGGTTGGGGTCGCCCGTCGCCCGGCCCTCCAAGCTCGTCTGCATCGGACTGAACTTCCGCGACCACGCGGCCGAGACCGGCCAGCCCGAGCCCGCCGAGCCGATCATCTTCGGCAAGGCGACGTCGGCACTCGTCGGCCCCGACGACGACCTCGTCCTGCCCCGGGCCAGCACCGCCACCGACTGGGAGGTCGAGCTGGCCGTGGTCATCGGCCGGCGCGCTCGCTACGTCGCGGTCGCCGACGCGCTCGACCACGTCGCCGGCTACGCGCTCCACAACGACTACAGCGAGCGCGACCACCAGATGGAGCGCGGCGGGCAGTGGCTGAAGGGCAAGAGCCACGACACGTTCGCCCCGCTCGGTCCGTTCCTCGCCACGCCCGACGAGGTCGGCGGCGACGCCTCCGACCTCGGCATGTGGCTGCGGGTGAACGACGTCGAGCGCCAGCGGTCGTCGACCGCGCAGATGATCTTCGGGGTGGCCGAGCTCGTCGCCCACCTCAGCGAGTTCATGACCCTGCTCCCGGGCGACGTCGTCTCGACCGGCACCCCTGGCGGGGTCGGGCTGTCGTTCGACCCGCCCGTGTACCTGCGCGCCGGCGACGTCGTCGAGCTCGGCATCGACGGCCTCGGGTCGTCGCGCCAGCGGGTCGTCGAGCCGGCGTGAGCCCCCGGGTCGGGATCGGGTGCGCACCCTTCGGCAACCTGTTCGCCGAGGTCGGTGACGACGACGCCCGCGGCGCGGTCGACGCGGCATGGGAACGAGGCGTGCGGTTCTTCGACACCGCCCCGCTGTACGGCCACGGCCTGTCCGAGTCCCGCCTCGGGGCGGCCCTGGCCGGTCGACCACGCGACGAGTTCGTCGTCTCGACCAAGGTCGGGCGGGTCCTCGTCCCCGAGGATGCTCCCGAGGCCGGACCCGACCCTGGACCCGATCCCGGCTCGATCTTCGTCGGCGTCCCGGCGCTGCGCCCGGCGTTCGACTACTCCGAGCGGGGCGTGGAGGTGTCGCTGGCGGCGAGCGCCACCCGCCTCGGGGTCGACCGCTTCGACGTGGTCCACGTGCACGACCCCGACGACCACCTCGACCAGGTCGTCGCCAAGACCTACCCCGTGCTCGCCCGGTTGCGGGACCGGGGCGACATCGGTGCGATCGGGCTCGGTACCAACCACGCCCACGTCGCGGCCCACGTCGCCGAGCACGTCGACCTCGACGTGCTCCTGCTCGCCGGGCGCTGCACGCTGCTCGACCGCAGTGGGCTCGACGTGATGGCCCGCTGCGCGTCCCGCGGCACCGAGGTCGTCGCCGCCGGCGTGTTCAACAGCGGGGTCCTGGCCGATCCACGGCCCGGCGCCCACTTCCACTACGCGCCGGTGCCCGCCGACGTGCTCGCACTCGCCCAGCGCCTCGACGCCCTGTGCGGCGAGGTCGACGTGCCGCTCGCCGCCGCGGCCCTGCAGTTCCCGCTCCGCCACGAGTCGGTCACCCGGGTCCTGCCCGGGGTGCGCGACGCCACCGAGGTCCACACCGCACTCGACCTGCTGGACCGGGCGATCCCCGACGCGCTCTGGGACCGCCTCGACGCCGCCGTCACGACCGCCGACTGAGGCGGTCGCGACCGCGGGACGGGGACGACGTGTGGACGAGCCGGTCGGGATCGGACGTCCCTCGTCCCCACGTCGATGTGGCGAGCGGACCCGTGGACGTCGAGGTCACGTCCGTGCACTCCCGGTCCACACGTCCGGTCCGCCCGACGATCGACTCAGTCGGCGTCGAGGTCGAAGGCGGTGTGGAGGAGCTCCACGGCGCGCTCGACCTGGCTCTCCTGGATGACGCAGGAGATGCGGATGGCCGACGTCGAGATCATCTCGATGTTGACGTCGTTGTCGGCCAGGACCTGGAACATCTTGGCGGCGACGCCGGGGTTCGCCTTCATGCCGGCACCGACGAGCGAGACGCGCCCGATGTCGTGGTCGAAGCCCACGCCGGCGGCACCGACCGCGCCCGACAGGCCGTTGATGAGCTCGGTGGCGCGCTCGGCGTCGGGGTGCGGAACGGTGAAGGAGATGTCGGTGCGGCCGTGTTCGGACACGTTCTGGACGATCATGTCGACGTTCACGCCGGCGTCGGCCAGCGCGGAGAAGACCTGGGCCGCGACGCCGGGCTGGTCGGAGACGCCCGAGATCGTCACCTTCGCCTCGGAGAGGTCGTGGGTGACGGCGTTGACGACGGCTTGTTCCATGTCGGATGTCTCCTCGCTGACGATGGTGCCCGTTTCCCAGGTGAAGGCGGAGCGGACGTGGAGCTTGACCTCGTGG
Organism: Acidimicrobiales bacterium; assembly: GCA_041984725.1. Lineage (GTDB taxonomy): Bacteria > Actinomycetota > Acidimicrobiia > Acidimicrobiales > Salinilacustritrichaceae > Salinilacustrithrix. Next base: position 1,472 of record JBHIXO010000168.1, on the reverse strand, counting down.
CGTCGGGCGAACTCGACCGATCGCATCGCCGGCTTGGGGCAGCCCGTGGCGGTCATCTCGAGGAGCTCGTCGAAGCTGATCTCGGTCATCTTCCGGGCCTTGGCCACGATGCGCGGGTCGGCGGAGTAGACGCCGGCGACGTCGGTGTAGAGCTCGCAGAACTCGGCCCCGAGGGCGTGGGCGATCGCCACCGCCGTGGTGTCGGAGCCGCCGCGTCCGAGGAAGGTGACGTCGCGGTCGGTCGAGACGCCCTGGCTGCCGCCGATGACCGGGATCATCCCGGCGGCGACGGCCTCGCTGATCCGGTCGGGACGCAGCTCCAGGATCTTGGCGTCCATGTGGCGGGTGTCGGTGATGAACCCGGCCTGTGAGCCGGTGAACGACTGGGCCTCGACCCCGAGGTCGCAGATCGCCATGGCCACCAGGGCCATGGCCTTGCGCTCGCCGGCGGTGATGAGCATGTCCATCTCGCGACCGGGCTTGGCATCGGAGACGTCGTCGGCGAGGCGGAGGAGCGCGTCGGTCTCCTTGCCCATGGCCGACACGACGAGCACGACGTCGGACCCGCGCTTCTTGGTGCGGACCGCGTGCTCCGCGACCTCGCGGATCCGCTCCGGGTCCGCGACCGAGGTCCCGCCGAACTTCTGGACGACCAACACGGGGTTCGTGCCTACCCGCGCGCGACGCGCGACCGCAAAGCGGCGAGCGCCAGCGACATCGACACGACCCCGACGGCGGCCACGGCGAGCACGCCCTCGGCGAGGGTCCGCCACTCCCAGCCCTCGCTCACCAGCGCGCGCAGCGCGTCGAGGAGGTAGGTCACCGGGTTGTAGGTGGCGACGGTGTCGAGCCAGCCGGTGAGCGCCTCGCGAGGGACGAACGCGGTCGTGAGGAAGGCGAACGGGAAGAACAGGATGAAGCTCGAGTTCACGGCCCCCGGGTTCCCGGTCTTGAGGGCGATGGCGTACGGGAAGCCCGTGAACACCAGCCCCCACGACGACGCCAGGAGGATGAACAGGAGCACGCCGAGCACGCCGGTCTCGAAGGTGACGCCGACGGCGAAGCCGAGGACCAGCACCGGCACCGACAGGGCCGCCACCAGCGTGAAGTCGGCAACCATCAGCCCGAGGAGCAGGGCGAGCCGGCTGACGGGGGTCATGGTGAGGCGGTCGAAGTAGCCGCCCTGGATGTCGGTGACCAGCGTCGACGCCCGGGACACGCCGGTGACGGCGAACACGATGGCGACGGGGAGTTGGAACGCCTTGTAGTCGAAGTCGCCCGGTGCGGCCTCGGTGATGTCCTGCAGCGACCCGGTGTTCACGATGAAGAAGAACAGCGGCACGATCAGGGCGGGGATCACGTTCTCGGGCTCGCGCGGGATGCTGCGCACCGCGCGCCCGGCGATCGACACGACGTCGGCGAGGAAGCCGGCGTCGCGGGCCCGGATCGTGGCGGTGCCGGTCGTGGTGGTG
>JBHIXO010000167.1:0-8734 GCA_041984725.1 Acidimicrobiales bacterium | reverse complement strand
GCCCGGATCGCCGCTCGCATCCGGCGGAAGCTCTCGCGGGGCAGGTACTGCAGGACGATCGAGTGGTGGATCACCGTGGCGACGCCCGGCCGGGCCTCGGCGAGCATCGCCTCGACCCACGCACCGGCGTCGACGGCGTCGATCGTCACCGGGACGCGCCGGGCGACCTCGATCGCCCGGTCGAGGCGGGCCCGCCGTTCGACCTGGTCGGGCCACAGGAAGCTGCGCAGGCGCGTGACGCCGGCGTCGGTCGCCACGTCGATCGGCGCCATGTCGCACCCGCGTCGCTCGGCGACGGCGAGGTCGGGCGCCAGTTCGGGTGCGGCCCCGATCCATGGGTCGTCGAAGCGCAGACCCGCCGGGTCGCCCCAGCGGCCGCCCTCGGCGGCGTACCCGTAGTGGTCCCACCGCAGCAACAGCCCGGCGCTGGCGCCGACCTCCAGGCAGCGCAGGGGCAGCCCGGTGTCGATCGCCACCCGGTGGAACCCGCCGACCAGCGCGGCCGCCCGCCCCACCTCGTTGGTCTGGACGCCGAGGTGCATCGCCGCGTCGATGGCCGCTCGGTCGCCCCGGACGTGGGCGAGGAACGCCGCCGTCGGGTCGCCGGCGTCGGCGCCGCCGGCCGACGGATAGAAGCGGGCGAGGTCGGGGGCGTCGCCCCGCAGGACCGCGGCGTGGACCGCGGCCAGGAATCGCAACGGGATCGCGTCGGCGAGCGCGTTCTCGGCCCACGGGTCGAGGATCTCGGCGCACACCCCGCCGGCGGCCACGTCGTCGGCGATCGCGCCCAGCAACCGCTCGTACAGCGCCGACCCGGCCCGGGCGCACGCCTCGCCCTGGAGGACGAGGACGTCGATCATCGGCAGGTCGCGCCGGCGTTCGGGGCCGGTCTCCGGGCCGGCGGCGGTGGGACTCACTCGCGCCGGACCGGGCACACGAGCACCGACCCGTCGACGCCCTTGAAGCTCCGTCGCCGGGCCCGCCCGAACCGGATGCCCGGCAGCGTCTCGAGGTGGCTGCGCACGGCCGTGGTCGCCAGCACCTCGCCGCCCTTGGCCGAGTCGCAGACGCGGGCCGCCAGGTTCACGTCGTGGCCGATCACGTCGTCGCCGAGCTGCACGATCTCGCCGTGGTGGATCCCGGCCCGGAGCCGCAGCGCGGTCTCGTTGCCCTCCATGATCTCGAGGGAGGCGAGGACGGCGGCCTCGGGCGCGGCGAACGTGAGCAGCAGCCCGTCGCCGAGCTTCTTCACGATCCGCCCGCCCCGGCTGCGGATCACGGGCCCGGCAGCCCGGTGGTGCCGGTCGAGCAGGCTCCTCGCGGCCTCGTCGCCCTCACGCGCCGTGAAGCGCGTGAAGCCCTCGAGGTCGGTGAACACGACCGTCGCGACCTGCGACCGGCCCTCCTCGGTGGGGGCGGTGTCGTCCATCGTGAGCAGCTGGATGGCGCTCAGACCGAGCTTGGCGATGAGCGAGGGCTCCTGCTCGACCGAGCGCTCGAGGAAGCGCTGCACCACGTCGAGCGACGTCGCCGTCCGGATCGGGCGGTTGCCGGGATCGTCGAGCCACGACCGGTCGACGAGGCCCACCTCGGCGGCGCCCTCGGCGAAGTCGGGGTACTCCTTCAGCAGGGCCGCCGCCCGCTCGGTGAGGCGGCGCCGCAGGCCCTCCAGGGCGTCCTGCCCCGACGAGCGGGCCCGGTCCATGGACGGCATGACCCGAATCTATCCAGGCACCCGAGGGCCCGACCGACGTCGCCGGTCCAGGCACGGCGCCGGTACCGTAGAGACCCTGGACGGCCCCGCCCGGGTGCCCGTCCCGCTCCCGACCCCGGACCCAAGGGCCGACCGCACGCATGTTCCTCGAACGGATCTCCAGCCCCGCCGACCTCCGTGCCCTGAGCCACGAGCAGCTGGACGACCTCGCGGCCGAGATCCGCGAGTTCGTCGTCGACGCCGTCGCCCGCACGGGCGGCCACCTGGGCTCCAACCTCGGCGCCGTCGAGCTCACGCTCGCCGTCCACCGGGTCTTCGAGTCCCCGAAGGACATCGTCCTCTGGGACACCGGTCACCAGGCCTACGTCCACAAGATCGTGACCGGCCGGCGCGACGCGTTCGGGGGCCTGCGCCAGGAGGGCGGGCTGTCGGGCTATCCGTGCCGCGACGAGTCGCCCCACGACTGGATCGAGAACAGCCACGCCTCGACCATCGTCAGCTACGCCCACGGGCTCTCGACGGCGATGGCCCGCAACGAGATCACCGACCGCCGCATCGTCGCCGTCATCGGCGACGGCTCCCTCACCGGGGGCATGGCCTACGAAGGTCTCAACAACCTGGGCCACTCCCAGGCCAAGGCCATCATCGTCCTCAACGACAACGGACGCTCCTACGCCCCCACCGTGTCGCGGCTCGGCGAGAGCCTCGCCCGGCTGCGGATGGACCCCCGCTACCTGCGGAACAAGGCCCGGTTCGAGCGCCTGCTCCGCGACATCCCGCTCGTCGGCGACCGACTCGAGCGAGGCTTCGAGGCCACCCTCGCCGGCGTCCGCGACTACTTCGAGCCGCCGGCGTTCTTCGAGGACCTCGGCATCCGGTACACCGGCCCCTTCGACGGCCACGACATCGCCGGCCTCGAGCGGGCGCTGCGCGACGCCGACGAGTACGACGGCCCCATCGTCGTCCACGTGCTCACCCAGAAGGGTCGGGGCTACGCGCCGGCCGAGAACGACGCGATCAAGAACATGCACGACACCGGGCCGGGGCTCGGGGTCACGGGCAAGAACCCGGTCAAGGCCGGCACCTACACGGCGGCGTTCACCGACGCCCTGCTCGCCGAGTGCGAACTCCGCCCCGAGGTCGTGGCCCTCACGGCGGCGATGCCCGACTCCACGGGCCTCCTCCCGGTCGCCGAGCGCTTCCCCGACCGCGTGATCGATGTCGGGATCGCCGAGCAGCACGCCGTCACCTCCGCCGCCGGCATGGCGATGGGCGGGCTGCGCCCCGTGTTCGCCGTCTACTCGACGTTCCTGTCCCGCGCGTTCGACCAGGTCAACCTCGACGTCGGCCTCCACGACCAGCCCGTCGTGTTCTGCCTCGACCGCGCGGGCATCACCGGCGACGACGGCCCCTCCCACCACGGCGTGCTCGACCTGGTGCTCTTCACCAAGATCCCGAACATGACCGTCCTGGCCCCGAGCTCCTACCAGGAGATCGGCGTCATGCTGCACGACGCCCTCGACCACACCGAGGGGCCCGTCCTGCTCCGCTGGCCCAAGACCCCGGCCGTCCACGTCGCCGACGACGAGGTCGGCGAGGGCTTCCGCGCCCGCAAGCTGCGCGAGGGCCGCGACGTGTGCGTCCTCGCCGTCGGACCCATGGTGCACCGCGCCGTCGAGGCCGCCGACGCGCTCGCCGCCGAGGGCATCGACGCCACCGTCTGGGACGTGCGCTGCGTCAAGCCGGCCGACCCCGCCATGCTCGCCGACGCCGCCGCCCACCCCGCCGTCGTCACCATCGAGGACGGCTACCGCGAAGGCGGCGCCGGGTCACTGCTCGTCGACGGCATCACCGAGGCGGTGGGCGACGACCGGGGGCCGCGCTGCACGGTGCTCGGCGTTCCGACCCGCTACCTCGACCACGCCAAGGTCGACGCGATCCACGCCGAACTGGGCCTCGACGCCGCCGGCATCGCCGCCTCGATCCGCCGGGCCGCCCGGGCCGCGTCCGCACTCTGACGAGAATCCGGAAAAAATCTCGATCGGACCGCAAGGAAGCGCGCCGAGCGCCGTTCCCCGTGCAGCAACGTCACGGTTCCCTCCCGACGTTGTGTTCCCTGCACGGGGCGTCTTCGTTCTCCGACCCCGACGGAGGCGCCCCGTCACAGGAAGCGCGTGCAGGGTCTGCGGCTCCGCCGCAGCCGTGTCGGCTGCTCGCTGGCGCTCCCGACGCCGACCGTTCCTCGTCGGTTCGACGGAACACGCTCATTTCGGTGGCGGGAGACGCGACGAGGCCCGGACCATTGGTCCGGGCCTCTCCCCCTGGTCGCCCCCACATGGAAGGTGACAACGAACACAGCATGGCAACCGGGAGCGCGAAATGCAAGAGGTCATGCACGATGCGTGCCCGGCGCTCGCACGATCTGGCCAATCGCCCGGCGCAGGGGCCGGACAACTCCTACGAATAGTAGGGATTCTCTCCCGCGCCGTGGTCGGTGACGTCGACGACCTCCGTGATCTCGGGGATCGCGGCCGTGATCGAGGCGGCGATCCCCTCACGAAGCGTCATGGCCGAGACGGCGCAGCCCTGGCAGCCGCCGCCCATGATCACGAAGGCCTTCTCGCCGTCGACCCCCTTGAGCTCGGCGTAGCCACCGTGGGCGGCGAGGCTGGGGTTGATCTGCTGATCGAGCAGCTGCTGGATCTTCTCGGCGGCCGTGCCCTCGAGGTCGAGGTCGACGCCGGCCAGCGGGTCGGGGCGGTTCGGGTTGCGCAGCACGAGGCCGCCCTGGCCGTCGACGCCGGGCAGGTCGAGGGTGGAGCCCTGGAGGGCGTCCATCGAGTCGGCCGGGACCATCACCGGCAGGTCACCCTGCTGGTAGACGATGTCGGTCTCCTCGGCCTCGGCGACCGGCTCGAAGGTGAGGTCGTAGGTGTACTCGGGGCCGCGGATGCCGGTGACCGACACCCGCAGGGCGAGCGTCGACGGATCGTCCTCGGCCTCGCGCAGCTCGAGGATCTTGGTGATCGCGGTCTCGGTGACCGTGAGCACGGCGTCCTCGGCCGGCTCGGATTCGGGTGCGGTCTGCTCGTCGGTACCCGTGGCGGACATGTTCTCTACGCTACCGACATGACCGCCGAGACCACGCAGAGCGACGCCCCCGCCCCCGAGGAGGACCCGGTCCTCTACGAGGTCGACGGCCACGTCGCGACCATCACCCTGAACCGTCCGCACCGGCGCAACGCCATCTCGACGCACATGCTGAACCTGCTCGGCGACGCGCTCACCGAGGCCGACCGCGCCGTCGACGTGCGGGCCATCGTGCTGACCGGCGCCGGCAAGGGCTTCTGCTCCGGCCTCGACATCAAGGACGCCATGGCCGGCACCGGCATCGGCGGGAGCGGCGGCGGTGGCGGCCTCGTCGGCAACATGAACAGCCGCGACCTGCCCACCAGCATCCTGTTCGAGATCGACACCCCCATCATCGCCGCGGTCAACGGTGCGGCGGCCGGCTACGGCCTCGACCTCGCGCTCGGCTGCGACATGCGCATCCTCGGCGAGTCCTCCCGCCTCCTGCCCGGGTTCGCCAAGCGGGGCGTCGTCCCCGAGTCCGGCGGCACCTGGTACCTCCCCCGCCTGCTCGGCTGGGCCAAGGCGGCCGAGATCGGCTTCCTCGGCCGCGACCTCGACGCCGACGCCTGCCTGCGGTACGGCCTGGCCAACACCGTCGTCCCCGACGACGACCTGCTCACCACCGCACGCGGGTGGGCCACCGAGATCGCCGGCAACGCGCCGCTGGCGATCCGGGCCATGAAGCGGCTGTACCGCCACGGGCTCACCGAGGACTTCCCGTCCCACACCCACCACGTGCTCCTGCAGACGATGCAGCTGTTCGGCACCAAGGACTTCTTCGAGGGCATCAGCAGCTTCGCCGAGGGCCGCGAACCCGAGTTCCGGGGCCGCTGACCGTTTGATCCGCGGAGGTCGCGGGTACGGGGCGCTCCATGACGACCATCTTCGAAGCGCTCCGCACCGACCACGAGATCCAGCGCGATCTCGTCGACCGCCTCGTCGAGACCCACGGCGACACCGACGAGCGGGCCGAGCTGTTCGACGCGCTCAAGGAGCAGCTCGAAGGCCACGCGGCCGCCGAGGAACGGCACTTCTACGTGCCGCTGATGGAGTACGACCAGACCCAGGAGAAGGCCCGTCACTCCGTCGCCGAGCACAAGGAACTCGACGACTACGTCGAGGAGCTCGAGGAGACCGAACCGAGCTCACCGGCCTGGCTGGCCACCGCCAAGACCCTGCGCGAGCGCCTGCACCACCACCTCGACGAGGAGGAGCAGGAGGTGTTCCAGCAGGCCGGCAAGGTGCTCGCCGACGACGAGAAGACCTCGCTCGCCGACGAGTACCGCTCGATGATGGACGAGTCGGTCAGCGAGGGCGCCGGGGTCGGCTGACCCCGCCGACCCGCCGTCGGGCGGTCAGCGCCGCTGGCCGCCGCCGTCGACCCGGATCCGCACCCCGCTCACGTACGACGCCGCGTCGCTGACCAGGTAGCCGACGACGTCGGCCACGTCCTCGGGCTGGCACACCCGCCCGAACGGGAACGCGGCGTGCAGCGTCGAGATGTCGTCGACGCCGCCGGCCTTGACCAGGCGACGACCCATCTCGGTCTCGATCAGGCCCGGCGCGACGACGTTCACCCGGATGCCGTTGCGCTGCTCCTCCTTGGCGAGACCGAAGGCCAGCGCCTCCATCGCCGTCTTCGCCATGAGGTACGGCGCGGAGTTCGGCGCCGGGTGGTCGGTCGCGATCGACGAGATGAACACGATGTCGCCGCGCTCGCACGAGCGCATGTGCGGCAGCACGAGCCGGCAGAGGTGGTGGGGGCCGATCGCGTGCGTGCCGAGCAGCTTGCCGACCTCGGTCGGATCGGTGTCGGCAACCGCCCGACCCTGGCTCGCCTGCCCGGCGTTGTTCACCAGGATCGAGATCGGGCCGAGCTCGCCGCACACACGCTCGACCATCTCGGCGTCGGCATCGGGGTCGTCGACCGACGCCTGGACGGCCACGGCCCGGCGCCCCAGCGCCTCGATCTCGGCCACGGCCGAGTCGGCGGCGTCGGCGTCGCGCCGGTAGTTGACGGCGACGTCGGCGCCGGCGCGCGCGAGGCGGAGAGCGATGGCCCGACCCGCACCGCGGCTCCCTCCCGTGACGAGGGCGATCCGGCCGGCGAGTTCCTGTTCGTCGATCACGGGCGGGATCGTAGGACCAGCCCGAGGACCGGCGCCGCCGGCGGGTGACGATCACGTGTCGATCGGCCCCGACCGCTCAGGTCGGGCCGGAATCCGCCGATGAACCGGAACAGGGAGAGGGAGGCATCTCGTGACGGTCACCGATCTGACCTCTCGTCGTCGACCCCGCACGGCGTGGGTGCTCGGCGGCGGGGGCAACCTCGGCAGCATCCAGGTCGGCATGCTCCGCGCCCTGGCGGCCCGGGGCGAACGGCCCGACATCGTGCTCGGCTGCTCGGTGGGCAGCCTCAACGCCATGGCGACGGCCGCCGACCCCGGCGTGGCGGGCATCGAGGAACTGCGGCGGGTGTGGCTCGGCATCGAGAGCCGGGACATCTTCCCCGGCGGACGGTTCGACGGCCCCTGGCAGCTGCTGAAGCGGGCGCCGAGTCTGTACCCCAACGACGGGTTGCGCGCCCTGATCCGCCGCTGCGCGCCGTTCGAGCGGTTCGAGGACTTCCCGATCCCGTTCCAGTGCGTCGCCACCGACATGGCGAACGGTCGGTCGCGCTGGTTCTCGTCCGGTCCGGTCGAGGCACCGATCCTCGCGTCGGCCGCCCTGCCCGCCGCGTTCCCGCCGGTGGAGATCGACGGCAACCACTACATCGACGGCGCGGTCACCGACAACGTCCCGATCTCGCGGGCCGTACAGCTCGGCGTCGACCGGATCGTGGTGCTTCACGTCGGCAACTTCGAGCGGCCCCGCCCGGCCCCCCGCCGGCCCATCGACGTGCTCCTGCAGTCGTTCTCGATCGCCCGCAACTCGCGGCTCGACGCCGACCTCGCCATGGTCCCCGACGACGTCGAGGTCGTCGTCCTGCCCGGCATCGACCCCGGTTCGATCAAGCGCAACGACTTCTCGCGCTCGGCCGAGCTGATCGACCGGGCCACCGCGACCACCGCCGCCTTCCTCGACGCACAGCTCGACGACGACACCGCGCTCGACGGCGACGACGGCTGGGCGACCGCCGTCTCCTAGAGCAACCCGGGGTTGACCGCCTCGGCCTCCTCGGCCGCGGCGAGCCACGCCTCCTCGGCGACGTCGACGGCCTGCTCCGCCGCGTGCAGGGCCGCGCCGACCTCGGCGAGCCGGCGGTGGTCGTCGCCGGGAACCGCCTCGGCCTCGGCGGCGAGGCGGTCGCGGGCCTCGGTGGCCTTGCGCAGGGCCCGCTCGGTCTCGTTGAACCGGCGGCGCACGTCGGATGCGGCGGCGGCCGGCGCGGCCGGAGCCGCGGGCCGGGCGGACGCGGGGGCGGGCGCCGCGGCCGCCTTGCCCCGCGCCCGGGTCGAGGTGACCTCGGCGAGGTGGGCGGCGAGGCCCCCGGGGCGGCGGGCGGCCGACCCCTGCCCGTCGACGACGAGCACGTCGGTGACCGTCCGTTCGAGCAACGCCCGGTCGTGGGACACCACCACGAGCGCGCCCGGCCACTCGTCGAGGAAGTCCTCGAGCAGCCGCAGCGTGTCGAGATCGAGGTCGTTCGTCGGCTCGTCGAGCAGGAGCACGTTGGGTTGGGCGAGCAGGGTCAGCAGCAGCTGGCGCCGGCGGCGCTCGCCGCCCGAAAGCGTGTTGACCGGCGCCCACTGGGCGTCGCCGTCGAACCAGAAGCGCTCGAGCAGCGCGGTGTCCTCCCACGACAGCGACGACTTGCCGCCGGTGACGAGGTCTCGCACCCGGCGCGTCTCGTCCTGTCCGGCGCCGGGCGCGTCGGCCCACTCCTGG